>NZ_JBSFEP010000011.1:0-343107 GCF_053594495.1 Streptomyces sp. NPDC001920
GGCGTTGACTTTTGGCACGCTGTTGAGTTCTCAAGGAACGGTCGCTTCCTTCGTACTCACCCTCTCGGGCTTTCCTCCGGGCGCTTCCCTTCGGTGTTTCAAACTCTATCAGTGTTTTTCCGGCCCTCCGACCACCGTCCTGCAGGCATGCAGAAGGCGACCCAAGGATAGGATCTGATGAGTTTGATCTGCTGGGCGAGGACACACCGTGGCGCCTCTCAGCCCCAAGCAGGAGTACGACTGTACACGCGGCCTCGGAGCCGGTGCAAATCCGTTTGGGGTATGGTCTAGACCACTCCGGTGCGCTCACGCGGAACCGGCAGTTCAAGTGACATACCCTGCTGAACAGTGTGCCGTCCGGCACTGGCAGGGACGGCCATATTGATCTCCACCTCTGGGAGGCTTCCCATGACCACCGTGACGTCCCCGCTGGCAGGACGCGCCGTCGGACTGGCATCCGTGCCCGATCCTGTCTTCTCCGGGGCCATGGTCGGCCCGGGCACCGCGATCGACCCCGTGCGTGAGCCCTCCGAGGCCGTGTCGCCCGTGGACGGGGTCATCGTCTCTCTCCATCCGCATGCCTTCGTGGTCGTGGACGACCAGGGGCACGGTGTGCTGACGCATCTCGGTATCGACACCGTACAACTCAATGGAGAGGGCTTCGAGCTACTCGTGAACAAGGGCGACACCGTCACCCGCGGCCAGGGCATCGTCCGCTGGAACCCGTCGGCCGTCGAGGCTGCCGGTAAATCGCCGGTGTGCCCGATCGTGGCCCTCGAGGCCACGGCGGAGTCCCTCTCCGATCTGCGTGACAACGGCGATGTGAAGGCCGGCGACAGTCTCTTCCTCTGGAAGTGACGAGGTGCCGTCGCAATGACGGCAAGTAGAGACGACAACCACCGCGGCGGCGGGACCCGCCGCACTATCGGAGACGGGTGAGATGGAGACAACGCTGCGAGGCGTCGGTGTGAGCCACGGTGTGGCGATCGGCGAGGTACGGCACATGGGAACGGCGGTCCTCGAACCGCCGGCCAAGCAGATTCCGGCCGAGGACGCGGAGCGTGAGCAGGGGCGCGCTCGCAAGGCTGTGGAGGCGGTGGCAGCCGACCTCGTAGCGCGCGGCAATCTGGCGGGGGGCGAAGCCCAGGCCGTGCTCGAGGCTCAGGCCATGATGGCCCAGGACCCCGAACTCATGTCGGATGTGGACCGCCGTATCGCTGTCGGAAGCACGGCCGAGCGCGCCGTCTACGACGCCTTTGCCGCGTACCGCGAGCTGCTGGCCGGCGCCGGCGAGTACCTTGCCGGACGCGTGGCAGACCTGGATGACGTGCGGAATCGTATCGTCGCTCGTTTGCTCGGGGTCCCGATGCCGGGTGTGCCGGACAGCGACGAGCCGTACGTCCTCGTCGCCCGCGACCTCGCCCCGGCCGACACGGCGCTGCTGGACCCGACGCTCGTTCTCGGCTTTGTCACGGAGGAGGGCGGGCCGACCAGCCACAGCGCGATTCTGGCGAGGGCGCTGGGTGTGCCTGCTGTCGTCGCGCTGCCTGGTGCCGGTGAGCTGGCCGAAGGCACGGTCATCGCCGTCGACGGGAGCACCGGCGACATCTTCGTGAACCCGAGCGACGAGAAGAAGGCGGAGCTCGAGGCCGCTGCCGCGGCGCGCAAGGCCGCGCTCGCGGCGTCGACAGGCCCGGGCGCCACCGCCGACGGCCACAAGGTGCCGCTGCTGGCCAACGTCGGTGGGCCCTCCGACGTTCCCGCCGCCGTCGAGGCGGGTGCTGAGGGTGTCGGTCTGTTCCGTACCGAGTTCCTCTTCCTGGACGACAGCAAGAACGCCCCGTCGCAGGAGAAGCAGGTCGAGGCGTATCGGCAGGTTCTTGAGGCGTTCCCCGAGGGGCGTGTCGTCGTCCGAGTCCTCGACGCGGGGGCGGACAAGCCGCTGGACTTCCTGACGCCGGCCGATGAGCCGAACCCGGCGCTGGGTGTTCGCGGGCTGCGGACCCTGCTGGACCACCCCGAGGTGCTGCGCACTCAGCTGACCTCGCTCGCGAAGGCCGCCGAGGGGCTGCCTGTCCATCTCGAGGTCATGGCCCCGATGGTGGCGGACCGCGCCGATGCCAGGGCGTTCGCGGACGCATGCCGGGCGGCTGGGCTGCAGGCGAAGTTCGGCGCGATGGTGGAGATTCCGTCGGCCGCGCTGCGGGCTCGCTCGATCCTGCAGGAGGTCGAGTTCCTGTCCCTGGGAACGAACGACCTCGCGCAGTACACCTTCGCCGCAGACCGTCAGGTGGGTGCGGTGTCCCGTCTGCAGGATCCGTGGCAGCCCGCGCTGCTCGACCTGGTCTCGCTGGCCGCAGAGGCGGCCGAGGCCGAGGGGAAGAGTTGCGGCGTATGCGGTGAGGCTGCGTCGGACCCGCTGTTGGCCTGTGTGCTGACCGGTCTGGGTGTCACCTCCCTGTCCATGGGTGCGGCGTCGATCCCCTATGTCCGCGCGACGCTGGCGAAGTACACGCTGGCGCAGTGTGAGCGTGCCGCGGCGGCGGCGCGTGCGGCGGACAGTGCCGAGGAGGCGCGCCAGGCCGCTCAGGCGGTGCTGTCCGGCGAGTAGCCGGTGCGGTACGGCTGCACGCCGATCGTGCAGGGGGCGCTCCGCCGGAAGGTGGGGCGCCCCCCGCGCGTTCAGTGGTGGTGTCCCGGGGGCACCTCGTCATCGCCGAGGTCTGGCGGTACGCAGTAGTCGACGCCCGATTCGGGAGAGATGAGGTCCCCGGATTCGACGTCGGTGCAGTAGGCGTCGAAGACCTCGCCGGCGGTGAGGGGTTCCAGACGGTCTCCGCGCAGGCGCCATCCGTAGATGCGGTCCGTCCTGCCCGGGGCGCTGGTGCGCATGACGAGTCCGCCGGGGCTCCTCGTGGCGAGGCCGAGGGCCAGGACCGTGGTGAATTCCAGCGTTTCGGCCTCGTCCAGATGCGTGGTGCCTTGGGCGTCGCCGTCGGCGTGGAGGACGGAGACGAGCGTTTCCGGGGCTCCGGTCACGCTGCAGACGAGGTGCCGGTTGCCCGGTTCGGCGGTCTCCAAGATGCGCAGGAGGACGTTCGAGGCGCGGGCGTAGGCTGCGCGGCCGATGTCCTCGCCGCAGGTGGGGCAGGGGCCGAGTCGTGCGAGGAGTGTGGAGGCGTACTCCCAGGTGGCCTGTCGGATGGCTTCGTCGACGAGGGCCGGGACGAGGTCTGCCAGCGGTCGGCCGTCGTACGGGACGGTGGGGCCTGTGGCGGCCAGCTCGGAGGTGAAGCGTGTGCGGCTCGTCGGGATGTCGGGATCGAGCCCGGTTTCGGCGCAGTAGTCGGCGTACTCCTGTGGATCGAAGAGGGCGATCGTCGTGTGGCTGCCCTGGGAGGCCCGCGTCCTGAGGAGGGCCTCCACCTGTTCCAGGTAGATCTTGTGGTCGTCGAAGGTGAAGCTGCGATAGCGCCGCATGGCACGGAAATCGTGTTCGTCGGTCAGCAGGCCGATGGTGCCGGCGATTTCGCGGCGCAGGACGCGTCGCATCGTGTGGCGGTCGGTGTGCGCCATGGTTCCCCCTGTGCTGTGCAGTCGATCAATGCTCACTCACAGTAATCGGGGGCACTGACAACGCGGACGTGCCGGCCTCGGTACCCGCCCCGAGGCCGGTGTCGAAGGCCGGCGTGGTCGGTCAGGCGCGTTTGCGGGCGAGTTCCTCGTAGAAGTGCAGCAGGTCGAGGTTGTCGATGGAGCCCGGGTTGACCGCCTTCTCCAGGGGGGCGCCTTGGAGGAGGCGCTTGACCGGGACCTCGATGCGCTTTCCGGTGAGTGTGTGGGGGACGCCGGGGACTTCGATGATCTCGTCGGGGACGTGGCGTGGTGAGAGCTGGTCACGGATGGTCTGCTTGATGCGGTCGAGGAGGGCTTCGTCCAGGACTGCTCCGGGGACCAGGTGGACGAACAGGGGCATCCAGTAGCCGCCGTCGGGCTGTTCGATACCGATGACCAGGGATTCCTTGATCTCGGGGAGGCGCTCCACGGCTTCGTAGATGTCGGCCGAGCCCATGCGTACGCCCTGGCGGTTGAGGGTCGAGTCGGAGCGTCCGTGGATGACGACGGAGCCTCGTGAGGTGACGGTGATCCAGTCGCCGTGTCGCCACACGCCCGGGTAGGTGTCGAAGTAGCTGTCGTGGTAACGGCTGCCGTCGGGGTCGTTCCAGAAGTGGATCGGCATGGACGGCATGGGGTTGGTGACCACGAGTTCGCCCACCTCGTCGGTGAGCGGTCTGCCGCTGGGGTCCCAGGACTGCAGGTCGGTACCCAGGCCGGGGGCCTGGAGTTCGCCGACGTACACGGGGAGGGTGGGCACGGCTCCGGCGAAGCAGGAGCAGACGTCCGTGCCGCCGCTGACGGAGGCGATCCAGAGGTCGTCGCGGACCTCGTCGTGCAGCCAGCGGAAGCCGTCGGGCGGCAGCGGTGATCCGGTGGTGGCCACGCACCGCACGCGGGTGAGGTCGAAGTCGTGTGCGGGACGTACGCCGGCCTTGCGGCAGGCCATGACGTACGCGGCGGAGGTGCCGTAGAGGGTGGCTCCCGTGCGTTCGGCGATCCGCCACTGGGCGCCCGTGTCGGGGTACCCGGGGCTGCCGTCGTAGAGGACGATCGTGGTGCCGGTGAGGAGGCCGGAGACGAGGAAGTTCCACATCATCCAGCCGGTCGAGGTGTACCAGAAGAAGCGGTCCTCAGGGCCCAGGTCGCAGTGCAGGCCGAGCTGCTTGAGGTGTTCGACGAGGATGCCGCCCTGGGACTGGACGATGGCCTTGGGCAGGCCGGTGGTGCCGGAGGAGTAGAGCACCCAGAGGGGGTGGTCGAAGGGCACCTGCTCGAAGACCGGTTCCTCGTCGGCGGCGGTGAGGGCCGACCATTCCAGGGCGCCTTCGGGGGCGTCGGTGCCGAGCAGGGGGATGTGGACGACGGCTCGAAGGGTGGGCAGTTCGGCGCGGAGCTCGGTCACGATGTCGCGGCGGTCGTGCTCCTTGCCGCCGTATCGGTAGCCGTCGACGGTGAACAGGACGACCGGTTCGACCTGCTGGAAACGGTCCAGAACACTGCGGGCGCCGAAGTCCGGGGCGCAGGAGGTCCAGACGCCGCCCACGGCGGCGGTGGCGAGGAGGGCGACGACGGCCTCGGGGATGTTCGGGAGGTAGCCGCTGACACGGTCTCCTGGGCGTACGCCGAGGGCGCGCAGCTCGGCGGCCAGGGAGCCCACTTGGCGGCGCAGCTCGCGCCAGGCCGTGGGACGGGGTTCGTGCGTTTCGTCGACGTGCACGAGCGCGGGTTCGTCTGCGCGGGTCTCGGCGGCACGCAGGGCGTGCTCGGCGTAGTTCAGGGTCGCGCCGGGGAACCACTGGGCACCGGGCATGGAGCGATCGCCCAGTACGCGCGTGTAGGGGGTGGCGAAGCGTACGTCGAACCACTCGGTGACGGCTTTCCAGAAGGTGTCCAGTTCGTCGACCGACCAGCGGTGGAGGGCCGGGTAGCCGCCCTCGGAGGGGGCACCGTGGCGTTCCGCGGCCCAGGCCTGGAATCTGGTGACCTGGGCCTGTGCGATGCGCTGTGGATCTGGCTGCCACAGCGGCTGGGGGTTGGAGATCGACATGGGGCGGCTCCCGGACTGTGCGCGTCGTGTGCGTCCTCCGCGCACGGCGGGGTGTGCGCGTGACGCGGATGACACGGACGATGCCATGTGATCGACTTCTGCACCAGGGTGCGCCCCACACAGTCCGCGTCGTGAAGATGTGGTCCCGTCATGGGTGAACGGCAGTTGAACGCCACACGCGCGTGGGGCGGACAGTGGCAGGCTGAGCAGCATGGACGGTCGTGACCTGGTGCGTTCGATGAGGGTGGTCGGTTCTGTGGGGGCTGCCCAGGGGTTGCGTACCGTACGAGCGGCGTGGCGCAGGAGGCGCGTCGACGCCGAGGGGCTGCCGCCCCGGGGCGCGGAGCGGGCTCGGGTGCCCGGGCCGGTGCAGGACGTGCGGCCCGGGCCGGGGGGCGGTGTGATCCGGTTCAGCCGGTCCGAGCTCCACGTCGTCGTCACCGTGCACGGTGCCGTCTTCTGGGGGTGGGACGGGGCCGCTCCCGAGCCGTCGTACGCGCTTGCGGGACGTTGTCCGGAGCCGGACCCTCGGGCGGTGCTGGAGCCGGACAAGGACGGTGGCTGGCGCGTGGTGGCCGAGCGGGTGACGGTCGTGATCTCGCGGCACGGTGCGGTGGAGGTGCAGACGCCCGGTGGGGTGACGCTGCGCCGGGATCTTCCGCCGCGTTGGTGGGAGCCCGTCGGCGGTGGGTCGGCGCGGTGGATGCAGCGGTCGGAGGTGGCGGCCGACGCGAGGTTCTTCGGGCTCGGCGGGCGGGCGGCGGGTCCACGGTTGCGGAACGGCACGTACCGGCTGTGGAACACCGATCCCGGACATGCGTTCGACCCGGGCGATGATCCGCTGTACATCACCATGCCGGTGCAGCTGGTCGTGGCCGATGCGGCCACGCATCTGGTGTTCCACGACAATTCCTGGGACGGCACGGTGACCTTGCGCGAGGGCGAGGAGGGGGCTGGTTCGGGACATGACCGGGCGGGGACCAGCGAGTTGCGCATGGAGGGCGGCCCGCTGCGGTGCTGGGTGATGGTGGGCACCCCCGCGCGCGTGCTGCTCGTCTGGGCCTCTCTGACGGGTGCGGCCGCACCGCCCCCCGCGTGGGCACTGGGCCATCACCACGCGCGCTGGGGTTTCGGCAGCGAGCAGGAGGTGCGGCGAATCGTTTCGGGGTATCTGGAGCGCGACCTTCCGCTGGACGCGGTTCATCTGGACATCGACCACTACGACGAGCACCAGGTGTTCACGGTCGATCATGACAACTTCCCGAAACTGCCGCAGCTCGCCGAGGAGTTGCGGCGGGACGGGATCCGGCTGGTGTCGATCGTCGACCCGGCGGTCAGGGCCACGCCGGGCAACGACGTGTACGACAGCGGGACGACCGAGGACGCCTTTGTCAGGGATGCCTCCGGGCGGCTCGTGCGCGGGGTGGTGTGGCCCGGGGAGTCGGTCTTTCCCGATTTCACCCACGCGCGCGTGCGTGAGTGGTGGGGTGGTCTGTACGAGGAGCGTCTCGGGCAGGGGTTCTCGGGTTTCTGGCACGACATGAACGAGCCGACCTCGTTCGCCGCTTTCGGGGAGTCGACGCTGCCGCGTTCGGCGAGGCACTCCTTGGAGGGGCGGGGCGGAGATCATCGGGAGGCGCACAACGTCTACGGGCTGTGCATGGCCAGGGCGGGCTACGAGGGGCTGCGCGATCTGCTGCCGCAGGAGCGGCCCTTCGTCCTCTCCCGTTCCGGTTGGGCCGGCATGCAGCGGTACGGGGGGACCTGGTCCGGTGACGTGGCCACGGGGTGGCCCGGGCTGCGGGCGTCACTGTCACTGGTGATGGGCCTCGGGCTGTGCGGGGTCCCCTACTCGGGGCCGGACGTGGGCGGGTTCGACGGCAGCCCGTCGCCCGAACTTTATGTGCGGTGGTTCCAGCTGGCCGCGTATCTGCCGCTCTTCCGTACGCACGCGAGCCTGCGCGCGGGGCGCAGGGAACCGTGGGAGTTCGGTCCCGAAGTGCTGGAGCACGCGCGCGTGGCGCTCGTCGAGCGTCGGCGGCTGCTGCCGTACTTCCTGACGCTGGCGCATCTGGCCCAGCGCACGGGGGCGCCGTACGTGCGTCCGACGTGGTGGTCCGCTCCCGAGGACCGTGCGCTGCGCGACTGTGAGGACGCGTTCCTGCTGGGCGACTGTCTGCTGGTGGTGCCGGTGCTGGATCCGGGTGCCGACCGGCGTGCGGTGCAGCTTCCGCGGGGGCGCTGGTACGACACGGCGACGGAGCGGGCGTACGAGGGGCCGGGGCAGGTTCTCGTGGACGCTCCCCTGTCCCGGGTCCCCGTGCTCGCGCGCGCGGGTGCGGTCGTTCCCGTCCGCGGGGACGACGGCGGACTGGAACTGGAGGTGTGGGCGCCCGCCCGGGGACGTGCCGGGGGCGGGCTGGTGGTGCCGGATGCGGGAGACGGCTGGGACGAACCGGAGGTCGAGCGCTACGTCACCCGCTGGCGGGGCCGGAAGCTGGTCGTCGAGCAGGAGTTCGATGACGGCGTGCTCGCGTCGCCGTATCCCGTGCGCGTACGAGGACTCGGCGAGCGTGGAGCTCAGACGTAGCGGCCCTCGAAGAAGGCCCGTACGGCGAGGGTGTGCAGCGGGAAGGCGAGTTCCTCGGGCCTGCGCAACAGGTGCCAGCCCTCGGTTTCGTCCGTGGCCACCGACGTCGGCAGACGGTCGGCGGGCCGTTCCGGAAGGAGGCCGAACAGCAGCAGGTGCCCGTCGGGAGAGCTCATGGCGTCGGCGAGGCGTACATCGCGGCCGGCCGCGTCGATGCCGGTCTCTTCCTGGAGTTCGCGGACGACTGCTTGCCGCCAGTCCTCACGGTCGTCGATGTAGCCGCCGGGCAGAGCGATGCCTCCGCGCGCGGGGCCTACCGTGCGGGTGATGACGACCAGGGCGGTGCCCTTCGCGTCGTAGACGGGCTGGAGTGCGACCGCCACCGGAAGCGGATTGCGGTAGGCCACGGTGCCGCACGCCGGGCAGGTGCGGGGCCAGCCGGAAACGCCCTCTCCGTAGGGCGCGCCGCAGCTCGAACAATGGGAGCCCGCTGCGGAGTTGGGGGCGGAGTGCTGAGTTTCGGACACGCCGCGGACTGTATCCGATCACTGGAAGCGGGTCTTTCGGGGGTTGGTCACCCGTGCCTCGCGAGGGCTTTCGAGGGCCGCGGTGAGGCCGGCGTCCGAGATCGGATGCGCCCTGCGGTCGTCTACGCAGTGTGACCCGTCCGGAATGCTGCGTGAACGTCGTATGAACTGGGCTCGGGCGCGATCAGGCGGCGGACATCATGCTCCCGTGAGCTCCTGGACGGACACTCTCCGCTTCGCCTTCCAGCCAGTGGTCAACCTGACCACCTGCGGAGTCGCGGGGCTGGAGATACTCGCCCGCCCGGAAGCCGGTGACATCCTGGCCGAGGCCCGCCGTGATCCCGAAGTCGACGGCCTGCTGGCCGTGTCCGCCTTCCGTGCGGCGGTCCGCAAGGAGACGCTGCTGCCTCTGTACATCAACGTCTTCGCCGGAACTCTCGCCGACCTGGGCGGTCTCACGCCGTTGCACGACGTGGTGCGGGCGGCCGGGCGGCTGCCGTGGGAGGTGACGATCGACGTCGGTCCGCCGTACACGCACGTGCCTCAACGGGCGCTGCTGGAGGCGATCGGCGCGCTGCGGGAGCAGGGCTTCCGCATCAGCGCGGACGGTGTCGGTGACGGGGACCTGCCGCTGCGGTTGCTCACCGACATGGCGCCGGACCTGGTCAAACTGGACGCGTCCGCACTGTCGCGGCCCGCGGCGGTACGGGCGATGCGGATGCTTTGCGAGCAGTTGGACGCGCTCCTGTGCGTCGAGGGCGTGGAGACGGAGTCGCAGTGCGCGAGCGCGCGGTCGGGCGGTGCCCAGCTGGCTCAGGGCGAGCTGTTCGCTCCACCGGCCCGGCTGCCGACCGCTGACGTGTACGTTCCGCCGCGCTCCCCCGGCCCTGAGATGACGCGCCGCTCCGGCCCGTCGGTGCGCGAGTTCGTCCGGCCTGCGGCGCTGCTGCCCGCCACCGCCTCCGCGGGCCAGGTACGGGCCTTGCTGACCGGGTCACCGGACGTGTCCGGGGTGCTGCTGGTCGACGTGAACGGCGTGCCGGTGCGGTCGGTGCACCGTTCCCGCTTTCTGCTGTCGATGTCGGGCCGTTACGGCCACGCCCTGTACGCCGACCGGCCCGCGGCCAAGCTCGGCGATCCGCCGCGCGCGGTGGGCGTGGACGCCACCGCGTGGGAGGTGCTGGACGTGGTCGCGGTCGGGGGCCGGGACCGTACCTCGGACGACGTGGCCGTCGTCGACCGGTGCGGCCGTTGCGTGGGGGTCGTGCGGCTCGCGGACCTCGTACGGGCCCTGGCGGAGACCCGCGTCGAGGAGGCGGCCGGGCTCAATCCGCTCACCAGGCTGCCCGGGTCGGACGCGATCACCGGTGAGGTGGACCGGCGGATCGCGGACGGGCGGACCTTTGCGCTGAGTTGGCTGGACGTGGACCACTTCAAGCAGGTCAACGACGGGGCGGGGTTCGCGGCCGGCGACGAATTGATCCGGTCGGTGGGGCGGGCGCTGCAGCACGCGGCATCGGACACCACGCGCGTGGGGCACATCGGCGGCGACGACTTCCTGGTGCTCGCCGAACCGGACGGGCTGAATCCGCTGGTCGCGTCCGTGCTGGACGCGCCCTGGTCGGCAGGCGGGCGTCCCGTCACGCTTTCCCTGGCCACGGTCCTGTGCGCACCCGGCAGTGTGACCGACCACCGTCAGGCGGCCTCGTGTCTGGCACCCCTGAAGAAGGCCGCGAAGTCGTTGAGCGGAGTGAGCTGGGTGATGGGCCGCGCGGGGGTGCCCGGACACCAGATCCTGCGCGGGGCGGTGTCCGCCCAGGCCGAATGCGCGGTGGCGGAGCCGGGGCCGGGGTGAGACGCTTTTCCCAAACAGGGCGGCGGAGGCCGAAAGGTGTCCGTGCGGCCCCCATACAGTCACCCATGGCCTTCGATCCCTGCCGGGTTCAGCAGGAGCTTGCCTCCCCCGTCGACCTCAGCAGGGCCCAGGTGTCCGTCCCACCCCGAGCGGTCGTCCGGAAGCCCGTTCGGCGACAACCCGTGAATCATCGGCACACCCGCAACCGCTGGCGTCAGCGACCTTGACGCCCCCCGGACACCGGTGAACACTTCCCGGTGTCAGCCGACATCGCCGTACATTCTCGGCGTATCCACGCACTGCGCCGCGCGGTTCCGTCCGGACAAGCCCTTCCCTCACGGGCGAGTCGGCTGCGACGGCACGCTCGTCACGGACGCCGGGCGGGGCGCGGGACCCCCTGCCTTCGGCTGAAGTCGCCATGGGAACGCACCCTGCACGGAGGAACGGGGTCGATCGCCCCGGGCCAGGGCCTAGGAGCCGCCATGAGCAACGGAGACATATTCCTCGGCGAGTTGATCGGTACGGCGATACTGATCCTGTTCGGCGCCGGCGTATGCGCCGCCGTCACCCTGAGATTCTCCAAGGCGCGAGCTGCCGGCTGGATAGTGATCACGTTCGGCTGGGGTTTCGGCGTCCTCGCGGGCGCCTACACGGCCGCCCCGCTGTCCGGCGGTCACCTCAACCCGGCCGTGACCTTCGGACTCGCCATCGACACCGGCGTGTGGGACAAGGTCTGGGTCTATGTGCTCGGTCAGATGGCCGGCGCCATGATCGGTGCTGTGCTCTGCTACCTGACGTACATGGCTCAGTTCCAGGCCAACGTGCGGCAGACGGGCACCACGGACGGCACCGTGGACGAGCCGGTTCCGACGCTCGGCATCTTCTCCACGATCCCCGAGATCCGGAATCCGGTCGCCAACCTGATCACCGAGATCATCGGCACCATCTCCCTGGTGCTGCCCATCCTCGCCCTGGTCGGGAACAACAAGCACGTGGAGGGCATCGGCATCGGTCAGATCGCGGGTCAGGCCGACGGCATCTACGGCTCCGGCATCGCGATTCTGCTGGTCGCCCTCCTGGTCGTCGGTATCGGCCTCTCGCTGGGCGGTCCCACCGGGTACGCCATCAACCCTGCGCGCGACCTCGGCCCGCGCATCGTGCACACCTTCCTGCCGATTCCGAACAAGGGCACGTCCGACTGGGGCTACTCGTGGATCCCGGTCGTCGGTCCATTGATCGGCGGTGTACTGGCCGGCCTCATCTACAACGCAGCCTTCTGACTCAGCCCAAGGGGTAGCCATGACGGACAACGCCGAGAAGTACGTCGCCGCAATCGACCAGGGCACCACCTCCAGCCGCTGCATCATCTTCGACCGGAACGGCGCCATCGTGGCGGTCGACCAGCGCGAGCACCGCCAGATCTTCCCCAAGCCCGGCTGGGTCGAGCACGACGCCACCGAGATCTGGTCCAAGGTGCAGGCGGTGGTGGCCGGCGCGATCGCCAAGGCGGGGCTGCGCGCCGACCAGCTCAGCGCGCTCGGCATCACCAACCAGCGCGAGACGACGGTGCTGTGGGACCGCGCGACGGGCAAGCCGGTGCACAACGCGATCGTGTGGCAGGACACGCGCACGGCGGCCCTGTGCAACCAACTGGGTGGTTCGGACGGGCAGGACCGTTTCCGCGAGCAGACCGGGCTGCCACTGGCCAGCTACTTCTCCGGCCCCAAGGCGGCCTGGCTGCTGGACAACGTGCCCGGGCTCAGGGACCGCGCCGAGCGCGGCGAGATCGCCTTCGGCACCATCGACTCCTGGCTGATCTGGAACCTCACCGGCGGCACGGACGGCGGCCACCACGTCACGGACGTGACGAACGCCGGCCGCACCATGCTGATGAATCTGGAGACCCTTCAGTGGGACTCCTCGATCCTGTCCGCCATGAACGTGCCCGAGGCGATGCTGCCGGAGATCAGGTCCTCCGCCGAGGTGTACGGGACCGCCGTCGGGCAGCTGTCGGGCGTGCCCGTGGCCTCGGCCCTGGGCGACCAGCAGGCGGCCGTGTTCGGGCAGGCCTGCTACGACGTGGGCACGGCGAAGAACACCTACGGCACGGGCAGCTTCCTGCTGCTCAACACGGGCAACCGGCCGGTGCCCTCGAAGAGCGGGTTGCTGACGACGATGGGTTACAAGATCGGCAGTGAGGCGCCGGTCTACTGCCTGGAGGGGGCGATAGCCATCACGGGCGCGCTCGTCCAGTGGTTCCGCGACCAGCTCGGCATCATCCGCACCGCCGACGAGATCGAGTCCCTCGCGGCGAGCGTCGAGGACAACGGCGGCGCGTACATCGTCCCCGCCTTCTCCGGTCTGTTCGCCCCCTACTGGCGCTCCGACGCGCGCGGGGTCGTCACCGGACTGACGCGCTACGTCACCAAGGGGCACCTGGCACGGGCGGTGCTGGAGGCGACGAGCTGGCAGACGCGCGAGGTCGTGGACGCCATGTACCAGGACTCCGGGGTGCAGATCACCAGTCTGAAGGTCGACGGCGGCATGACGAAGAACAACCTCCTCATGCAGCACCAGGCGGATGTGCTCGACGTACCGGTGATCCGACCCAAGATCTCCGAGACGACCTGTCTGGGCGCCGCGTACGCGGCCGGGCTGGCCACCGGCGTGTGGAACGACCTGGACGAGCTCAAGGCGCACTGGGCGAAGGACGCCGAGTGGACGCCGTCCATGTCCGCCGAGACACGCGAGCGCGAGTACCACAACTGGCGCAAGGCGGTGGAGAAGAGCTTCGGATGGGAGGAGGACGGCGAGGGCTGAGGCAGGCGTCGAGCCTCACGACGGCGCACGCGCGCGTGCGTCGCGCATGAGCCGCGGCCCGTACCCCGGTCGGCGGGGGTACGGGCCGTGCCCACGCATGCGGCGTCAGGTGGCCACGGTCTGGCGGCGGTCGGCCTGGAAGGCCATCGCGTGCTGGACGACGCCGATGAGGACCTCCTTGACGGATTCCCGGTCGCGGGCGTCGCACAGCACCAGCGGTACGTCGTCGTCGAGGTCGAGGGCCCGCCGGATGTCCTCCGCCGGGTAACGGGCGGCTCCCTCGAAGCAGTTGACGCCGACCAGGAAGGGTATGGAGCGCCGTTCGAAGTAGTCGACGGCCGCGAAGCACTCCTCCAGGCGCCGGGTGTCGGCGAGGACGACGGCGCCGAGGGCGCCCTCCGAGAGTTCGTCCCACATGAACCAGAACCGCTCCTGGCCCGGTGTGCCGAAGAGGTACAGCACCAGGTCCTCGCGCAGTGTGATGCGGCCGAAGTCCATGGCAACGGTGGTGGTGCGTTTGCCCTCGACACCGCTGGTGTCGTCGACGGGACGTCCGGCTTCGGTGAGCAGTTCCTCGGTGCGCAGCGGCCTGATCTCGCTGACCGCGCCGACGAGGGTGGTCTTGCCCACGCCGAAGCCGCCGGCCACGAGGATCTTGAGCGTGACGGGCTCGACCGGAGGCTTACCGCGCTCAGAACGCCCGAAGATCATCGATCTCTTCTCCTGCTTGATGGGGGTCGCGCGGCGGTGGGCCGTAGCCCCCGCCGCCGGGGGTTTCGATGACGAGTACGTCGCCGGGGCCGACGTCCGCGGAGTCGCTTCCGGCGAGGGCGGCGACCGTGCCGTCCGCGCGTTCGACGCGGTTGGCTCCCAAGGCACCGGGCTCGCCTCCGGCCAGTCCGTACGGCGGGACCCTGCGGTGCTGGGACAGGGTCGAGACGGTCATCGGCTCGTGGAACCGGATGCGGCGCACGGCACCGTCTCCGCCGCGCCACCGCCCGGCGCCCCCGCTGCCGCGCCGTACCGCGAACTCGTCGAGGTGTACCGGCAGTCGCCACTCCAGTACCTCGGGGTCGGTGAGCCGCGAGTTGGTCATATGGGTCTGGACGACGGGAGCGCCGGGGAACCCGTCGCCGGCACCGGATCCGGAGGCCACGGTCTCGTAGTACTGGTGTCGCTCGTTGCCGAAGGTGACGTTGTTCATGGTGCCGGAGCCCTCGGCCTGGACGCCGAGCGCGGCGTAGAGGGCGCCCGTGATGGCCTGGGAGGTCTCCACGTTGCCCGCCACGACCGCTGCCGGGGGTTCGGGCGCCAGCATGGAGCCGGGTGGCACGAGGATCTCCAAGGGCCGCAGACAGCCGTCGTTGAGGGGGATGTCGTCGGCCACGAGGGTGCGGAAGACGTACAGGACGGCTGCGTTGACCACCGAGAAGGGGGCGTTGAAGTTCGTGTCCAGTTGCGGGGAGGTGCCGGTGAAGTCGACGGTGGCGGAGCGGTTCGCGCGGTCCACGCGTACACGTACGCGGATGACGGCGCCGGAGTCGGTCTCGTAGGCGTACTCGCCGTCGTCGAGGGCGTCGATGACCCGGCGCACCGCTTCCTCGGCGTTGTCCTGGACGTGTCTCATGTACGCCTGGACGACGTCGAGCCCGAAGTCGTCGATCATGCGGGCGACTTCTTCGACGCCCTTCTGGTTGGCCGCGATCTGGGCGCGCAGGTCGGCGAGGTTGGTCTTCGGGTTACGGGAGGGGTAGGGCGCCTCGGTGAGCAGACGGAGGGTCTCCTGCTCGCGGAAGCGGCCGTTCTCGGCGAGCAGCCAGTTGTCGAAGAGGATTCCCTCCTCCTCGATGGTGCGGCTGTTCGCGGGCATCGAGCCGGGGGCGATGCCGCCGATCTCGGCGTGGTGGCCTCGTGAGGCTACGTAGAAGAGGATCTCCGGATCACGCTCCGTGTCCGAGGTTTCCTCGGTGCCGAAGACCGGAGTGATCACGGTGACGTCGGGCAGGTGGGTGCCGCCGTGGTACGGGTCGTTGACCGCGTAGGTGTCGCCGGGGCGCATCCCGGAGCCGCGGCGGCGGATGACCTCTTTGACGCTGGTGCCCATCGAACCCAGGTGGACGGGGATGTGAGGGGCGTTGGCCACGAGGTTTCCGTCCGGGTCGAAGAGCGCGCAGGAGAAGTCCAGGCGTTCCTTGATGTTGACGGACTGGGCCGTGGACTCCAGGCGGGCACCCATCTGCTCGGCGATGGACATGAACAGGTTGTTGAAGACTTCGAGGAGAACGGGATCTGCTTTTGTGCCCAGACCGGAACTCTGCGTAATCGCCACGCGTTCCATGACCAGATGCCCGTCATCGGACGCCGCGGCGCGCCAGCCGTCGTCGACGACGGTCGTCGCGCTGGACTCGGTGATGATCGCCGGGCCGGTGACGGTGTGGCCGGGAGGCAGGTCCTCGCGGCGGTGGAGGGGTACGTCGCGCCAGGTACCGCCCGTGTGGAGGCGGACGGTTTCCGGGGCGGCCGGGCTGCCGTCCTGGGTGGCCTGGTAGGGGGAGAGCGCGGACAGATCGGGGGGTTCGGTGATGCCGGTGGCTTCGACGGAGAGCGCTTCGACGACGATCGGGCGGTCGAGGGTGAAGGAGTACGTGGCGCGATGACGTTCTTCGAAGGCGCGCCCCATCGTGCCGGGGTCGGTGAGCTCGACGGTGAGGGTGGTGTCGGTGCCGTCGTAACGCAGCTGGGCGCGGCGGGTGACCTCGATGCGGTCCTCGGGGACATCCTCTTCGAGGAGTTCGGTGCGGGCGGCCGTTTCGAGGTCGTCGGCCGTCTTGAGGACGCCGGGCATCGTGGCGGCTTCCAGCGGTGCCTCGACGGACTGCTCGCGCATGGCCGTGGTGTCGGCCAGGCCGATGCCGAGCGCGGACAGGACACCGGCCATGGGCGGCACGAGGACGGTACGGATGCCGAGCGAGTCGGCGACCATGCACGCGTGCTGGCCGCCGGCGCCACCGAAGGTGGTGAGGGCGTAGCGCGTGACGTCGTGCCCCTTCTGGACGGAGATCCGCTTCACGGCGTTGGCGATGTTGGCGACCGCGATCTGCAGGTACCCTTCGGCGACCTGCTCGGGTGTGCGGTCGTCGCCGGTCCGTTCGCGGATCTCGCGGGCGAGGGCGGCGAAGCGGTCCCGGACGAGGGCGTCGTCGAGGGGTTGGTCTCCGTCGGGGCCGAACACCGCGGGGAAATAGGCGGGTTGGACACGGCCGAGCATGACGTTGGCGTCGGTGACGGCGAGCGGGCCGCCGCCTCGGTAGCAGGCCGGTCCCGGGTCCGCACCCGCCGAGTCCGGCCCTACGCGGTAGCGGGACCCGTCGAAGTGGAGGATCGAGCCGCCCCCGGCCGCGACGGTGTGGATGTCCAGCATGGGTGCGCGCAGTCGGACGCCGGAGATCTGTGTGGTGAAGACGCGCTCGTACGCGCCGGCGAAATGCGAGACGTCGGTGGAGGTGCCGCCCATGTCGAAGCCGATGACGCGGTCGAAGCCGGCCAGCTGCGACATGCGGGCCATGCCGACGATGCCCCCCGCGGGGCCGGAGAGGACGGCGTCCTTGCCGCGGAACTGCCCGGCCTCGGCGAGGCCGCCGTTGGACTGCATGAACATCAGCCGGACGCCGCGGAGTTGCTCGGCGACGTGCTGGACGTACCGGCGCAGTACGGGCGAGAGGTAGGCGTCGACGACGGCGGTGTCCCCGCGCGGGACGAGTTTCATCAGAGGGCTGACCTCGCTGGAGAGCGAGATCTGCGGAAAGCCGACGCGGGCGGCGAGCTGTCCGACGGCCCGCTCGTGGGCGGGGTGGAGGTGACTGTGCATGCAGACGACCGCGACGGCGCGGATCCCGTCGTCGTACGCCCGACGGAGCGGACCGGCGAGGGCGTCGAGGTCGGGCACCCTCAGGACGGTGCCGTCGGCTGCGATGCGTTCGTCGACCTCGATGACCCGTTCGTACAGCAGCTCGGGGAGTTCGATGCGGCGCGCGAAGATGCGGGGGCGGTTCTGGTAGGCGATGCGCAGAGCGTCTCGGAAACCGCGGGTGATGATCAGCAGGGTCCGCTCACCCTTGCGCTCGAGCAGCGCGTTCGTGGCGACCGTCGTGCCCATGCGGACGGCCTCGACGGTGTCCCCGGAACCTTCCAGCAGTTCCCGTACGCCCGCGACCGCAGCGTCCGAGTAGCGCGCCGGGTTCTCGGACAGCAGCTTGTGGGTCAGAAGGCGGCCGTCCGGGCGTCGCGCGACGATGTCCGTGAAGGTGCCGCCTCGGTCGACCCAGAACTGCCAGCCTGTCACGTCACTACCCCGCTTCCACGCCGCTCACAGCGCCCGCAGGCCGTTGATCACGTCGCGCAGGATACTCTCGTCCACCAGCTCGGCCGGCGGTACGGGCCGGTTCACATGGACGAATTCAGCGTCCACGAGGTCCCCGATGAGGACCCGTACGACTCCGATGGGCAGGTCGAGCTCGGCGGAGAGTTCCGCCACGGACTGCGGGGCGTCACGGCACAGCCCGACGATGTCCACGTGCTCCGGGGACAGCGACGAGTCGCCTTCCGGATCGTCCGCGTGCGCTTCGGCGACGACCACCGCGATCAGGTCGAGGCGGTGCTGGGCCGCACTGGTGGTGCGGCCGCGCGTCATGGCGTACGGGCGAACGACCGGTCCTGCCTCGTCGTCGAACCAGTGGCTTCTTCCCTGACCCTCAGCGCTCATGCCATCCCACTACCCGCCCGAAGGCAGATCGGTGCGTGGAGCGCTGCCCAGATGCACGCCCACCCGCTTGACGAGGAGCGTCATCTCGTACGCGACCAGGCCGACGTCCGAGTCGGCGTCCGAGAGCACCGCGAGGCAGCTGCCGTCACCGGCGGCCGTCACGAACAGGAAGGCGTCATCGAGTTCGACGACGGTCTGCCGGACGTTGCCCGCCTCGAAGTGGCGGCCGACGCCCTTGGCGAGGCTGTGGAACCCGGATGCGACGGCGGCCAGGTGCTCACTGTCCTCGCGGGTCAGGTCCCTGGACACACCCGTCGGCAGGCCGTCCCCGGAGAGCACGAGGGCCTTACGGATGCTGGCGACGCGGTCCACCAGGTCGTCGAGGAGCCAGTTGAGCTCGCCGGACCGGGTGGTCGCGGTGTGGCCGGTCGTCTTTGGTGCGGTCATCGACCGTCCCCCTTAGTTCCTTGTGGTGCTGTGCCGCTGTGGGCGTCGTCGCCCGCGGCGTTCTCCTGGCGGCCACGCTGCCAGCCTCGCTGCAGCGAGGCCATGCGGCTGCGTACCTGGTCCGCGTCCCGCTCGACGAGCTCGGCCGGCTCCTCGGCGCGCCGGGCAGGGCCCTGCTTGAGCTGCGGAGCCAGGCTGGCCTGCCGTACGCGCCGGGGCAGGGCTCCCGAACCGGTGCTCGGGGCGGGGGCCTCGGGACCGGACGATGCGATCGCGGGTCGCCGTGGGCGCTTGGGGAGGACCGCGGGCTCCTCGGCCTCGCCTCGGCCGTGCCCGCCGACGGGTGAGGTGCCGGCCGGGTCACCGCTCCGGTCCGGCGTGCCGGGGGCCCGCCCGCGTGGGCCGGTACCGCGGCGGCGGGTCGGCAGAGGGGCGAGGCCGTTCTGTTCGGGTCGGCTCCGGCCGGTCGAGGGCTCCGGCTCCGCTTCGGCCCGCTCGTCCCGCCGGGAGCGCTGGTCGGTGACCGGGCGCCCGTGGGAGCTGACCAGCTTGGGAGTCCTGCGGCGAGGGAGGGGGACGGGGGCGCTCAGATCGTCGCCCTGCTCGGCCTGCTCCGGTCCGCTGCGGATGCCGGACACCGGGTGCGGGCCGATCGGGCCCTTCGCCTCCTCCTCGGGGCGGGTGAGGGCGCGACGGGTGCGGAAGAGCCCGCTGCCTTCGCCGTCCTCCCCGTCGAGCGTGTCCGGGAAGTCGCTGAGGGCGTCCAGATCGACCGGGGCCTCCAGCTCGACCGGGCCGTCCAACAGCGAGGTGGGGAGGCCGGGCACGCGGGCGGGGACCTGGGCGAGGGCGGCGCGGCGCGCCTCCTCCAGCTCGGCCTCCTTGGATGGGGCGGGCCGGTCGAGGCGGAAGCCGATGCCGTTGGTGTCCGGGACGTCATCGGTGAGCAGCGCGTCGGGGATGAAGACGACGGCCGTCGTGCCCCCGTACGGCGACGGCTGCAGCGAGACGCGGACGTTCTGCCGCTGGGCGAGTCGGCTGACCACGAACAGGCCGAGCCGGTCGGTGTCGGACAGCTCGAACTCGGGGGTCTCGGCGAGCCGGAGGTTGGCGTCCAGCAGGGCGTCGGCGGCCATGCCCAGGCCGCGGTCGTGGATCTCCAGGGTGAAGCCGTTGGCGACGCGCTCGCCCAGGACCTGGACGGCCGTGTGCGGTGGGGAGAACACCGTGGCGTTCTCCAGGAGTTCGGCCACGAGGTGGGTGATGTCCGCGACGGCCGGGCCGGTGACGGCGACGCGAGGCAGACGGCGTACCTCGATGCGCTCGTAGTCCTCGACCTCGGCGACGGCGGCACGCACGACGTCCATGAGCTGGACGGGTTTGCGCCACTGCCGGGACGGTGCGGCGCCGGAGAGGATCACCAGGCCTTCGGCATGCCGGCGCATGCGGGTGGTCAGGTGGTCGAGCCGGAACAGGTCGGCGAGTTCGTCGGTGTCCTCGGTCCGGCGTTCCATGGTGTCGAGGAGAGTGAGCTGCTTGTGCAGGAGGACCTGGCTGCGGCGGGCGAGGTTGACGAAGACCTCGGAGACGCCGGCGCGCAGTTCAGCCTGCTTGACAGCGGCCTCGACGGCCGCGCGCTGCAGGGTGTTGAGGGCTTGGCCGACCTCACCGATCTCGTTCTTGTCGTACTGCAGACGCGGCACCTCGGTCTCCACGTCGACCTGTTCGCCGACGGAGAGGCGTCGCATCACACTGGGCAGCCGCACACCGGACGCCTCGTGGGCCTCCAGCCGCAGCTGCCGTAGATCGCGGATGAGGCCGCGGCCGATGCGCACGGACAGGAACAGGGAGAACAGCAGGGCCAGAAGGCCGAGGACACCGGCGATGGCAGCCTTCATGATGACGCCCATCGCGACCGGGTTGACGCGCTCCTGATAGCGGTCGCCCGCTTCGTCGTTGAGTTTGCTGAGTTCGTCGAGAACGCTTCCGGCGGCGGCGTCCCAGGTCTTGGCGTCCACTCTGACGGGGCCGCCGGGCTGGGCGGAGATGACGGCTTGTTCGGCGACGTACAACGGGGCGGTGGAGGCGTTCTTCCAGAAGCGCTCGTAGCGTTCGCGCTCCGATGAGGGAAGGTCGGCGAGGCTGATCTCGTACATGAGAGTGCGCTGGGCGATGAGATCGGAGACCGCGCGTATCTCTTGGCGTGAGAGTTTGCCGACCACGAGGGCCGAGCTGAGCAACGCGTCCTCGCGGGACAGCAGTTCGCGGGCGTGGGTGACGTTGAGGAGGGCGCGGGCCTGCTTGTCCATCGCCACGCTGTCGATCCCGTCGAGGGAGCCCAGCAGGGCGTAACAGGGATCCACGAGCCGGTTGTAGAGGTCGAACGCCTTGGCGCGGGTGACCGTGCCGTCCTCGACGCTGCGACGCAGAGGGCTGATGCCGTCGAAGGCGTCCAGGACGGCGGTCAGACGCTCGCTGTCGCCCTGGTCCAACCCGTCACGGACATCGGGGTCCTTGGCGTTCTTGCGGATCTCCGCGACGGCGGTGTCCGTGGCGTTCCGGGTGGCTCGCAGCGCGGACAGGGCGTCCGAGGCCCGGCGGTCGGCGAGGTAGACCAGCGCCTGGCGGCGCTCCTGCTGCAGGACGCGGACAGCGTCCTCGGTGGAGTAGCCGATCTTCTCGACGAGGGACGACACCGTGAACAGCTGGGCCACACCTCGCCCTGTGAGTACCGTGGCGAAGCCCCAGATGGCGGCCAGGGACACCAGCGGCACGAGAAGCAGCGCCACCATCTTCCGGCGGATCGACTTCCCGCGAAAGTGCATGGCCTCCCCCAGCTCAAACCCCCCGCGGTCGAGGGGGCACACCTGTGCGTCAACAATTGGGCGCGAGCCTACTACCGACGCACAAGTAACTCGAAGAGCCATCCGGAATCTGAACTTCCGCACGGCTGGCGAGACATGGGGAGTTGTCCGGGCATTACGGGAGATTGCCTCCCGCGAACATGCAACGGCTCACGGAAAGGATCTGGCCGGTCTCGCGGGTCAGTTGGCTGGAAATTCATCTACCGCGGGAATCTTCCGGACGCCTCGATCGTCCTTCTTCATGGGAAACGGGGGCGGATTGGGCCACAGGAGCCGCATGGCGCCCCCGGGCGGCGTAAAACAGCGCAAGCCGGGCAACCGCTGGGGAGCTGAGTCTTCGGATGCCGGTGAGCGGTCTACCGGCGGTGGGGAGTGACACGGTGATGGGCACGGCGGAGCTGAGCGAGGCGCCTGAGGGCGGCGTGACAGCGCATTCGGCACCGGGACCCGGTCCCGAAGCGTCTGATCGGGACGTTCCGACAAGCGGAGGAAGCACCACGGGCGACCAAGCCGTTCCGGCCGGTATGACAGCGACGGCGGATCACCGCGCTGCAGGAGCCGTTGACGGTGTGACGACGCAAGAACGGGCCGTCTACCGGCCGTTGTGGGTGGAGGAACCCGCTCGGCACCGCCGGATGCCGGACCCGGTGCGAACGGCGGCGGTGCGAGCCGTATTGATCATCGCGGTGACGCTGATCCAGGCCATGGTGGCCTTCCTGTGCACCCTGGCGGGGTCCTGGCTGGCGTTCCCGATGGTCATCAGCAGTGTGGCCAGCACCGTGGTGGCCACTTGGGGCGCTCTCGACGTCTGGGTGACCCGCCAGGTCTGGAACCAGCGCCACGGCGTGGTCTCGACACCGAGCAGCTCGGCGCGTGCCCTTCGCCGGGAGCGACGCCGGGCGCGACAGCAGGCACGGGAGGCCGAGCGCGCGCAGCGGCGAATACGCCGACGGGGCGGAGCGGGGCAGTTGTCGCATTCCTGAGGGAGCAGGAGGCGGCCGCGATCCCGTCTCTCGTGACGGGCGGTGGAGATGAGGCTCCTCACATAGGACAACTGATCGAGGATGAACTTTCCTGCTCCATAGGGCAGTTTCGCTGGATCTCGTTTTGGAGACCGGCCTCGGCAGACGGTCAGGGCTGGTCCGACACGGCGGCGGTGAAACGCCCCGCGAGTGCCGCGACCGCGGTGCGCAGCTCCTCACCGCCGTCGACGCGGAAGGCCAACGGCACCTTCGCCAGCCATTCCTGTGCGTACATGTCCGGGTTGCGGGTGCTGCCGATCAGTACGCATCCGGTTCCCAAGGGCTCAAGCCGCCCCATGGGCGGTCGGATCCATGGGGCCACCTCGGTCAGGGAAGCGTCGAACACCACACGGGTGGAGAACTCCCATCCAAGGCCGAGGTTCTTTTCCAGCACAGCCACCGGATCGAGGCCCTCGGGCGGTTCGAACCCGTGCCCGGTCGAACGGACGGCACGGATCCGGTCCACCCGGTAGGTGCGAATGGCGTCGGCGCGGTGGGAGTGGCACAGCAGGTACCAGCGGCCGTAGCGGACGACGATGGACCAGGGGTCCACCTCCGCCTCCCACTCGTTGCCGGCCTCGCTGCGGTAGGTGACGCCCACGCGGTGCCGGGCGGCGACGGCGTCGACGAGGTCGCTGGTGACGGCCGGATCCGGGCGGGTCGAGTACGGGTCCGGCGCTGCCGACGCGTACTCGCGAAGCATCGCGGCCTGCTGCCCCACACTTTCCGGCAACGCCTTGACGACCTTGCCCATGGCCGCGCCCACCAGGTCGTCGGCCTCGGCCGCGGCCGGTTGCGCGCTGAGGACCGCCATCACCAGGCCGAGAGCCTCGGACTGCGTGAACTGCACCGGCGGCAGCCGCGTCCCGCGGCCCAGCCGGTACCCGCCGTGCGGTCCCCGGACCGACTCCACGGGGATGCCGGCTTCCCGGAGGATGCCGACGTACCGGCGCGCGGCTCGCTCCGTGACGCCCAGCCGCACGGCAAGGTCACCGGCCGTCGTACCGGGTCGGGCCTGGAGGATCTCCAGCGCACGCAGCGCTCGGGCGGTGGGGCTGAGGTCGTTGGGCACGGGAGCAGGCTAATCGCACGGCTGAACCCCGCGGCCAAGGGTGTGAGCGGTCTTGGGCCGGGGCTCTGGGAGCGGGTGCGACCGCTTCCACTCCCGCTTCTCTCGCACGCTCGTCGAATGATCCGGCAGTACATCGTCCGGATCTCCTTCTACGGTGACGCCACGAGGGAGAAGAAGGGGATCGAATCATGGACATCCTGCTCATCGGCGGCATGTGGCTGAACGGATCGGTCTGGGGGCGCGTCGCGTCCGCGCTGGAGTCGCTCGGTCATCGCCCGGTACCGCTCACCCTGCCGGGTCAGGGCGACGGCTCCGCGTCGGTCACGCTCGACGACCAGGTGGCCGCAGTACTGGCTGCCGTTGACGCGGCACCCGGCAAGCCCATGGTGGTCGGGCATTCCGCCGCCTGCACGCTGGCCTGGCTGGCCGCCGACCGGCGCCCTGACCGGCTTTCCAAGGTCGCCCTGATCGGCGGTTTCCCGTCCACCGGCGGTCAGCCCTACGCCGACTTCTTCGAGGTGCGGGACGGTGCCGTTCCTTTCCCGGGCTGGGGTCCCTTCGAGGGGCCGGATGCCGCCGACCTCGACGACAGGGCCAGGCGGGAGTTCGCGGCCGGAGCGATCCCTCTCCCAGCCGGCGTGGCCAAGGGCGTGGTGCGGCTGACGGACGAGCGGAGGTTCGACGTCCCGGTGGTGGTCGTGTGCCCGGAGTTCACCCCCGCGCAGGCGCGGGAGTGGATCGAGGCGGGGGACGTCCCGGAACTCGCCCGGGCCAAGCACGTCGACTTCACCGGCATCGACTCCGGCCATTGGCCCATGGTCACCAAGCCCGACGAACTGGCCCAAACCCTGGCTGCGGCAGCCGACGCGGCCTGACGGCTGAGCCGGAGACGGGGCGGGTGACTACGGAGTCGCGGGCGCCGGCCGTTTGAACATCCGGGTCGCCGTGATCTCGCTGTGCACCGCTTCCCCGGCCGACGGCTGCTGCGGCAGCCCCGGACGCAGGTGCTCCTCGACACTGATGTACTTCAGTCCGGCTCGGAGGTCGGCGTCGTTGCGCAACCGGATGACCAGCGGGAACTCGGCGAGCGCGGTCGTGTCGAACAGGCCGGTGGTGTAGAGGAGCTGTACACCCAGGGCGTCGGACACGGCACGCTGGAGTTCCAGCAGGTAGGTGGCGTTGGCGCGTCCGATCGGGTTGTCCAGGAAGAGCGTGCCGGCGTGCCGGTGCTTGTCGCGGCCCCGGTCGTTCGACCGCAGGGCGGCCATCGTGCAGTACAGCGCGATGGCCGCGGTGAGCAGCTGACCACCGGAGAAGACGTCACCCATCTGTCCGACGGGCACACGCTCGGCCCGCAGGACGGCATCCGGCTTGAGGATCTCCACGGCGACGCCCTTCGGCTGCAACGCCGCTGCAACGCCCCGCAGCAGCAGGGACATGCCGTCCCGCCTCAGGTCGGAGTTCTTCTTCACCGCCGCCCGGGTGGCCTCGTCGATGACCTCGCCCAGCCGTTCGGTGAGGGTGGCCTGGTCGGGCTCCTCGAAGCGGATGCGGAGGAACTCCTGCCCGGACCACTCACCGAGCCCCTCCGGAAGCCGGGACAGCCGCTGGGCGGACCGAAGGGTCGCCAGTGCCGACTCGACCAGACCTCGGAGCCGGTCCACGATCGAGTCGCGGTTGCGCTCCAGCTGGGCCAACTCGTCCGTGAGGACGCGGAGTCGGGGCGCGAAGGCGTCCGCCCACTTCTGCGCGTGCTCGGGCAGTGCCGAGGCGGGCAGCTCGCGGATCTGCTGACGGGCCGGAGTGCGAACCTGCTCGTAGCGCGTGGAGTTGGCGTGTCGTACGAGTACGTCGCTCGCCTCGCGCACGGCCCCCTCGGCGGCGGACAGGTCGGCGGCGCAGCCGCGCAGCGACCGACGGGTCTCGGCGGCCGACTGCCGTGCCTCCTCCAGGCTGCCTGGGTACGGTTCCGGTTCCTCCTGCTCCTCGTCCTGGACGTGTTCGCGCAACAGGTCGCGCAGCATCGCGGCGATCTCGTCGAAGCCGCCCGCCGCGTCCTCGGCGGCGCGATGGGCTTCGAGGAGCTCCGCGTGCGCCTCACGGGCCTGCGCCAAGGCCTCGGTGCGGGAGGCGAGTTCGGCGGTCGCCGTGCGCAGCAGGGCCTGCGCGTGCTCGGCGTCACGCGGCTGAAGCTCCTCCGGCAGTTCGGTGTGTGTCTCGCCGTCCTCCGGGGCATGCCGCTCGGCCTCGCCGCGCAGCCGTCCCAACTGCTCGCTGGCGCTGGACATCCGGGTCTCCAGGAGCTGGACCAACTCCTCCGCGCGCGCGGCGGCAGCCTGCCGGGACGGCCCGTCGGAGCCGTCCGGCGACTGCAGGAGCTGTTCGGCACGGGTCCGGACCTTGTTGCTCAGCCGGTCCAGCTCCGCGCGCGCCGCGCTCTCGTCGCTCTCGGCGCGGGCCTGCTCGGCGCGCAGATCGGCGCCGACGCCGACCTTCTCGTAGACCTGGGACGCGGCCCGGTACGCCTCGCGCAGCGCGGGCAGTGACGCCTTCGGGCCATCCGTGTCGGTGTCCGGTACGTCGTCCGGGGCGCCCGCGATCTCCGAGCGCTCGGCGCGCAGGGCACGGGCGGTGCGACGCGCGTCATCAGCGGCGCGCTGGGCGGCGCGACGGTCCTCGTCGGCAGCACGAGCCCGTTCCAGACAGGCCTGTGCGCGGGCCTCGGACTCGGTGGCCTCGTCGGCGAGTTCACGCATCTTCACCTGCCAGCCGGCCCGCTCACGCAGCCGGAAGGCCAGCCCGGCGAGGGCATCGGCGGCACGTCGCGCCTTCTGTGCGGCCTCCTGCCGCTCGTCGCGGACCTGCGCGGCCTCGGCGGCGGCTTCGTCGGCCTCTGCACGCACGGTCCGTGCCTCGGACAACTCGGCCTCGGACTCCTCGGCGAACGCGCGCGCGTCCCGAGCGGCCCGCGCCAGCTCGACCAGCCGACCGGCCGGGCAGCCGGTCCGCCACGAGGCGAGCCGCGCGGCCAGCTCCCGGTCCTTGCCGAGCCGTGCTGCGAGGCTTCGGATCTCGTCGTCCCGCTCGGTAGCCCGGGCGCGCAGGGCCTGCCGCTCCTCGTCCGCGGCGTGCTCGTCGTGCATGGCGGGGTTGGGCGGTACGAGGAAGACGTCACCGCCTTGCGCGTCGGGCGCCGGCGTCGGGGCGAGCAGCGCGGCTGCCGTACCCACCGCGACGGCCGACCGGGGCAGCAGCGCCGCGTCGCCGAGCGCCTCCCTGGCCCGTGCGTGCGTGTCGGGGTCGGTGATGATGACGCCGTCGACCAGCTCGGGCCGGGCGGCGAGTACGCGCGCGTGGTCGGCGGGGTCGACGGCCTGGGCGAGGTAGCGCCAGCCCGGCAGGGCGGGAATGCCCTGCTCGCCGAGGAACTCCACGGTGGCCAGGACGTCCGGGCCGGGCGGCAGCAGCCCGCCGTCACCGAGTGCGCCAAGGATCCGGGAGTCGTCGGCAGCCGCCGTACGCAGTTCGAAGAGCTGGCGCTCGGCGCCCGAGACGGCGTCGTCGAGCAGTTCGCGCAGCTCGTCGGCGAAGCGGTCCAGGTCCTCCGGGGTGAGGGCGCCGTCGTGCAGGGTGCCCGCGACGGAGACCTCGGCACCGTCGCGGGCGGACGTGCCGTCGGGGTCGCCGCCCGAGCGGGGAGCGGGAACGGACCCGCGCTTCGGGCCGGACTCGCCGGCCAGGCCGAGGAGTTCAGCGAGCCGCTCCTCCGCCGCCAGGCTCTCGGCGAGGCGGCGCTCCGCCTCGTAGGACCGCTCGGCAGCGGCGGCGGCGTCAGCGGCCCGGGCCGCCGTCAGCTCGGCGCGGGATTCGGCCGAGGCCGCCTCGCGCGCGTGCTCCGAAGCGCGCCGTGAGGCCTCGCGGGCGGTGTCCCAGGCGGCGACGGCCGTCTTCTCGGCGTCGCTCGCGGCGAGCGCCGCACGGGCCGGGTCGGCGTCGGGCGTGCTGTCGTCGAGCCACCCGGCGCGCACGGCCTCGGCGGTCTCCTGCTCGACCTCGTTCAGCCGCTGCCGCAGATGCCCGATGTCGCTTCGGGCGCGCTGCGCCTCGGTGGCGGCGGCGGTGGAGTCACGGTACGCGGACTCGCTGACCTCCTGGAGCGCGGCGGACCGCTCCTCCTCCTCGTTGGCGAGGGTCTCGGCGCTCTCGGCGGCGGCGTGCAGGGCCCGTACGAGATCGACGGCGGCCTTGGCCCGGGCGGCGAGCGCGGGGGCGGCGTCCCGCTCGGCCTCCTGGATCGCGGCGGCGACGCGCGCGACCCGGTCGGCGGCGACCCGGTGCCGCAGCACGGCCTCGGCGGCCTGCCAGGCGGAGTGCAGCGTGCGGGCGTCGGCGAGCTCACGCTTTTGCGCGGCCGCCGACTTCTCGGCTGCGGCGAGCGCCAACGAGGCATGCCGGTAGGCCAGTTCGGCCGAGATCAGCGCACTGCGCTCCCGCGCCGCCTCCGCGTGCGTGACGGCGTAGGCGGCGGCGGTGACCCGCTGGGCGAGGTCGGCGGCGCGCACACGCTCCTGTACGCCGCGCGCGGACAGGCGCCGGGCAAGGGTCCGGGTGCGTCGTTCGGCACCGGAGTGGATGTCACGCGCGCGTGCGCGTGTCCCGGTGGCTTCGACGATCCGCCCGAGCAGGTCGACCGATCCGGCGGTGAAGTCCCGTTCGGCGATCAGCTCGGCGCGCCGGCCCAGCTTGTTGCCGAAGCCGCTGACCAGGTCGGCGAGCCCGTCGGTGTCACGGGTGTCCGTCACGGCCCGCAGCAGCAGGTCGGTGAAGTCGGAGTCCTTCTTCACGGCGAAGAGGCCGGCGGCCTCGCCCTCGTCGGCGTTCATCTCCCGCTGGTAGCGGAAGAGTTCGGGGTCCAGGCCCAGGTCGCCGAGGTGCTCGATCCACCGGTCGTGGATCTCTTCCCAGTGCACCTCGAGATGCGGATACGCCTTGCCCGCCTCGGTGATCGCGTCCCGGAAGCCCTTCATGGTGCGGCGGCGCCCCTGCGCACCCGACTGGCCCTCGACGGACGGACGGACGGCGGTGGACTCGGCGACCGGCAGGTTGTCCAGGCTGAGTCCCGGGCCGGGCCGGAACGAGTACCAGGCCTCGGCGAACTTCCGCGGATCGTTGGAGACCTGGCGCCCGCGCCACTCGCTGACCTTGCCGACCACGACGCACTCGCCGGTGAGGACGTGCTGCCACTCCAGCGCGACATGGCCGCAGTCGTCGGCGAGCAGGAACTTGCGCAACACACCGGAGCTGGCGCCGCCGAGGGTGTTGCGGTGGCCGGGCAGCATCACGGAGAAGATCAGCTTGAGCAGGACGGACTTGCCGCCGCCGTTCTCCAGGAAGAGCACCCCGGCGGGCGCGGGCCGGCGCGGCGGACCGACGGGCTCCTCCTCGAAGAACTCCGCCTGCGTCGGTGCGGGATCGGGCACGGGTTCGCCCACACCGCGCAGGTCAAGCACGGTGTCGGCGTAGCGCGCACCGGCCGGTCCGATGGAGTAGAGGCGGACCCTGGACAGCTCGTACATGGCGGACTCTCGTAAGTCTTCGTCAGATCAGGGAAGTTCGGGCTTCGGGCGGATCGGGCGGCGAGGGCCGCCTCACGCGGAGTGGAACGGCAGCCCGGCGTCGGCCGCCAGCTCCAGGTCGTCCGAGTCCTCGGGAGGCAGCAGGGTCGGTGTGCCGTCGGTGACCGGGACCACGCCCAGCTCCAGCAGCTCGGCCATGGCGGCGCTGCCCGCCATGTCGCGCACCTGGAGCTGGTAGCGGGCGGTCGTCCGGTACGTGCCGCCGTTGTCGTCGCCCGTGCGCTGCAGGAAGCCGGAGTCGGTGAGGAAGGCCACGGCCTTGCCGACGATGCCGGTCGTGGAGCCGGCGAGGCGGCGCGCGTCCTTGGTGGCGCCGGTGGCGCTGCGTCTGACCCAGATCCGCCAGGCGGCCTCCAGGCCGGGCGCGTCGGTGGCCGGGTCGGTGTTCTCGCCCTGTTCCTCCGCCCGCTCCTCCAGCCGCCGGCAGGCCTGCCGTACGAAGGCGTCGACGCCGTTGACCGTGACCCGGCCGATGTAACCGTCGTCGGCGAGGTCCTCGGGGCGCGGGAACGCCATCGCGGCCACGGCGAGATGCGCCAGTCCGTGCAGGAACCGGTCGCCGCCGTCGGCCGAGGTCCGACGGGCGTAGTCCCCCATGCGGACGGCGAAGACCGAGTCCTCGGCGGCGGTCACCGCCATGCCCGCGCGTGGCGACACCTCCAGTACGACGAGCCCGAGCCCGGCGGCCACGGCGTCCGCGAGCCTGGCGAACGATGGGTCCTCGCGGTAGCGCCGCAGCAGGTCGGCGTACTCCTGGTCGCGCGCGGGCTGCAGCTTCGGCTGCAGCCCGAAGGCGACGAGCCGCGCCGCGTCGGCGGCGTCGGCGGGGGTGACGGCGGCGGTCGCCGACGGGGCGGGGGCCTCCGCGTCACTCCACTCGACGTGCTCGCTCACGGTCGGTGCTCCTTGCTGCGCTGTTGCTCACTCATGCTGCTTCCGTCCTGTCCGCGGCCATCCCCGCCGCGTCCAGCAGCGCCGTCCCCACGATCAGGTCGGCGCCTCCGAACTCGGGATCGTCGAGCTCCGTCCCGTCGTCCACGGCGAACAGCAGCTTCTCCTCACCCTGCCGGTACGCGGTGCCCACCGGCGGGCTGGCGGCGTGCACGGCCAACAAGGCCACCAGGTAGGGCAGCTCGGGGTCCTGCCGCCGTGCCTGGGCCAGCAGTCCCGACAGCCGTCTGGGCGCGTCCGCCGGCAGATCCAGCAGCTCCGTGGCGGCGGTCAGCTGTTCCTCGCTGAACCGGCTGTCGTCCGGCGTGGCGATGAGGTCGGGCTCGGGCATCTCCGCGCCGAGGTGCTCCCGCTCCACGGGCGGCGTCAGCAGTATGTCGACGAGGTCACCCACTCGCACCGACACCGGTGTGCGCAGGCCGGTCCCGCGCGCGAAGAAGGCGTCCGTGACCCGGACGGCCTGCTCCAGCGGCAGGGGCAGGACGGGCGCGAGCAGGTGTCCGTACAGGTCTGTTCCCGACGTCGTCATCGGGGTCGCGAAGGCCTGCCGGTCCTGTTCGGCGCGGAAGAGCGGTCCGGCTTCCAGCAGCCGCGACTGAAGCTGCGTATGGCGCCGGATGCAGTCCTTCACGATGTCGACGAGCTCGGCGGCGCGCCGCTTGTGCTCGGCGTCCTCCGTCTCGTCACGGGCCTTGCGGATGTTGGTGAGGATCGCGTTCTCGTGGCGGTAGCGGTCGGCGACGTGGTCGAGGGCCTCGGCGATCATGTCGGGGACGGAGTTCAGCCAGTCCACCGCCCGGACGTTGCGCCGGGTCGCCTCCAGGGCCCTGCGGAGCGTCTCCGAGTACTGCACGGTCCGGTACCGGGCCTGTTCGGCGGCCAGCTGCGCGTCGGCGAGGCGGCCGCGGTTGATCAGGACCTCCAGTTTGACCTCGGCGGCGATCTGGGCACTGGTCACGTCGGTGTCGAGGGCGCCGACGAGGACGTTGACAGCCTCGTCGGTCGTGCGGAGGTAGACCGTGCCGCCCGGACCCGGCACCTCCTCGATCAGTTTGAAGTCGTAGTCGCGGCGGACGTAGCTGCCGTCCGACGCGAAGGTGCCGTACACCGCCCGGAAGCCGCGGTCGACGCTGCCGACGTTGATCAGGTTCTCCAGCACCCAGCGGGCCACCCGCTCGTGCTCGGCGGCAGGACGCCTCGGGGCCTGGGCGGCGATGCGCGGGATGAGCCGGGCGACGATCTGCTCGTGGTCGGCGCCGGTGTCGAAGTCCATGTTGAGCGTGACCAGGTCGATGGCGGCGAGCGCCACCTCGGCCATGCCGTAGACGGAGTACTCACCCGCGAGGTTGGCCTTGCGCGCGTCGAGGTCGTGCAGCGGCGCGGTGCAGGCGAGCGCGCGCAGCCGCCGCGCCAGACCCTCGTCGGCGGCCGGGCCCGGAGCGGGGCGCGGCCCCGCGCTGAGCTGGGGCGGAACACGGTCCGTCGATGCAGGCGAAGTCACGGTGCACAGACTAGGTCCTCGGTCTGACAACGACCCAAACGAAGGTCTCGGGCGGCGGAGCGGGGCCGGGCGGCGGCCTCTGCGAGGACGGCGGACGCCCCCTGAGGCGTCCGGCGCCGCGTCCCGCCTCCGGGCCCGAGGCCCGTTCGGCCTTCGTACGGATCCCGGCGAGGTGCCGAACCTGCCGGTGGCAGGGCGGGCGGCTGCCGCGTCCCTCAGTGCGTGCCCGCCACCCGGCGTCGGTAGACCTCCACCACCCTCTTCAGCGAGTCGTCGAGGTACACGGCGAGCAGTCTCTCGGCCTCGCCTGTGTCGCCGAGCGTCAGCGCCTGCAGGATCTGCAGGTTCCGGGACAGGTACGGCTCGTGCAGTCGGCGCGGGTCGTCCACCACGTGGAAGGCGAGCCGCAGCTCGGCGAAGACGCTGCGCATCACCTCGTTCGTGCGGGCGCTCCCGGCGAGGGCGACCAGTTCCCGGTGGAAGTGGATGTTGGCGGTACCCACTCCTTTCCAGTCACCTTGGCGCGCCGCCCGCTGTCCCTCCTCGACCGCCCCGGTGAGGGCGTCGAGGTCGTAGGGCGGCTCGCCGAGCCCGCGCACCACGGCACACTCGACGAGCCCGCGCGTGCGGTAGATGTCCTCGACGTCCTCCACGGTCAGGACCCGGACGAACACACCGCGGTTCAGTTCGTGCACGAGCAGGCGTTCATGGGTGAGCAGCCGGAACGCCTCGCGGAGTGTGTTGCGGGACACACCGAGCGCCCCTCCGATGCTGTCCTCCGACAACCGGGTGCCGGGCGGGAAGAACCCCTCGGCGATACGGCTTCTGAGGATGTCCGAGACCCGCTCCGCCGTGCTGGTGCGGCCCAGCAGGGCGCGGTCCTCGGACAGAGAGCTCAGCTGATCGTCCATGCCTGGAATTCAATCGCAGATCACAAGGACGAACCAACATAGGTATTGAGGGATCGTTGAACGATCCTCTACGGTGCTTCGAACAGGTACGGCTCACCCTCCAAGCACCCTCCGTCCCCTCACTGCGAGGTGCCCATGAGCACAACCCCTCCGCCGCAGGCCCCGAGCACCGACACACGCCCCGTCACCCCCGGACACCCCTCCGACGACGGGGCGTTGGGCTGGTTGCGCGCCCTGGGTCCGCGCGGCCGCCGCGCCTTCGCCGGCGCGTTCGGCGGCTATGCCCTGGACTCGTACGACTACTTCACGCTGCCGCTGAGCATGGTCGCTCTGGCCGCGTACTTCGGCCTGGACAGCGGCCAGACCGGCCTGTTCACCACCGTCACCCTCGTGGTCTCCGCGATCGGCGGTGCCCTCGCGGGGGTTCTGGCCGACCGGATCGGCCGGGTCAAGGCACTGATGATCACCGTGATCACCTACGCCGTGTTCACGGTCGCCTGCGGTTTCGCGCCCAACTACGAGACGCTGCTGGTCTTCCGCGCCCTCCAGGGCCTCGGCTTCGGCGGTGAGTGGGCGGTCGGCGCGATCCTCGTCGCCGAGTACGCGAGCGCCAAGCACCGGGGCCGCACCCTGGGCGCGATCCAGAGCTCGTGGGCCGTCGGCTGGGCACTCGCCGCCGTCATGTACACCGTGGTCTTCTCGTTCCTCGACGACGACCTGGCCTGGCGCGTGATGTTCTGGACCGGCGCCCTGCCCGCGCTGCTCGTCATCTGGATGCGCCGCCGGGTGCACGACGCCCCCGAGGCGGTGGCGGTGCGGGAACGGAGCGCCGAGAAGGGCTCGTTCACGGCGATCTTCAAGCCCGGCCTGCTGCGCACGACGATCTTCGCCGTGCTGCTCTCCACGGGGGTCCAGGGGGGCTACTACACCCTCGCCACCTGGGTGCCGACCTATCTGAAGACCGAGCGCGACCTGTCGGTCGTCGGCACCGGCGGCTATCTGACGTTCCTGATCTCGGGCGCCTTCGTCGGCTACCTGACCGGGGGCTACCTCACCGACCGGCTGGGCCGCCGCCGCAACATCTGGCTGTTCGCCCTGCTGTCGGCGGTGTGCATCCAGGCCTACGCGAACGTCCCGAGCGGCGCCAACACCCTGCTGCTCGTGCTCGGTTTCCCGCTCGGGTTCTGCATGTCGGCGATCTTCAGCGGCTTCGGCTCCTACCTGAGCGAGTTGTACCCGACGGCCGTGCGCGGCACGGGACAGGGCTTCACGTACAACACCGGCCGCGCGGTGGGCGCCGTCTTCCCGACGACGGTCGGCTTCCTGGCGGACAACTGGGGCGTGGGCGGCGCGCTGGTCTTCGGCGCGATCGGTTACGGCATCGCGGCGCTGGCCCTGCTCGGGCTGCCCGAGACACGCGGGAAGGAGCTGGCGTGAACCACACGGAGGACTGTCCGGTCACCGCAGTGGCCGAGGACCGCCCGCTCGTCCTCGTCGACGAGCACGCGCACGCGTGGAGCCCGACAGCGGCCCGCGCCCGCTTCCGGGAGGGCCTCACGGGCCCCACTTCCGGGGTCGCGGCGGGCCACACCCAGGTCAACCTGATCTCGGTGCCCGCCGACTGGGCGTACGACATGCTGCTGTTCTGCCAGCGCAACCCCAAGCCCTGCCCGGTCCTCGACGTCACGGACGCCGGTTCCTGGACGACCGTCCTCGCCGACGGCGCCGACCTGCGCACCGATCTGCCGCGCTACCGGGTGTGGCGGGACGGCGAGTTGGTGGACCAGCCGACGGACGTGCGCGCGCACTGGCGGGACGACATGGTGTCGTTCCTGATCGGCTGCAGCTTCACCTTCGAGTGGGCGCTGGCCGCGGCCGGCGTGCCGATCCGCCACGTCGAGCAGGGCCGCAACGTCCCGATGTACGTGACGAGTCGTCAGTGCCGTCCGGCGGGCCGGCTGCACGGTCCTGTGGTCGTCTCCATGCGCCCGGTGCCGCCGGAGCACCTGGCGGCGGCGCTCCGGGAGACCAGCCTGCTCCCGGCGGTGCACGGCAGCCCCGTGCACTGCGGCGATCCCGCGGCGCTGGGCATCGCCGACCTCACCCGGCCGGACTTCGGAGATCCGGTGGACGCCGAGCAGGACGACATCCCGGTCTTCTGGGCCTGCGGGGTGACCCCGCAGGCCGCCGTGATGGCCTCGCGCCCGCCGTTCGCCATCACCCACGCGCCGGGCCAGATGTTCCTGACCGACGCCCGCGACGAGCAGTACCGCGTCGCCTGACCGTCGCCACGAGCGGTACCGCTTCGCCTGACGAGACCCAGAAGGATCCATGACCTCGATCGACCTCAACGCCGACCTCGGTGAGGGCTTCGGCCGCTGGCAGCTGACCGACGACGAACGCCTGCTGTCCGTCGTCACCAGTGCCAACGTGGCCTGCGGCTTCCACGCCGGGGACGCGGCCACCATGCGGCGGGTGTGCGAGCAGGCGGCCGAGCGCGGCGTGCGGATCGGTGCCCAGGTCTCCTACCGGGACCTCGCGGGTTTCGGGCGGCGCGCGATGGACGTACCGCCCGCCGAACTGTCGGCCGAAGTGGCCTACCAGATCGGCGCCCTGGAGGTCTTCGCACGAGCCGCGGGCACACGCGTGTCGTACGTCAAGCCGCACGGTGCCCTCTACAACCGGGTGGTGCACGACGAGGAGCAGGCCGGCGCGGTCGTCGACGGCGTGCTCCTCGCGACGCGGGCCGACGCCGGCCTGCCGGTGCTCGGCCTGCCCGGCTCCCGTCTGCTGGACCTGGCCGCCGAGGCCGGACTGCCGGCCGTCACGGAGGCGTTCGCGGACCGCGCCTACACCGAGCGGGGCACCCTTGTGCCGCGCGGCCGGGACGGTGCCGTCGTCACCGACCCGGAGGCGGTGGTGGAGCGCTCGGTGGGTCTGGCCCACACGGGCCTGGTGACCTCACACACGGGGGTTCCGGTCGAGGTACGGGCCCGTTCCCTGTGCCTGCACGGGGACACCCCGGGCGCGGTCGAGCTGGCCCGCCGGGTACGCGCGCGGCTGGAGGAGTCGGGCGTCCGGGTGGAGGCCTTCGTATGAGGGCGCTGCACGTCGGCGACGACGCCCTGCTCGTCGAGGTGTCCTCGGGTGAGGAGGCCCGGGCGCTGCACGCGGAACTGCTGCGGCGCCGCGCGGAGGGCTCGCTGGCGGTCCGCGAGATCGTGCCCGCGGCCCGCACGGTCCTGCTCGACGGCCTCGCCGAGCCGGCCCGAGTGGCCGGCGAGCTGACCACGTCCGAGCTGCCGCCCGCGCCACCACGCGCGCGTGACGTGGTGGAACTTGCGGTGCGCTACGACGGCCCGGACCTGGCCGACGTCGCCGCGTACTGGGGCGTGTCCACCGAGGACGTGGCCCGCATCCACGCGGGCACCGAATTCAGCGTGGCCTTCTGCGGTTTCGCCCCCGGATTCGGCTATCTCACCGGTCTGCCGCCCCGCTACGACGTCCCGCGCCGGGCCACCCCGCGCACGGCCGTACCGGCGGGCGCGGTCGCGCTGGCGGGGCCGTACACGGGGGTGTACCCGCGCTCGTCGCCGGGCGGCTGGCAGCTGATCGGGACCACGGACAGCGTGCTGTGGGACCACACACGCGTGCCGGCCGCGCTGCTGTCGCCGGGCACGCGCGTGCGCTTCGTTCCGGTGGCGAGCTCATGACCGACCGCGCGCTCGCCGTCGTACGCGCCGGGGCGCTCACCACGGTGCAGGATCTCGGCCGTCCCGGACACGCCCACCTCGGCGTGCCCCGTTCGGGCGCGCTGGACGGACCGGCGGCGGCACTGGTCAACCGTCTCGTGGGCAACGCCCCCGATGCGGCCGTGCTGGAGACCACCCTCGACGGCTGTGCCGTGCGGCCTCGTTCGGCGGTCACCGTGGCGGTCGGCGGCGCGCCCTGCCGGGTCACCGTGGCCGGACGCCCGGTCGCCTGGGGCGCTCCGGTGCGCGTGCCCGCCGGTGCGCTCCTGGACGTCGGCCCTGCCGTGTCCGGCGTCCGCAGCTACCTGGCTGTCGGCGGCGGCATCACTGTCGAGCCGGTCCTCGGCAGCCGCTCCACCGACCTGCTGTCCGGTCTCGGCCCGCCGCCCCTGACGGACGGCACGGTGCTCCCTCTGGGCCGCCCCACGCCGCTCCACGCGCGCGTGGACGTCGCTGCGCAGCCGGCACCACCCGCGGAGCTGGTTCTGCGCGTGACCCTGGGCCCACGCCACGACTGGTTCACGCCGGAGGCGGTGCGCCTCTTCACTTCCCGCGCCTACCGCGTCTCCCCCGCGAGCAACCGCATCGGGCTGCGCACGCAGGGCCCCGCGCTGGATCGGGCGGTCGCCCGTGAACTCCCCAGCGAGGGTGTGGTCCTGGGCTCGGTCCAGGTCCCGCCCGACGGCAGGCCGGTCGTGTTCCTGGCCGACCATCCGACGACCGGTGGCTACCCGGTGATCGCCGTCGTCCGCGCGGCCGACCTGCCGGCCGCCGCCCAGGCGGTACCGGGCATCCCGATCCGCTTCGTGGCCGTACGCCGTCGCTGACCTGGGCGGCGCCAGGGAGAGTCACGCCGCCTCCACGACGACGGCAACGGCAACGGCGGCGACGACTGTCCGATGAGCGCGGGCAGGGCGAGGACCCTGACCTGCGGCTCCCGGAGTCGAGCGGGCCACGAGAGCGGCCGATGTCCCATTGGGCCGCAGGCAGGACGACGAGTCGCTCACGGCGCCACCGGTGGCCCGGTCACCACCTGGCGCGCAGCACACCGTCGCTGTCCGGCAAGGCAGCTTGGAACAGCGGGTGGCGCTCGTCGAGGATCAGGGGCAGGGAGCAGGCTGCTTTCGCGCCCGCGACCAGGCGGGCCAGCTGTTGGTGATCGGTTTCGTCGACGGTGACGTGGCGGATCGTTCCGTCGGGTGCCTCCCAGACGAAGTCCATGGACGCGTCCGCGGGCAGCGCGGCGAGGACCTCGTCGACATCGGGGTCGAGGTCCGGCCAGATCGTCAGGAGCGCGCGAGGACCCAGCCCGGCGCGTACCGGGTCGAGATTGCTCGCGGTGAGCCGGTGCCAACGGGTCGCGTTGCGGACGTAGGCCTCTTCCAGGAGCAGGGTCTGTTGCGACGCGAGCTCGACGCGGACTCGTTCCCAGAAGTCCGCGTCGGCGGCCTCGGTCACTTCAGGTTCGTCAAGATGTGCCGCGTACGGGGAGGCGCTGATCCGTTGCGCGAACAGGCCCAGTTCATGCGTCCGGGCGACCGCTGCGTCGCAGGGTCGGTCGCTGCCGACGTACACGTACTGGTCCCACCCGACGTGGATGGTGAACGTGTCCTCGCGCTCCAACCGGCACCAGGCCCCCTCGTCGCGGAGCATGGCCCGCACCAGCTCCAACGCCACGGGCAGAGAAACTTCGGCGCCGTCGTGGTAGCCGGTCAGGTCCGGCGGGAACAGGCCGGCGAGTCCGTGGCCGTCGATCGGTGCTTCCAGGCCGAAGTTGACGAAGCCGGTGACCTCGGGTTCACGGATCTCCAGTGTGGTGATGCCCGCTTCCCGTGCGAAGGCAGCGATCGCTTCCAAGTAGGCGGCCTCGACCGGCCCGTGGTCGCTCACCGTGTCCTCAGCACCCGTGTAGTGCCCGCGCTCGTCACGGTCGGCGGGGTCGTACTTGGTGATCTGATGCACGAAGGACGGCGGCACGAAGCTCCCTGCGCTGATGAGGCGGGGCCTCAGCATAATTCGTGGCAACAGATGCAGATCCCGCCTGCCCCTCGACGGAACGCGGGCCACTCACCCACAGAAGCGGTGGGCGCCCTACACATGGCTGGGGCAGGACAGCGACGACGGCACTGACGGCACCTGCGACTGCGACAGCACGGGCATGGAGACCGGCGCCGGCTCTGGCACCGGCACCGGCACCGGCACCGGCAGCGGCAGCGGCAGCGGCAGCGGCAGCGGCAGCGGCAGCGGCAGCGGCAGCGGCAGCGAGGCCAACGCCACGGACACCGACTGCGCCGCGCGCAGGTCGAGCCGGCCGCTCGTGCCCGCCGCCCGGTGCCGAAGTTCGTCGGCGGCGAGGCACAGCAGCTGGGGCAGCAGGTCGTTGCAGCGCCGGACCACCCAGGCGGTGCCCGCGGTGGCCAGCCACCCCAGCTTCGCCGATCTGGTGGGCGGCGGGAACTCGGGCTCGGCGCCGGGCACGGGCCCCGTCGCCATCCCGGCGTCCGACAGCAGCCCGTGGAACCGTACGGCCAGCTGCCGGTGGCCCCGCTCACCGGGGTGCAGCCGGTCCGCGCTCCACATCGCCCGGTCCTCGACCCACGCGCCCTTCGCCGCGTGCAGGTGCAGGGCGCCGTACCGCTCCGAGAGGGCGTGGACCACGGTGTCGACCGCCCGCTGCCGCCGGGCCAGCGGGTCGGCCAGCGCACCGGGCAGCCCGAGCATCGTGCCGGGGTCGGGGAGGCACGCGGTGAGCACGACGGTGCCGTGGCGGGTGAAGGCCGCGTAGACCCTGTCGAGGCGTTCGGCGACGCGGTGGATGTCGAAGGTCCGGCGCAGTGTGTCGTTGACGCCGACCAGGACGGACACGACGTCCGGGCGCAGCGCGAGCGCGGCGGGCAGCTGACGCTCCACCACGTCCCGCGTCTGCGCCCCGCTGACCGCGAGGTTGGTGAACTCGGCGGAGGGTTCGCACAGCCCGTCCGCGAGCAGCGCGGCCCAGCCGCGCCACCCCTTTCCCACCGGGTCGCCCACTCCCTCGGTCAGCGAGTCCCCGAGGGCGACGTAGCGGAGCGGTCTCATGCCGCGCCCTCCGCTCGCGCGAAGGGACGCACCGGAACCGCTGCGTCGTGGGCGCGGAGGAAGGCGTCCACCGCCGTGCCCCACCCGAAGCACTCCGCACGCGCGCGTGCGGCCTCCCGGCGCTCACGCTCGGGACGGGCCAGCAGCACTTCCACGGCGTCGGCGAAGGCGTCCCCGTCGTCCGCCGCGGTGGCCCCGGCGGCCCCGATCACCTCGGGCAGCGCCGAGGACGCGCTCGCCACGACGGGCGTCCCGCAGGCCATGGCCTCCAGGGCGGCGAGCCCGAACGTCTCGGCGGGCCCGGGAGCCAGGCAGATGTCGGCGGAGGCCTGGAGCGCGCCGAGCAGGCTGCGGTCGGCGACATGCCCGAGGAAGGTCACCGGCAGGTCGCGCTCCTGCGCCCGCTGTTCGAGTCGGGCCCGCAGCGGGCCGTTCCCGGCCACCACGAGCACCGCGCGCACTCCGCGCCCGCGCAGCGACTCCAGGGCGTCCAGCGCGGTACCGGGCCGTTTCTCCACGGAGAGCCGGGAGCACATCAGCAGCAGGTTCTCGTCCTCGCGCGCGTGGGTGGCTCGCAGTGCCGTGTCTCGCAGGGTGGGACGCCGGTTCATCAGGTCGACGCCCAGGGGAGCCCGTACGACGTTGCGGGCGCCGATCCGCACGAACTCCCGCTCGGCGAACTCGGTGGTGCACACGACCTTCGAGTAGGTGTGGGCGGTGCGGACGTTGAGGGCGTCCGCTGCCCGCCGGGACAGGCTCTCCGACAGCCCCCACGTGCGCAGCACACCGTCGGCGGTCTCGTGGGAGACCATCACCGCGGGCACCCGGGCGCGCCGGGCCCACTTGCCGGTCCACCGCAGCGTCGTGCGGTCGGAGACCTCCAGGCGGTCGGGGGCGAGCTCATCGAGGAGCGCCGCGACCCGGCGCCTGTCGATCAGCACGCGGTAGCCGCCGGTGCCGGGCACCATCGGAGCGGGCAGGGTGATCACCCGGCCCTGCTCGGTGTCGCTGTCGCTGTACTTCTCCCCCGGCACGACGAGCACCGGGTCGTGGCCGGCCAGCTTGAAGCCCTTGCCCAACTCGCGCAGCGCGGTGCGCAGCCCGCCGGACGCGGGGGCGACGAAGTTCGCCAGCCGGACGATTCGGAGCGAGGCGTTCATACGGCCACCGCCGGCCTCCGTGCTCCCAGCACGGCCTCGTAGTGGGTGATGAGCTGGTCCCCGATCGCCGCCCAGGTGCGGCCCTCGACCGTCGCGCGGGCGGCGGCCCCGTACGCGGCTCGCAGTGCGGGGGCGGTGACGAGGGACCGTACGGCGTCCTGCACGGCGTCGGCGTCGCGCGGCGGCACGAGGAGACCGGTGCGGCCGTGGTCGACCAGGTCCAGCGGGCCGCCCGCCGCGGGTGCGACTACGGGCACACCGCTGGCCATGGCCTCCTGCACGGACTGGCAGAACGTCTCGTACGGGCCGGTGTGGGCGAACACGTCGAGCGAGGCGAAGATCCGGGCGAGGTCTTCCCCGCCGCGACGGCCCAGGAAGACCGCACCGGGCAGCGCCTCGACGAGCGCCGGCCCGCTCGGCCCGTCACCGACGATCACGAGCTTCACGCCGGGCATGGCGGACACGCCGGAGAGCAGCTCGATGTGCTTCTCCGGGGCGAGCCGTCCGACATAACCGACGATCACCTCGCCGTTCGGGGCGAGGTCCCGGCGCAGCGCCTCGTCGCGCAGCTCCGGGCGGAAGCGGGCGGTGTCGACGCCGCGCCGCCACAGGTGCACCCGGGGCACTCCGTGGGTCTCCAGGTCGTTCAGGGACGCGGTGGACGGGGCGAGCGTGCGGTCGGCGGCGGAGTGGACGGAGCGTATGCGGCGCCAGGCCGCGGCCTCTCCGGCACCCATGTAGGTGCGGGCGTATGCGGCCAGGTCGGTCTGGTAGACGGCCACGGCGGGGACGCCGAGCCGGGCGGCGGCGGCCATGCCGCGGACGCCGAGGACGAAGGGGCTTGCCAGGTGCACGATGTCGGCCCGGTGCTCGGTGACCGTCGCGGCGAGGCGCCGGCTGGGGAGGGCGACGCGGACCTGGGGGTAGCCCGGGAGCGGGAGGGAGGGGACATGGACGACCGGGCACGGCGCCGGCACGCCGAGCTTGTTCCCGGGCGCGGGGGCGGGTGCGACGACGAGGGGGGCGTGACCGCGTTCGACGAGGTGTCGGGCGGTCTGGAACGCGCAGTGGGCCACGCCGTTCACATCGGGGGGAAAGGATTCGGTCACGATGACGACACGCATACCGGTGTTGTCGCCGTGCCGGACGTGGCCGCGTCAACGTGGATCTTTCCGGACGAGGAACGTCCCATGAGCGTTCCGCGGCGCGCCCGAGCGGGTCAGGGCACGTCCATGCGCGCCTGACCCGCAGATCACCCCGCGTTCACCGGGCGGGCCGGGCTTCTCCCGAGGGACACCTCGTGGCCACGCCCCGCGCGATGGTCAACCGGCGGTCGAGTCGGGTCCGATCCTGCTGCGTACGGCCGTCTGCACCTCGGCCTCCTCGGCCGGATCGGCGGCGAGGCGGCGCAGCCGGTCGACGACCCGTGTGTCGCCGGTCTCGGCGTGCCGGGCGGCGATCTCGCGGGTGGTCTCCTCGCAGTCCCAGAGGCACTCGATCGCGAATCCGGAGGCGAAGGAGGGATCGGTGGCGGCGAGGGCGCGGGCGGTGCGGCCGCGCAGGTGGGAGGAGGCGGTCTCGCGGTAGATGTGGCGCAGGACGGGGGCGGCGCAGGCGATGCCGAGCCGTCCGGTTCCGTCCACGAGGGTCCACAGGGTCGGCGCGTCGGGGCCTTCGCCGCGTACGGCCTCCCGCAGGGCGGCGAGGACCAGGTCCTTGTCCTCGGCTCCACCCCGGCAGGCGAGCATGCGCCCGGCGGCGGCGCCCAGCGCGTCGGGCCGCCGGGCCCAGCCGCGGGCGCGGTCGACGGCGCCGATACTGCGCATCCGTTCGAAGGCGTCGACGGCGGCCTCGACCACCGTCGGCGACCCGGTGACCACGGCCGCCTCGATCAGATCGAGGGCGTCCGGGTCATTGCTGTCGGCCAGGTAGCGAAGGGCGGTGCAGCGGGCTCCGTCGGTGCCGTCCTTGGCGGCTGCGACGATCTCGGGCCGGTCGTCGGGCCCCGCAACCGCCGTGAGGCACCGTGCGGCGGGCACATGGAGCGCGGCACCGCGCTCGACGCCCTGCTGGGCCCACTCGAAGACCGCTTGGACGCTCCACCCCGGCCGTGGCCCGGTCGGCCGCATCTGCCGCTGCCAGCGGTCGAAACAGCCGGCCTCCTGAGCGGCACGCACGCGCGTGGCGATCGATTCGCGCGGATCCTCGGCCCACAGCCGCCACGGCCGTGGCTCAAAAGCATCGCGTACGTGGGCGGCCAGCTCGGCCTCGCCCTCGGGATCGGCCGGGAAACGCGCCAGGACGGGCGCGGCGAGGGCACGCAGGCCCGCGTCGTCGTCCCGGAGCGCCAGCTCGTCCAGGGCCCAGGCCCAGTTGGAGCCGGTGGCGGCGTACCTGCGCAGCAGTTCGAGGGCGTCCCGCCTGCCGTAGGAGGCGAGGTGGCCCAGGACGGCGAGGGCCAGCCCGGTGCGTGACTCCTCGGTGTCGAAGACGTCCTCGACGTCGAAGAGGTGGGCCTCGATCTCGTCCAGTTCGCCGTTCAGGTCGAGGTAGAGACGGGCGTAGTACAGGGAGCGGTTCTCCACCTGCCAGTCGTGGCGGGGGTCCCGCAGCACACAGTGGTTCAGGGCCGCGAGCGCCTCGGCGCGCGGGGCGGTGAGCGCGTGCAGTGTGCCGTCGCCGCGACCCCGCTGGAGCAGGCCGAGCAGCGTACCGCTGGGCGCTATGACCGGTTCGAACATGGGAAACAGCCTCACATCAAGCGTCGACGCAACCGGGATCTTGCTTTACCTGGCCGCGTGACAACACGTCGGGGCGCCCGCCGTTTCCTGCTTGCTGTAGACCATCTTCCTCTGCCTCTCGTCGGTGGCCCATGCGGGCCGCATCACGGCCCGCGCGGTGCGGCAACACCTGCCCAGCCATCGCGTCCGTGAATCACGAGGTCATGATGACTCGGCACTTCCATCTGCCGCGACCGAAATTTCGGCGGCCCTGTACCGCCTCCCCCGTTTTCAGTGTTCTCGCTGGTCAGATCGGTCGGATCAGTGTGCGCCGAACAGTTCGAGCAAGTCCGCTTTACCGAACATGCGTGCGGTGTCGACGGCCGAAGGGGTACCCGCGGCCGGGTCGGCACCGCTTTCCAGAAGGACCTTGATCACTTCCGCCTCTCCCTTGAAGACGGCACCGGCGAGGGGCGTCTGACCACGGTCGTTGACGCGATCGGCCTCGGCGCCCCGGTCGAGCAGGGCGCGCACGGCGTCGGCGTGGCCGTGGTACGCGGCGAGCATCACGAGCGAGTCACCGCGGTCATTGGTGAGGTTGGCCGGCACACCAGCGTCGACGTACGCCACGAGTTCCTCGGTCCGACCCCGCCGGGCCAGGTCGAAGATCTTGGTCGCCAGCTCCACGACCTCGGGGTCGGGGGCTTCAGTCATGGGCCGGACCACCTCTCACTACACATACGAGACTGCTGGGGACTACTGGTACTGCCGGTACTTCCTGTGCCGCTGGTACTGCCGGGCACTACGGGGAGCACGGTACGACCGGCGAGCGGTGCTCGGCCGTACGAGTGATTCGCCAGGGTACTGGCTCGCGCGGCACATGACCCGCCGCGTGCGAGGCAAAGATCATCGCAGACACGGTCGGACGCAGGACCCAAGCTCATCCGCCCCAGGACACTCCGCCACCCGGAGGAAATCCGCCGAATTTCACCCAGTTGCACCTTTTATCGTATAGATACATCCTGTGAGCCTGGAAGTACTCATGGTGACTGTCCCCACCCAACCAGGAGCACTCACATGATCCTCTCCATCTCAGGCGTCGTCCTGCTCGGCATCGTCGTCTTCATCTTCTTCCGCAAGGACGGACTGAAGGCGTCACACGCCCTGATCTCGGCCCTGTTCGGCTTCTACCTGGCGAGCACGGCGATCGCCCCCAGCATCAAGGCCGGTGGCGAGAGCCTGGCGAGCCTCCTCGGCGGCATCCAGTTCTGACGCCGCACCTCCCGCCCGTACGCACCTGTAGGAGACAGCAGTGGCCCGCCGCCCCCTCCCCCGCATCCTGAGCACAGGCACCGAGCAGCTCGCCCGGAGCCGGGAGCTGGCCCGGACGCAGTTCGCCCGAAGCCGAGAGCTGGCCCGGACGGCGACCGACAGTGCCTCTGACGTCCTCCACCCGCTGATCACGATCACCCGGGGCTTGCGCCGGCTGGCCGCGGCCGGACGGCGCAAGTGGGCCGACACCCCCAAGGACCGGCGCGGGCCACTGCTGTTCATGGTGGCCTCGGTGATCCTGGTCGTGGCACTCGTGCCGTACGGTCCGCTGCTCGCCGTCATCACGCTGATGGCGGCGGCAGCCTGGCACGGCCGCGACCGCGCCCCCACGACTCCCGAGGGACCGGACGAGTCCCAGACGGAGCGGCTGAGATCGCTGTACGAGGCGCTCGTCCCGTACTTCTCCGCGGCCGACGACCCGGCACCGATGTACGCCCACGGCGGCGAGTGGGACAAGGCGTTCCCGGAGTACGCGTTCGACACCACGGGACGCGTCAGCGCCCTCGTGGTCCGTTACCCCGCCTACTTCACCGACGGCGAGCCCCAGGCACGTGCCCGGATCGAGCACCTGCTGGCCGCGAAGTCGGGCCGTGGCCGGGAGTACCACTTCGCCTGGGATGAGGAGGGCAACGAGCTCACGGTCACCGCCCTCGCACCCCTGCCCACCGACATCGCCGCCCAGCGCTTCGTCACCACCCCCGGCGAGACCGTCCTGGGCTTCACCGACCCCACCCAGGTCCACCGCACGCTTCCCCTCACCCACGGCGAGGAGCAGCTGGACGTCCCACCGGTCGTCTGGCGCACCGGCGTGCGCTCCACCGAACCCCACCTGCTGGTCATGGGCCAGCCCGGCAGCGGCACCTCGACCCTGCTGCGCTCCGTCGCCCTGCAGGCCCTGCAGTACGGCGACGTCGTCATCGTCGAGGGCGGCAGCACCGGCGAGTACGCCTGCCTCATCGGGCGCGACGGCGTCCTCGCGGTCGAGTGCGGACTGGCCGGGGCGCTGGCCAGCCTGGAATGGGCGGCGACGGAGACCGAGCGGCGCCTGATCGCCATCAACCGGGCACGTCAAACCGGCAACCCGCCGCCCGACGACACCAGGCGCCCGCTGTGGATCCTCCTGGACCGCCCGACCGCCTTCTCCCACCTCGCCGCCGCGGACCACCGCAAGGACCCCCAGTCACTGCTCCAGGTACCGCTGCGGCACGGCCGCGCCGCCGGCGTCACGGTCGTCGTGGCCGACCAGTGGGACGCCATGGACGCGTTGAGCGACGCCGTACGCCAGCACACACGCGCGCGTGTCGTGCTCGGTCCCGCGACGAAGGAGCAACTGGAGGCGGCCCTGGGCGCCCTGCCGCACACGACCCCGGTCACCGAGGTCCCACCCGGTCGCGGCTACGCCCGCCTGGGCACGGGCCCGGTCCATCGCCTCCAGGTCCCGGCGACCCCGGACCCGTACGACGACGCGACGAGCGACGCGCACCGCCAGGCGGTCCTCGACCTGCTGCCGCCCCGGACGACGCCACCGGAGGCGGAGGAGCTGCCGGGGCCGGTCCTGGAGAAGACGGAACAGGAGCCGGTACCGGCGGAGGCAGTGGCGGCCGAGACGTCGTAGAGGCCGGGACCGGGCGGGCCGGGCGCGGTCGCGCACCCGGCGCCCGCCGGGAGCCGCCTCCCGCCGCCCGTACCGGGAACCCCCCCCCCCGTGCTCCGCGCCCGTCACGCCACGAACGGCCGCGCCGACTCGCTCCCCCCGCTCACCCCGTTCTCCACCAACCGCACGGCCGCAGCCAGCCGCACCGCGGCCTCCTCGGCCACCGCACCGCCCACGGTGAACGGCAACCGCACATACCCCTCGAACGCCCCGTCCACCCCGAACCGGGGCCCGGACGGCACCCGAACCCCCACCCGCTCGCCCGCCTCCGCGATCCGCGATCCCGACAGCCCCCCTGTCCGCACCCACAGGGTGAGGCCGCCCCCCGGCACCTCGAACTCCCACTCGGGCAGTTCCCGTCGCACGGCGTCGACGAGAGCGTCCCGGTTCTCCCGGGCCTGCGCTCGCCGCACGTCCACCGCCTGCTCCCAACCCCCGGTGCTGAACAGCCAGTTCACGGCCAACTGCTCCAGTACGGGCGTCCCGAGGTCGGCGTACGCGCGCGCGGCCACCAGGCTGCGGATGACGTCGGGAGCCGCGCGCACCCACCCGATCCGCATCCCCGCCCAGAACGCCTTGCTGGCCGAACCGACCGTGATGACGGTCGACCCGGCGGGGTCGAAGGCACACACCGGGCGCGGCATCACGACCTCCGGGTCCAGCCACAGTTCGCTCATGGTCTCGTCGGCGACGAGCACGGTCCCCGCCGACCTCGCCGCGTCCACCAGCCGCCGCCGCTGGTCGTCGTCGGCCAGCGCCCCGGTCGGGTTGTGGAAGTCGGCGACGACGTAGGCGATCCGCGGCGCGGCGTCGCGCAGTACCTGCCGCCAGCGGTCCATGTCCCATCCCGCGAGCCCCTCCGCCATGGCGACGGGCACGAGGCGGGCGCCCGCCTCCCGCATCAGCTGGAGGATGTTGGCGTACGACGGCGACTCGACCGCGATGCGCTCACCGCGGCCCGCGAAGAGATGGCAGATCGCGTCGATCGCGCCCATCGCCCCGGTCGTCACCATGATCTGCTCGGGCATGGTCGCGATCCCGCGCGAGGTGTACCGCTCGGCGATCATCGCGCGCAGGGCGGGCAGCCCCGCGGGGTAGTCGCCGTGCGTGTGGGCGTACGGAGGCAGTTCCTCCAGGGCACCCTGCACGGCACGGGTCAGCCACGGTTCGGGCGCGGTCAGGGCCGCGCAGCCGAGGTCGATCATCGAGCCGAGAGCCTCGGGCGGCAGGGGTTCCAATCCTCGCGCGGGCAGGGGGTTACCGGCCGGTACAGCCGTCCAGCTGCCGGCCCCGCGCCGCGACTCCAGGAACCCCTCGGCACGCAGCGCCTCGTACGCCGCGGCCACGGTGGTACGGCTCACGGAGAGCGCGAGGGCCAGCTCCCGCTCGGCCGGAAGCCGTGCGGCGACCGGAACCCGGCCTTCCAGGACGAGCAGCCGGACACCGTCCGCCAGGGCCCGGTACGCGGGCGGCCGCTTGCTGCCGGGGCCGGCGGGACGGTCCTGCTGGGAGGTGAGGAGCCGGGCGAGCTGTGCGGCCCCCACCGCCGAGGTCCACTGCGCCATGATTTCCAGTCCACCTTCCCTGAATTGGCCATGGAGGACGCCGCCTCTCAAGCCACAGGGTGTCATGCATCAGGCCACTACCACCACAGGGGGGCATGTCTTGTCCACAGGAGGGCACCTCATCCGCCGGCTGTCGCAGCTGTACGTCGGGCTCGCGCTCTACGGCGCGAGTTCGGCGCTCCTCGTCGAGGCGGGCCTGGGCCTGGAACCCTGGGGAGTGCTGCACCAGGGCCTCGCCGAACGCACCGGGCTGACGATCGGCGTCGTCTCGATCGCCGTGGGGGCCGTGGTCCTGCTGCTGTGGATCCCCCTGCGACAGCGCCCGGGACTCGGCACCGTCTCCAACGTCTTCGTGGTCGGCATCGCCATGGACGGCACCCTCGCCCTGGTTCCCGACGCGCACGCCCTGACCGTACGGATCCCCCTCCTGCTCGCCGGCATCGTGCTCAACGGCGCGGCCACCGGCCTCTACATCGCCGCCCGCTTCGGCCCCGGCCCCCGCGACGGCCTGATGACCGGCCTGCACCGGCGCACCGGCCGCTCGATCCGCCTGATGCGCACGGCCGTCGAGATCGCGGTCGTGGTGACCGGCTTCGCCCTGGGCGGCACAGCAGGCGCCGGCACCGTCCTCTACGCCCTGTCGATCGGCCCGCTCGCCCAGCTCTTCCTGCGCGTGTTCGCCGTCCCCTCGGCATCGGACAGCAGCACGGTCGTTGCCGGCGGGCAACCCCGACGGGCGATACTGCGTCCGTGAGCACCACGCGGATACGCCACCCCTACCTCGACCACCCCGGTCCGATCCCCTTCGCCCACCGGGGCGGGGCGGCGGACGGCCTGGAGAACACCGTGCTGCAGTTCCGGCGCGCGGTGGAGCTGGGCTACCGGTACATCGAGACCGACGTCCACACCACGCGCGACGGCAGGCTCGTCGCCTTCCACGACGCGACGCTGGACCGGGTGACGGACGGGGCAGGCCGGATCTCGGACCTGCCCTGGGACGACGTACGGCACGCGCGCGTGGCGGGCAAGGAGCCGGTGCCCCTCTTCGAAGAGCTCCTCGAGACCTTTCCCGAGGTGCGCTGGAACGTCGACCTCAAGGCGGAGCCGGCGCTCCACCCCTTCCTGGAGCTGATCGAACGCGCAGGTGCCTGGGACCGCGTCTGCGTCGGCTCCTTCTCGGAGGCACGGGTCGTACGCGCCCAGCGCCTGGCCGGCCCGCGCCTGGCGACGTCGTACGGCACCCGGGGCGTGCTCAATCTGCGACTGCGCTCCTGGGGGGTGCCGGCCGCGCTGCGCCGCTCGGCGGTCGCCGCCCAGGTACCCGAGACACAGTCCGGTATCCAGGTGGTGGACCACCGCTTCGTACGGGCCGCCCACGCGCGCGGACTGCAGGTGCACGTGTGGACGATCAACGATCCCGCGTCGATGCACCGGCTCCTGGACCTGGGAGTCGATGGCATCATGACCGATCACATCGACACACTGCGCAAGGTCATGGAGGACCGGGGCGTCTGGGTCTGACCCCGTCCCGGCTCCGCCCACGCGCGGGATCTCCACGGGGAAGCGAGGGCACGGGTGGGCACCGATACCGTGCGGACGGACGCGGCCGACGAGGCCGCCGGGCGGCGGCGCGAGCAGCGCGGCTGGTACTTCTACGACTGGGCGTGCTCCGTCTACTCGACGAGCGTGCTCACCGTGTTCCTGGGCCCCTATCTGACGTCGGTCGCCGAGGCGGCGGCGGACTCCGAGGGGTTCGTCCATCCCCTGGGCATCCCGGTCCGCGCGGGATCCTTCTTCGCGTACTCGGTGTCCCTGTCGGTGATCGTGGCCGTCCTGGTGATGCCGCTGGTCGGCGCGGCCGCCGACCGCACCGGCCGCAAGAAGCCCCTGCTCGCGACGGCCGCCTACGTGGGGGCCACGGCGACCACCGCCATGTTCTTCCTCGGCGGCGGCCGCTATCTGCTCGGTGGCCTCCTGCTGATCGTCGCGAACGCCGCGCAGTCGGTCGCGATGATGCTGTACAACTCCTACCTCCCCCAGATCGCCCCGCCCGAGGATCGGGACGCGGTCTCCTCCCGGGGCTGGGCCTTCGGCTACGCCTCGGGCTCGCTGATGCTGATCGTGAACCTGACCCTGTACCTGGCGCACGACTCCTTCGGGGTCTCCGAGAGCACGGCCGTACGGATCTGCCTGGCATCGGCCGGCCTGTGGTGGGGCGCCTTCGCCGTCATCCCGCTGCGGCGGCTGCGCGACCGCCGGTCGGCGGACGCCGCGAAGGGGACGGACGGCACGAGCGGCGAGGCGACCAGCGGGGCGACCTCATCCGGCTTCCGGCAGCTCGCGGCGACCCTCCGCGACATGCGCCGCCATCCGCTGACCCTCGCCTTCCTCCTCGCCTACCTGATCTACAACGACGGAATCCAGACCGTGATCTCCCAGGCGTCGATCTACGGCTCGAAGGAGTTGGGGCTCGGGCAGTCCACGCTCATCGGGGCCGTACTGCTGGTCCAGGTGCTGGCCGTGGCGGGGGCGCTCGCGATGGGCCGGCTGGCCCGCGTCTACGGCGCGAAGCGGACGATCCTCGGCTCACTGGTGGCGTGGACGCTGACGCTGACGGCCGGGTACTTCCTGCCCGCCGGGGCACCGGTGTGGTTCTTCGTGCTGGCGGCCGGCATCGGCCTCGTCCTCGGCGGCAGCCAGGCCCTGTCCCGCTCCCTGTTCTCCCATCTCGTCCCGCCCGGCAAAGAGGCCGAGTACTTCTCTGCCTACGAGATGAGCGACCGCGGCATGAGCTGGCTGGGCCCGCTGCTGTTCGGGCTGACCTACCAGCTGACCGGAAGTTATCGGGACGCGATCATCTCCCTCGTGGCCTTCTTCGTCATCGGATTCGCCCTGCTCGCGAGGGTTCCGGTGCGGCGGGCCATCAGCGACGCGGGCAATCGGGTTCCGACCACGATTTAGCGTTCGGCGTGAAAGGGCGGTAGTGTACGCGTTTGGCCTGCCAGGCGTACCGTTACTGCGCGTCAAAGATGCCGAAACGCTGTGTCACATCTGCGAGCAGATGTGACAAACCGGGCGCCGGTGGGTACGACATTGGTCAGCAAGGCTGCGGCTACGACGGCGACGCACGACCCGGAACGTGACTCGGAACGGGAATCTTTACCGCCGACCGGACGTTGACCGGATGACGACGACAGCGACACCTGTCCTGTGGGCGACAAGCCCGGGAGGCACGATTCATGAGTGAGCGAGCTCTTCGCGGCACGCGCCTCGTGGTGACCAGCTACGAGACGGACCGCGGCATCGACCTGGCCCCGCGCCAGGCCGTGGAGTACGCATGCGAGAAGGGGCACCGGTTCGAGATGCCCTTCTCGGTAGAGGCGGAGATCCCGCCGGAGTGGGAGTGCAAGGTCTGCGGGGCCCAGGCACTCCTCGTGGATGGCGACGGCCCTGAGGAGAAGAAGGCCAAGCCCGCGCGCACGCATTGGGACATGCTGATGGAGCGGCGCACCCGTGAGGAACTCGAAGAGGTCCTCGAGGAGCGTCTTGCCGTGCTGCGCTCCGGGGCGATGAACATTGCGGTTCATCCCCGGGACAGCCGCAAGTCCGCGTAGCGGGTAGCCGGAACAGACATACGCCCGACACCGCAGGTGCCGTACATGAGAGTGACGTACGGCACCTGCGGTGTCGTGCGTTGCCCGCAACCGGTCCGACCCGTCCCGCGCGGCTGACCGGGCCTACGCGGAACGCGGAAGAAGGATCGACCGGCGCGGCAGAAGGATCAGCCGGTCAGCGGAGGCCTCGGCTCCTGAGGGGCGTCCCGCGGCTCGTCCTTGATGACCTCGCCCTGCACGATCTTGCCGTCGGGGTGGTGGATGCGGGCCTGCTGGAAGGCGTCACCGAACGAACCGGGGGTCGCCTCGCGCAGCTTCCGCTCGAACGTCCGCTCCGCACGGCGGCTGAGCGCCTTCTGCACCGGTGGGATCAGCAGGACCAGGCCCACCGCGTCCGAGACCAGACCCGGCAGCATGATCAGCAGGCCGCCGAGCATCATCAGGCCGTTCCCACCGCCGCGCTCGGGGGTGCCGCCGCGCTGCAGCGCCTCGTTCAGGGCCTCGAAGGCGCGTCGGCCCGCTCGCTTGATCACCACCGAGCCCAGCACGATGCCGCCGACCAGCAGCAGGAACACCGCGAGCCCGCCGGCCACGTCCGCGACCACGGTCAGCAGCCAGATCTCCAGCACCAGCCACGCGGCGATCCCCAGCGGCAGGAAGGTACGCAGGCGGGAGCGCCGGGGCCGGGCGGGGTAGGTCGGGGTCGGTGCGCCAGTCGTCATGCGTCCAGTGTGCCTGGGCGCTGCTCAGAGCGGGATAAGGGGCCGCCGACGCAGGAGTGGTGAGGCAGGCAACGGCGGCGCCCGAGGATCACTGCCCTACGACGGCGGCTGCTGCGACGGCCGCGTCGACGGCTTGGGGCGGCTCAGCAGCTTGCCCACCCGTTCCTGCGCCCCCCATGACGTGACCCGCCACAGCGCCTCTACCAGGATGTCCCGGCTCATCTTCGAGTCCCCGAGCTCCCGCTCGACGAAGGTGATCGGCACCTCGACTACATGGAAGCCGGCCTTGACCGCGCGGCGGGCGAGGTCGACCTGGAAGCAGTAGCCCTGGGACGCGACGTCGTCGAGGCCGAGCCCTTCGAGGGTCTCGCGGCGGAAGGCGCGGTAGCCGCCCGTGATGTCGCGCAGGGGGAGGTCGAGGGCGAGCCGGGAGTAGAGGCTGCCGCCGCGGGAGATGAACTCCCGGGACCTGGGCCAGTTCACGACCCGGCCGCCCGGTACCCAGCGCGAGCCGAGGACCAGGTCGGCGCCTTTGAGCGCGGTCAGCAGACGGGGCAGTTCCTCGGGCTGGTGCGAGCCGTCGGCGTCCATCTCGATCAGGACGCCGTAGCCGTGCTCCATCCCCCAGCGGAATCCGGCGAGGTAGGCGGCGCCGAGGCCCTCCTTGCCCTTGCGGTGCAGAACCTGGACGTGGTCGTCCTCGACGGCGAGTTCGTCGGCGAGCTTGCCGGTGCCGTCGGGGCTGTTGTCGTCGGCCACGAGCACGTGCGCGTCGGGGACCGCCTTGCGGACCCGGCCGACGATGCTCTTGATGTTCTCCGCCTCGTTGTAGGTCGGGATGATCACCAACGCCGTGCCGAGCGGCCCGAACTGTCTCCCCCGGTCCTGTGCCGCGAGGGTCCCGTCGCCGTCGTTCACTGCTGCCCCTTCATGTCCGTACGCAGACGTCCACCATAGTGGGCGCGGCCTGCGCCGACGTGACCGCGCGTTCGTATGGCGGTGTCGATTCCACAAGAGCGGGGTGAGGCGGGGTGTTCCGGGGCGGTGCGCCGGGTTCGCGACCGCTGCGGATGGGGGCCCGGCGCCCTTCGGGCCGACCTGGGACCCGCTGGCTGCGGGTCGACCTGAAGCCGTTGTCTACTGAGCGCCCGGGCCCCACCCGGGTCACACCTCCCCGACCGGCCGGAACGTTCCGTCGTCGCCGCGCCGGCGCTGAGCCTGGCTCCCAGTGGCGGTGCCCCGGTGCGGCACACCGTCCCTGACCCAGCGGCGTTGCGGCGGGTTCCCGGAAGTTCCGCGGTTGCCCGGTCGGGCGTCCGGTGGTGGACCCGGCCGAACCTACCGGCCCCGGACCTCCGCCTGTCAACAGCCCTCTGAACTGCTCGTTTTCGGTCAATTTCCTGGTCAGAGCGGAGGATGCGCAGGTCGCGCGCCGGGGTGGCGGGCGGCGATCGGGCCAGCGCCACCCCGGGAGATCACTCGCCCGGCCGTACGAAGACCGTTCGTCCGCCCACCACCGTGCGCAGACAGACCGGGAGGTCGCGTCCCGGGGTCAGGTCGGGCAGGCCGGGCGTGCCGGAACGGGGGTCGGTGGACCAGCGCGCGACCCGGTCGTCGGGAGCCTGGACGACCAGTTCCTCGGTGCGCCACACGGCGTAGTCGGCGGGCGCGCCGGGCACCAGGACGCCCGCGTCGTCCCGACCGATCGCCCGCCAGCCGCCCCGCGTGTGCGCCGTGAACGCGGCACGCACCGAGACCCGGTGCCCGGGCGTGCGGTGGAAGGCCGCCGCGCGGACCGTGCCCCAGGGGTCGAGCGGCGTGACCGGGCTGTCGGAGCCGAAGGCGAGCGGGACACCGGCCCGCAGCAGGGCCGCGAAGGGGTTCAGGGTGCGGGCCCGTTCGACGCCGAGACGCTGGGCGTACATGCCGTCCTCGCCGCCCCACAGCGCGTCGAAGGCGGGCTGGACCGAGGCCGTCAGACCCAGCTCGGCGAAGGCCGCGACGGTCTCGGAGGTGAGCATCTCCGCGTGCTCGACCCGGTGCCGGGCGGCCCGGACGCGAGCCAGGCCCAGCTTGTCGGCGGCGGCCCGAACGCCCTCCACGACGGCCGTCACGGCGGCGTCGCCGATCGCGTGGAAGCCCGCCTGGAGGCCGGCCTCGGTGCAGGCGACGACATGGGCGGCTACGGCGGGTGCGTCCAGGTAGGCGGTCCCGGTGTGTTCGGCGTCGGCGTACGGCTGGTGCAGGCAGGCGGTGTGCGAGCCGAGGGCGCCGTCGACGAAGAGGTCGCCGGCCGCGCCGATCGCCCCCAGCTCGCGCGCCTTGCGCACGTCCTGCTCGGCCCAGTAGCCGACGACCCGCGGGCCGGGCTCCTCACCTGCCAGCCGCAGCAGCGCAGTGAAGTCGTCCTCGGAGGAGATGTCGGGTCCCGCGCACTCGTGGACGGTGCCGATACCGAGGGACGCGGCATGGGTGCGGGCGGCGCGCTGGGCCTCGGCACGCTGGGCAGCGGTGATCGCGGCCAGCGCGGTGGCGCGTACGGCGTGGTGCGCGTCGGCGACGAGCGGGGCGTCGGCCGCGCCCGGGTGGCCGGGGGTCAGGTCCAGCAGGGCTGTGGTGACGACCGCCGAGTGGACGTCGATGCGGGAGAGGTAGAGCGGGCGGCCGCCGGCGGCTTCGTCGAGCTCGGTACGTGTCGGCGGGCGCCCGCCGGGCCAGCGGGAGGCGTCCCAGCCGTGGCCGAGCAGGACGCGGTCGTGCGGGCGGGAGGCGGCGAAGTCCCGTACCCGGGCGAGGGCGTCCTCCAGGGAGGCCGCGCCGGACAGGTCGAGGCCGGTCAGGGCGAGCCCGGTCGCGGTGGTGTGCACATGGGCGTCGGTGAACGCGGGGGTGACGAGGGCACCCTCCAGGTCGACCACCTCGTCCACCCCGTCCGCGAAGGCGTCCGCGGCCCCTTCCGAGCCGACCCAGGCGATCTGCCCCCGCTCCACGACCATCGCGGTGGCGAAGGGATCGGCAGGACTGTGCACCTCTCCGCGGCGGAGCAGGACGGTCTTCGGCGGGGCACTGGACTCACTCATGCGGAACAGTCTCGCCCCTCGCCGGGGGCCGCTTCGGACAGGGGTCGCCTCGGACGCCGCGGCAGGGGCGTGGGCCGTGCCGGTGTGCGGCTTCGCCGGGCGGACGCGCCCCGTGTCGCCCGCCGGCCGGTCGGCGGTGAACAGGGCCGGGGCGGGGCCGGAACCGGTCAGCCGCGACGAAGCCGCCGAGGCCCTCGGCCTCGCCCCACAGACCGCGGCCTTCCCCCTGGACCGACTGGCCCATCCGGTCAGATGCGCGGCGGCCGGGCCTCATAGGGCGTGGACAACACCACTGTGGTCCGCGTGGACACCCCCGCCAGCGACCGGAGCCGGGCGAGCAGTTCCTCCAGCTCGTGCGGGGTGGCCACCCGCACCTTGAGAATGTAGTTCTCGTCGCCCGCGACACTGTGGCAGGCCTCGATCTCGGGCACCCCGGCCAGCCGGTCCGCGATGTCGTCAGGGGCGCTGGGATCGAACGGCTTCACCGAGATGAACGCGGTCATGGGCAACCCCACGGCCTCGGGGTCCACCACCGCGGCATAGCCGCGAATGACGCCACGCTGCTCCAGCCGCCGCACCCGCTGGTGCACGGCCGAGGTGGACAGGCCCGTGGCCTTGCCCAGGTCGGTGTAGCTCATCCGCCCGTCCTTGACGAGCAGCTGCACGATCTGTCGATCCAGCTCCTCCATGGCGCAAGAACCTACAGTGCCGCTGATCTCCTGGGATACCTGAGCAGACCAGGTCATGGCCGGTTTGTGATGTGGATGTCAGGCGGTTGTGAGCCGGCCGGGGGACAAACCGGCCGCCTTGGGCACCTGCGGACGGCATGTGACGAACGCCACAGCCCTCGAACAGGCTCCGTGATGGTCTCGTGATTACCGCCGAGAGCGGACGGGAAGTGCTTGCTGTGGTCGAGGCCGCAGCGCCTTCACGGCCCAGCCCGAGGGGGAGAACCAATGCAGAGTCTTAAGCGTCCTGGTCGTACCGCACCCAAGCGCCTCCAGCCGGTCGCCGAGCCCGAGCCGGAGGGCGTCGAACCCGACGCCTACGAGGACGAGTTCGACACCTACGACACCTTCGAGATGTACCGGGTGATCTGCCCGGACTGCGCGCAGCCCATCGCGCTGCTGGCGGACGAGGAGGTCCTGCCGGAGCACGCGCTGTGCGCCTCGCCGTGGAACCCGTTCGGCCTCACGGTGTGCGCCGGCACGGGCCGCCGGGCCGCCGAGGCCCGCTCGGCGGACGAGTCCCTGGAGCCCCAGGAGCAGGACACCGCCCTTCTGTTGACGCTCCCTCAGGGGCTCGACTGGCGGACCCAGCCCTTCTCGCACGTCGGCGGCCCGGGCTCGCGCCCGATGAGGGTCCCGGTGATGCGACGCCAGGCCGCCTGAGCGCATTGCCGGGCAGCACGGTGCCTCGTCCGCGTTTCGCTCAGTCCCAGTAGCTGCCCTGCACCATGGCCCGCAGGCTGCCATGGTGCAGGAGCAGTGTGTCCGGGCCCGCCGGGCCGTCGACTTCGCCGAAGTGGACCTGGCGGTGGGCGATACGAAGCATGACGACGCCATGCCGCACAGCGGCGTACAGCGTGTGCAGGCCCCTGTCGCGCGGAGTTGCTCCAGCCGCTCGAACGCCTCCTTGATGCGCGGTGAGCGAGGGAGCCCGTCAACCACCCCTGTGCGGCACGCGTTGACTGCGACGCGCCCCGACACAGCGCGCCCCCGTCGCCCCGAAGGGTGCGGAACTTGGCCTTCTGTGCCGGGACTTGGCCGTGCAGCCGGGACGGCAGCCCGATCGTCGCCGCTTCGAGGTGCCCGCGTGCCCCGTCGGTCGCCGCGTGCGGCCAGTCGCCCTGCCGGCGTCGCGGGGCCCGGCAGGGCACGCCCCTCGCGGTCGAGGACAGGGAAGACGCAGCGGCGCAGGCACTGCGGTCGGTGGTCGCCACGTGCCTCATGAACCAGGGCACCTGGTGCACGACGTACTCGTCGAGCGGTACCGGGCGTTCACCGTCGGCAACAGCAAACCTCCCCGGAGGAAAGTCGGCTGACGGTACGTCAGACAGGGAAACGTGGCCGGAGCGGGAGCCGGACGCGCCGCGAACTCACGCCCTATTCCCACCGACGTGACTTGTCCCCCCGCCTCCGCGTTGCCCTGGTATGCCCCCCACTTTCTCAGCGACCGGACCGCAGCGCCGCATCTTCGTCCCACGGCCCGCGGGAACGCTTCCGCCGGCACCTCCCCAGCACCCGGATCCGCCCATCTACCGCGAGCTGATGCGCACGTGGGCCGACCGCGGCCGCACCCTGCCCGGGCGCCACGACCCGGAGTGGATCCGGCTCGCGGCGCCGCAGGTCAAGCGGGGGCAGTTCAGCGTCCCTCGGGACCTGCTAGGTGACGGGCGATGACCATCCGCTGAATCTGGTTCGTGCCCTCGACGATCTGGAGCACCTTGGCCTCGCGCATGTACCGCTCGGCCGGGAAGTCCGCGGTGTAGCCGTAGCCGCCGAGCACCTGGACGGCGTCGGTGGTGACGCGCATCGCCGTGTCGGTGCAGTGCAGCTTGGCCATGGCCGCCTGCTTGGCGAACGGGCGGCCCGCGTCGCGCAGCCGCGCCGCCGCCAGGTACAGGGCGCGGCCCGCCTCGATCTGGGTCGCCATGTCGGCGAGCATGAAGCGCAGACCCTGGAAGTCGGCGATCGGCTTGCCGAACTGCCGTCGCTCGGTCGCGTACGCCACGGCCTCGTCCAGCGCCGCCTGCGCCACGCCGATCGCGCAGGCCGCGATGCCGAGCCGTCCGGAGTCGAGCGCGGACAGGGCGATCGCGAAGCCCTGGCCCTCCTCACCGAGGCGCCGCTCGTCGCCGACCCGGACGCCGTCGAAGTGGACCTGGGCGGTGGGCGAGCCCTTCATCCCCATCTTCTTCTCGGGTGCCGCGGCGCTCAGGCCGTCCGCGTCACCGGGCACGAGGAACGCGCTGATCCCACGCGGCCCTTCCTCGCCGGTGCGCGCCATGACCGTGTAGAAGTCGGCGATTCCGCCGTGCGTGATCCAGGCCTTGGTGCCCGTGAGCACCCAGCCGTCGCCGTCCCGCACCGCCTTGGTCCGCAGGGACGCCGCGTCGGAGCCGGACGCCGGCTCGGACAGGCAGTACGCGCCGAGCAGTCCGCCGCCGAGCATCGCGGGCAGGTGCTCGACCTGCTGCTGCTTGCTGCCGTAGGCGGCGAGGGCGTAGGAGGCGAGGGTGTGCACGCTGACACCGAGGCCGACCGTCAGACGGACGGCGGCGAGCTCTTCGAGGACCTGGAGGTAGACCTCGTACGGCTGGTCGCCACCGCCGTACTCCGCGTCGTACGGCAGGCCGAGCAGCCCTGATTCGGAGAGCAGGGTGAAGACCTCGCGGGGGAACCGCCCGGCGTCCTCCTCCTCGGCCGCCTTCGGGGCGATCTCGCGCTGCGCGATGTCGCGGACGAGCGAGATCAGATCCCGGGCCTCGTCCGTGGGCAGTTGACGGTCCACCGGCTGCGGGGCGCGGTCGGGCATGGCGACGATCCTCCCTGTCGGGCACATCGGCGGTCTGCCGCCTTGGGTGGGGCGACTCCGCCGGGTCTCACTGGTGCCGGGCCGATGCTCGCGTTCCCGGGTCTCGGAAGCTGCTGACCAGCGGCTGCGCTGTGAGTATGCCCGATCGGAGGCAGCGCGTCACCAGTTAACGACCGCTTACTTCAAGAAGTATCGAGCGACACGCGCGGCCATGGAAATTGGTCCGAACCATTGACGTACTGGTCTAGTCCTCCTAACTTGGCGGGACGATTCTCATCATCGCGTTCATGCCAATCGGCGCACGTCCCCCTCTCCCCCACGGAGGAGACTCCCCGATGCACACTTCGCACCGCCCCCGCACCCGGTTCCGGGCGCTCGTGTCCGCCGTCTGCGCGGCCGTCCTCAGTGCCGGCCTGCTCGCCGGCGCGGGCACCGCCACCGCCGAACCCGCCGCGGAACCCGCCGCCTCACCGAGGCTCGCCGCCGGCTCCAAGGTCGTCGGCTACTTCACCGAATGGGGCACCTACGACCGCAAGTACTACGTCAAGAACATCGAGACGTCGGGCTCGGCCGCCAGGCTCACCCACATCAACTACGCCTTCGGCAACGTCACGGGCGGCAGGTGCGCGATGGGCGACTCCTACGCCGCGACCGAGCGGACCTACGCCGCGGCGGAGTCCGTGGACGGCGTGGCCGACACCTGGGACCAGCCACTGCGCGGCACCTTCAACCAGCTGCGGGAGCTGAAGAAGAAGCACCCCGGCCTGAAGGTCCTGTGGTCCTTCGGCGGCTGGACCTGGTCGAGCGGCTTCGGTGAGGCCGCGCGCAACCCGGCGGCCTTCGCCCAGTCGTGCTACGACCTGGTCGAGAACTCCAGGTGGGCCGATGTCTTCGACGGCATCGACATCGACTGGGAGTACCCCAACGCCTGCGGCGCCACCTGTGACACCAGCGGGCGGGAGGCCTTCAGGAACCTGATGGCGGCGGTGCGCGCCAAGTTCGGCTCCGGCAACCTGGTGACCGCGGCGATCACGGCCGACGCGACGAGCGGCGGCAAGATCGACGCGGCGAACTACGCGGGCGCGGCGCGGTACGTCGACTGGTACAACCCGATGACGTACGACTTCTTCGGCGCCTGGGACGCGGCCGGCCCGACGGCCCCGCACTCGGCACTGCACTCCTACCCCGGCATCCCGAAGGCCGGCTTCCACACCTCGGCGACCATCGCCAAGCTCAAGGGCCTCGGCATCCCGGCCGGCAAGCTCCTCCTCGGCATCGGGTTCTACGGCCGCGGCTGGACCGGCGTCACCCAGTCGGCGCCGGGCGGCACGGCGACCGGGCCGGCGAAGGGGACCTACGAGATGGGCATCGAGGACTACAAGGTGCTCAGGAGCCGGTGCCCGGCGACCGGCACGGTGGGCGGCACCGCGTACGCCAAGTGCGGCAGCGAGTGGTGGAGTTACGACACCCCCGCGACCATCGCGACCAAGATGACGTACAAGAACCAGCAGGGGCTGGGCGGCACGTTCTTCTGGGAGCTGAGCGGGGACACGGCGGGCGGTGAGCTGATCAAGGCGATCAGGTAGCCGGACCCACGGGGGCCTGGGGCGGAGGACCACGAGACCTCCGCCCCTTGGCGCGGCCCGCGGCTCAGTCGCCCCGCCGGGCGGGCTCGGGAGCCTTGTACGCGGGGTCGAGCTCCTCGATGGCGCGCATGGCGCCGCCCAGTGTCCTCACCAGCAGATCGCGCATGGTGTCGCGGGGCAGTTCCGCATGGTCGATCCAGTCGAGGGTGGCGCCCTCCACGCTGCACACCCAGGACAGCAGTCCCATGCGAGCGAGGGGGGCGATGTCGGTGCGGCCGTACGCCCCCTCGGCGATGGTCGCGACGATGGCCTCGCGCACGCCGTCCCGGATGGCGTGCACCTCGGTGTCGAAGCCGACCCCGCCGCTGACGATGGTGCGGTAGGCGGCCTGGTTGTGCTCGGCGTAGCGGAGATAGCTGTCGATGGTGCGGTGGACCCGGTCCACCGGCTGGAGTTCGAGGCCGCTCGCCGCGTAGGTGACCAGGTCGGCGACGGAGTCCTGGATGATCGCCAGGTAGTAGCCGCGCTTGGACTGGAAGTAGTAGTAGATGAGCCCCTTGGCGACATGCGCCTGACGGGCGATGTCGTCCATGGACAGCGCGTCGTACGACGTGTCGGCGAACAACTTCCGCCCGATGGTGATGAGTTCGGCACGGCGCGCCACCGAACGCTCGGTGCCGCGAGCCTGGGGACGGGACACGTCACGTTGTTGACTAATATTCAATTTAGACCCTGGATCTCATCGGGCGGCGGGACATCGGCAGTATGGCAGACCTGCGCCACCCGACCGTTCGAGTCTGATCGATTTTGATGAGAGCGCCCCGGCCCGCGGCGGTATATGTCCGCCGATGAGGTCCTGTGTGGGTCAGGTCACAGCAACCCGAGCTGGGTGACGAGCATCGCGACGACCACGACGAGGGTCCAGCCCATGACGTGCTCGACGATCCTGGGGCCGTCGTCCTTGGGGCCGCCGGTACCGATGCGGGCGGCTGTGACTGAGTGCGCGGTCATATGCCCCACCTTGCCATCGGCCTGGGCCTTTGCGGCAGAGACGTTGCTCACAGCAAAGGCCCCGGTCACCCGGGGCCCTTCCACCCTTCACACCCGGCGGCTCAGCGCACGCCCACCGCGGCGAGCGCGCGACGCTGACCGGGCGACGGACACGCCGGGAAGTAGAGGTAACAGACCCCGCCCGTGCCGGAGACCACCTTGCCGCCGGCGTTGTACCGCTTGGTCCGCAGCCAGATGTTCTCCCATTCGCGACGCTTGTAGACGCGTCGCACCGCCTGGTTGGTCGGCGAGTTCGGGTCGTTGGCGATCACGTCGCCCTCGGCGGTGAAGCCGATGACGGTCATCAGATGCCCCGCGGTGCCGTACCCCGCCCCGGTCAGCTCCTCCTTCAGGAAGGACTGGGACGTTATGGCCGGGATGCCGGCGGCGATCAGCGTCTCCAGGTCGGTGAGGGAGCCGAGCCGGGTGACCACACCCTGGAGATCCTTGAAGGTGGCCGCGTAGGCGGCGTTGAACGGCCAGTTGCCGCACCCCTCGTACTGGTAGTCGAAGGTGAAGCGAGCCGCGTGGCAGACCTGCGGGTCGGCGAACGACGGGTCGACCCAGGCGAGCTGCTCCGGGGTGAGCCGGCCGCCCCAGTACTCGACGATCATCTGCGAGGAGGTGGGGCTGCACCAGGCCTCGCCGCCGTTGTCGTACTCCGGGTACTGGCCGATGTGGATCTCCTGCGAATAGCGCGGGACGATCAGCTCGTGGGCGAGGCCGGGGGTGGAGGCGGGGACGGTGAAGCGGTCGGGGACGTCCGAGCCCATCGCGCCGACCCGCCACACCTTGGGGGTGAGCCGGGTGCCGGGCTTGCGGTAGAGGGTGAGCCGCAGCCGGTACGAGGTCAGGCGCAGTCCGGTGGCCGGGTCGTCGATGGCGAAGGTGTCCGTCCAGATGCTGCTCCTGCCGTCGCTCTGGTCGTCGACGGAGGTGCGCCTGATGTCCTGGTCGCCGGCGGCCCAGCGGCCCATCACGTACCAGGGGGTGGCGGTCCCGTCGGAGTACGTGCCCTGCAGCTCGATCTGCAGCCAGGTCCCGTCGGGGGTGTGGGCGTTCCAGGAGGCGATCACCTCGGTCGCGGGGACGCCGAGCCGGTGGACCGGGGAGGTCCAGGTCGCGTACTCCCAGCGGGCGGTCCGGCCGGTGTGCGGGTCCGTGTAGTCGATGCTGCCGGCCGGAGCGGCGATCACGAGGCCGGGGCGTGGGCCCGGGACGGGTCGCGTGCCCCGGCCGGTGCCGCAACGCCAGTCGGGGTACGTGGTCCAGGCACGGTTGTCGACGGTACGGGCCGCCACCCGGGCGGCGGCCACGCCTTCGGCGCCGGTGTCGGCTGCGGCACGGCCCGCGCCGCCGGCGACGGCTGCGGCGACCGCGGCCGCCAGGACGGTTCTGCGGGACGGCTGTTCGGCTCTGCTCATGGGCGAAGACCCCCAGGTGTCCGAGTCGGGCGGGTCCTGTGCACGGCTGTCCGCCAACTATGGCCGCAGGCGGCACGCTCTGCCAGCACTTGGACTCCGGGCGCGCCTACGAATATTGGTATGGACCACTGATGGAAGCCGGCCGCCCAGGAGCCTCAACGACCCTTTCTGCGCGGCGAGATGAGCGAGCGGGGTCTCGGCGTACGGCACCGCGGGAGGGTACGGCGCCAGGAAGGCGCGCCGCGCCGCGAAGGCGTACGCCACCGCGACGGCGTACGCCGAGACCGGTGCATGACCGTCAGACGACGTCCATGGCCGCGACCTCGTCGGGCCGGCCGTAGCTGACCGGACCGTGGAAGCGGCGGCGGGCGCTGGCGAACCACCACACGGTGGCCACGACCAGGACGACGGCCAGGGCGATCGGAGCGTAGTTGAAGGAGTCGGCGGTGACGGGCGAGGCGTGCGGCAGCATGAACAAGGTGCTGCTGAGCAGGATCCATGTCACCGCGACGACCCCGACCGGCCGGCCCCAGCGGCCCAGGTGCCAGGGCCCTGGCTGGAACTCGTCACCCAGGCGCAGCCTGAGCAGGATCGGGACCGCGTAGGCGAGGAACAGCCCCACGACGTTGACGCTGACGATGGCCGTGAACGCGGTGTGCGACCACCAGCCCGGCAGCACGAGGGCCAGCGAGCAGGCGACCGCCAGCCACACCGCCTTGACCGGGGTGCGGGTGCGTGGTGAGACCGAGTGCCACCAGTGGGAACCGGGCATCGCACCGTCCCTGGAGAAGGCGAAGATCTGCCGGGTGTTGCTGGTGAGATTGGCGAGGCCGCAGAAGAGCATGGCGCCGATCACGATCAGCAGCAGCGCCTTCGCGGTGCCGAGTCCCAGTCCGTCGATCAGGATCTGCACCGGCGGTGCGTCGGCGCTCGCCACACGGTCGTAGTCACGAATGCTGTAGACCAGTGCGAGCATCAGGACCAGGCCCGTGATCGCCGACCAGCCGATGGCGCGTGTGATCCCTCTCGGCGCGTTCACCGTCGCCCGGACCGTTTCCTCGGACATGTGGAAGCTGCCGTCGAAGCCGGTGAAGGTCCAACTGGTGACGAGCAGGCCCAGCATGCCGCCGTAAAGGGCGCTCGTGAAACCGGTGTTGTTCACGAAATGCGTGGCAAAGGACGCCGGCTGATGGTGATCGGGCACGACGATCAAAGTGCTCACGATGACCACGAGCCCGATCAGCAGCCACCAGACGGAGATCCGGTTGAGTATCGCGACCAGGTGCACGGTGTAGGTGTTGGCGAGCCCTTGGAGCACGATGATCAGGGCCGTGAGCAGCACGGTCCGGTGCGGGCTCGGTTCGTACGAGGGCCACTGCAGGGCGAGGAAGGCCTGGAGGAAGGTGGCGGCCGCGTACCCGGTGGCGGCCGTGCCGCCGACCTGGCCCACGAAGTTCAGCCAGCCCGTGTACCAGGACCAGGCGCCCTTGTGCCGTTTGGCGAGCTTTCCGGCGGAGAAATACAGCGCGCCGCTCGTCGGATAGGCCGAGGCGACTTCCGCCATCGATGCCCCCACGAAGAGCACCATGACGGACACACCGATCCAGCCGAAGACGAGAATGCTCGGGCCGCCCGCGTTCAGGCCGAACCCGAAGCCCGAGAAGATTCCCGAGATGATGTTGATGATGGTGAACGAGATGGCGAAATTGTCGAACGCCTGAAAGCGCCGCGTGAGTTTTCTCGGATAACCCATCGCATGCAGGGTCGCGTCGTCGTCGAGCAGGAGCGGATCCGCTTCCCCACGCGCTCTGCCGCGCGGGGCCGTTATCCGTTCAGACACGGTCGGACCTTTCTCTTGGGTGGGGGGTCGCGGTACGTCAGACGGCCGGTACCGGCAGACCGCAGGCGCGACGCGCCCGGGACAGCTGCTCGGCTGGGTCGCCGAAGACGCACCAAGGCATGCGCGAGGCGTACGGCCCCATCGCCGCGAAGGCGGCGCATGCCTCCTCCTCGCGCCGGGACATGACCAGGCCGTGTGCGAGGTAGGCCAGGTCGAGGACCGGCGTGAAGCGGTATTCGGCCACCGTGGGCAGCCAGTTCCGGTGGATCGCCAGGGCGGTCGAGGTCCACTGCGGCTGCTCCCAGACACGGTCGGCGAGCAGCTGGGTCGGGTCGTAGCACTCCACCAGGGCGACCAGCGGCAGCAGGCGCAGCGGCGAGTCGGCCGGCGCGCGCTGGCCGAGGAAGGCGGCGACGTCCCAGGCTGCGGTCACCGAGCCGCCGTGCCGGGGGAAGAAGCAGGCCAGGAAGCGGTGGTGGGCCTCACGGTGCCAGGGGTCGAGGGAGAGGACGTGGGCGAACAGGCGCCAGGGCCCCGGGGGTGCCGTGAGCAGTCCGCGCGGTGCCCGGTCGCGCAGCCTGTGCAGCCGGGCCATGGCCAGCTTGGCCACCCAGGGCGTCGGATCGGCGGGGTCCGCGGCGGCGGCACGTTCGCAGGCGGCCAGCGCTATCCGCTCCAGCGCCTCGGTCCGCGGGTCACGCGCGTCGGCCGCGCGCAGCGCCCGCAGCACGGCCACCCGCGCCCACAGCAGCGCCGCCTCGGGGCCGGGCTCCTCGGCGAGCCAGCGCTCCACGAGGTCGGAGTCGGCGGCCTCCGAGGCGAGCACGAGGGAGCGGTGCGCGCGCAGGGCGAAGTCGCCATGGGTTTCGGCCAAGGCGTCACGGGCGCTCAGAAAACGGCCGGCGCGGACATCGACGCATACGCTGGCGAGCACACGGTCGTCGGCCGCCGGATGCCACACATACTGCCCCTCGAATAACCCCGCGGCCATCTGCCCCAGCCCATCCCCCGTAACGGCACCTCACAGTTGCGCACCAGGCACCTTACTCAGCGTGGGCCTCAACCGGAACGTAGATTTCACTGTGGCGGCCGGAGTTTTTCGGTGCCAATGCGCAATCTGCCGGCTAGTTCAAAGCGACACCTTTTCCCTTCCCCTCCCCCACCGGTGCCGTCACCCGCTTTCACCCGCTACTAGAATGTTCCAACGAAATATGCCGACCTCCACCTCACCCCGGGAAAAACGATTCACGACCTCGCCACCCGGCTCCGTCGCCTCCCCCCGTCCTGCGGCCCGGTCCGCCTGATCGGCGTGGACGGGCACGCCGGTTCCGGAAAGTCCACGTTCGCCGGGCGGTTGGCCCGTTCACTGGGCGCCGCGCCGGTGCTGCACCTGGACGACATCGCGAGCCACGGCGAACTGTTCGAGTGGACCGGACGCCTGCTGGCCCAGGTGATCGAACCGCTCGCACGAGGCGAGAGCGCCCGTTACGCCCCCTACGACTGGCGGGCCCGCCGCTTCGGACCGCCGCTCACCGTGCCGCCCGCGCCGGTGATCGTCATCGAGGGGGTCGGCGCCGGCCGCCGCGCGCTGCGGCCTCATCTCGCCCGGCTGCTGTGGATGGAGCTGCCGCGCGAGGAGTCCTGGTCACGGGGCCGCGCCCGCGACGGGGAGGAGCAGCGGGAGTTCTGGACGGGATGGGTCGAGGCGGAGCGAAGGCACTTCGCCGACGACCCGTCCCGGCCGTTCGCCGATCTTCTGATTCGGCAGTGCGGCAAGGGGTACGAGGTGCTCAACGGGCCTGCCGGGACCGTTGAATCGAACCATCCCCTCACCCTGGGTGACGATCCAACGGCAATGTGCTGAACGCGTGAAAGGCCTTGCGGGACAAGTTCCCGGAGTGCTTCAACTCGGCTTGACCCGGGGGCCGTACAGGACTTACGTTCTCAATGTGCGGCCAATCGAGGCCGCCCCAGGACGCGAAGCCCCCGGTTGTTCCCCCGTGATCGGGGGCTTCGTTCTGTCCTCACCCCACTTCTCCGGGCGCCGAGAGGCGTGATCCGATCACCCTCGGTCACCGAGCGCCCCTGCGCCCCATCTGCTCCCACCTCGCCGAACGGCCTGTGCGGCACCCTGGGGCGGGCCATGCCCCCGCGGGTACGATGCCCTCGGTGCGACCTACGGACGGCCGCTCTGCGCACCGTTGCAACTCCGGTTCGCGGTACGGCCGTTCGAACAAGGCGGCCGGCGGACGAGCGGTCGGCCAACCGACGGGGGCACGGTTTGTGGGGGACGTGATGGACTTCGGCACGCAGGGCCCCGAGGCCCCGGCCGACCTCGCCTGGCTGCGAGGTGTGGACGCCTACACGATGGGGGCGTATCCGCAGGCGGAGGAGGAGTTCCGCACCGCGGTACGCATCGATCCCGGGATGGCCGACGGCTGGCTCGGACTGCACGCGCTGCGCGTCGACACGACGACCGCGCTGCTGCGGATGTTCCGGCACCGGGACCGCTTCGGGGAACAGCGCTCCCGGCACCGGCGGACCATCAACTCCTGGTACTGGCTGGGCTGGTGGGTGCAGCCGGTGCTGGAGAGCCCGCGCGATCTGCTGCTGGCCCACGCCTCGCACTGGCTGGACGGACGGCATGTGCCGGAGCTGGACCGGGCGCTGGCCGGGCTGCCTCCCGTGGACGCCGACCACCAGGTCCGCTTCCTGCACGCGTGCCGTGCCTATCTGGTCAAGGACTGGGAGCAGCTCGTCCGGCACACCGACCCGCTGCTCGACGACCCCATGCTCGGCATCGAGGCGGGACTGTTCGGCGGCATGGCGCGGGTGCGGCTGGAGATGTACGGCCAGGCCGAACCGCTGCTGTCGGCCGCGCTGATGCGCTGCCGCAGCGAGCAGCCGCAGCGCAAGGAACTGCGGTACTGGCTGGCCCGTGCGTACGAGGGCACCGGCCGGTCGGCGGCCGCCTTACCCCTCTACCGCGCCGTCCACCGGGTCGACCCCGCCTTCATGGACACCTCGGCCCGGCTCGCGGCGATCGCCGAGGGCGACGGGTACGACGACACCGCCGACCTCGCGGCGATCACGCTCACCGGGGTCGGGCAGGACATGGCGGACGGCCCCGACGGGCTCGACCCGCTCTTCGGCACCGAGGGGCGGGACCTCAGGTTCCCCGACCCCGATCTGCCGTCGGCCGGTCCGCTGCCGTCGGTGGTCGATCCGGCGGTGCGCGAGAAGACGGCCCTGTCCTCGCAGCCGCTGCCCGCCGGGCCCACCGACCCGGCCCTGCTGGAGGAGGCGCTCGCAGAGCTGGAGCGCATGGTGGGTCTCGAGCCCGTCAAGCGCCAGGTCAAAGCCCTGTCCGCGCAGCTGAACATGGCCCGGTTGCGCGCCGGGCAGGGTCTGCCGGTGCAGCCGCCCAAGCGGCACTTCGTCTTCTCCGGCCCCTCGGGCACCGGCAAGACGACGGTCGCCCGCATCCTGGGCCGCGTGTTCTACGCTCTCGGACTCCTCGGCGGCGACCACCTGGTGGAGGCCCAGCGGGCCGACCTGGTGGGCGAGTACCTGGGCCAGACCGCCGTGAAGGCCAACGAGCTCATCGACTCCGCGCTCGGCGGGGTCCTCTTCGTGGACGAGGCGTACTCCCTCTCCAACACCGGCTACGGCAAGGGCGACGCGTACGGCGACGAGGCCCTGCAGGTGCTGCTGAAGCGGGCGGAGGACAACCGGGACCACCTCGTGGTGATCCTCGCCGGTTATCCGGAGGGCATGGACCGCCTGCTGGCCGCGAACCCGGGCCTGTCGTCCCGCTTCACGACCCGCGTCGACTTCCCCTCGTACCGGCCCCTGGAACTGACGTCGATCGGCGAGGTGCTCGCCGCCGAGAACGGGGACGTGTGGGACGAGGAGGCACTGGAGGAGCTTCGGTCGATCGCCGGGCACGTGGTCAGCCAGGGGTGGATCGACGAGTTGGGGAACGGACGGTTCCTGCGCACGCTGTACGAGAAGAGCTGCGCCTACCGGGATCTGCGGCTCTCGACCTATCCCGGGGCGCTGACGAGGGACGACTTGTCGACACTTCGGCTCCCGGACCTGATGCAGGCGTACGGGGAGGTGCTGTCGGGGAGGGGGCCGCAGGATCCGTCGGCGATGTGACGGACCCCGCGGCACGGCACCGGCGTCAGCCGGCCAGCGCCTCCTCCGGCTCCCCGCTGTTCAGCCGCGGCCCGGTGACCCGTACCTCGGCGAGGTCGCGGTGAGCCGGATCCCGTACCTCACCGACCAGGAGTTCCAGTACGTCCTCCAGCGCGACCAGGCCGAGGACCTTGCCCGAGGCGTCGGCCACCTGCGCGAGGTGGGTCGCGGCGCGGCGCATCACCGTGAGGGCGTCGTCGAGCGGCAGTTCGGACCGCAGGGTCGTCATCGGCCGCCACACCTGCTGCGGCACCGCCCGTTCCGACTCCTCCAGGTCCAGTACGTCCTTCACGTGCAGATAGCCCATGAAGGCGCCGTTCTCCGTCGCCACCGGGAAACGGGAGTACCCGGTACGGGCGGTGAGCTCGACGATCTGGCCCGGCGTGACCGAGGGGCTGACGGTGACCAGGGACTCGCGCCTGAGGAGCACGTCCGTCACCGGGCGGGAGCCCAGCTCCAGGGCGTCCCCGAGACGTTCCTGTTCCTCGGGGTCGAGCAGGCCCGCCTGGCCGGAGTCCTCCACGAGCCGGTTGAGCTGCTCGCTGGTGAACACCGCCTCGATCTCGTCCTTCGGCTCGACGCGGAAGAGCCGCAGGACGGCCTGCGCGACCGCGCCCAGGGCCACGGTGATCGGCTTGCAGAGGCGGGCGAACCAGACCAGTCCGGGGCTGAGCCACAGCGCGGCCTTCTCCGGAGCCGCCATCGCCAGGTTCTTCGGCACCATCTCGCCGATGACCAGATGGAAGAAGACCACCGCGGCGAGCGCGATGACATAGGTGAGCGGGTGGATCATGCCGTGCGGCAGATGGATCCACTCGAACACCGGCTCCAGCAGATGCGCCACCGTCGGCTCGGCGACCGCGCCGAGCGTCAGCGAGCAGACGGTGATGCCGAACTGGGCCGCCGCCATCATCTGCGGCAGCCGCTCCAGCCCGTACAGCACCTGGCGGGCGCGCGCCGTGCCCAGCGGTTCGATCTGGCTGCGCCGGACCGAGACGAGGGCGAACTCGGCGCCGACGAAGAAACCGTTGGCCAGGACGAGCAGCGCGGCGAAGAGGAGTTGGAGCACGCTCATCGGGCGACCTCCACCACGGCCCCGGTCCGGACCAGCCGGACGCGCTCGGCGCGGTAGTGGCCGACCCGGCGCACCGACAGCCGCCAGCCCGGCAGTTCCGCCTTGTCACCCACGGCGGGGATCCGGCCGAGCAGGTCGGCGACGAGCCCGGCGACGGTCTCGTACGGTCCCTCGGGCACGTCGAGCCCTATGCGCTGGAGGATGTCGACCCGGCAGCTGCCGTCGGCGTCCCAGGCGGGCCGGCCGTCCTCCGGTGGGGCGGCGGCCAGTTCGGCCGGTTCGTTGAGCACGTCGTCGTGTTCGTCGCGGACCTCGCCGACGATCTCCTCGACGATGTCCTCCAGGGTGACCACCCCGGCGGTGCCGCCGTACTCGTCGACGACGACCGCGATGGGCTGCTCGCTGCGCAGCTGGGCGAGGAGGGGCTGGACCGGCAGGGTCTCGGGGACGAGGAGCGCGGGGCGGGCGATACGGCCGACCGGGGTACGCAGCCGGTCACGCGAGCGGATCGCCAGGGCGTCCTTCAGGTGGACCATGCCGACGATCTCGTCGATCTTCTCCCGGTACACCGGGAAACGGGACAGGCCCGTCGCCCGCGTCAGGTTCACCACGTCCTCGGCGGTCGCCGACGACTGCAGCGCGCTCACCTTCACACGCGGCGTCATGACGTGCTGCGCGGTCAGCTCGCCGAGCGACAGGGTCCGGACGAAGAGGTCCGCGGTGTCCTGCTCCAGGGCGCCCGCCTGGGCGGAGTGCCGGGCGAGGGAGACCAGTTCGCCGGGGGTGCGGGCGGAGGCCAGTTCCTCGGCGGGCTCGATGCCCATGGCGCGCACCAGACGGTTGGCGACCGAGTTCAGCCCGGCGATCACCGGTCGGAACAGCCGCGCGAAGGCGTGCTGCGGGCCGGCGACGAAGCGCGCGACCTGCATCGGCCGGGACACCGCCCAGTTCTTGGGCACCAGCTCACCGATCACCATCTGCACGGCCGAGGCCAGCAGCATGCCGACGCCCACGGCCACACCGGGGACGGCACCCTCGGGGATGCCGACCGCCCTGAAGGGGCCGCCCAGCAGCTGGGCGAGCGCCGGTTCGGCGAGCATGCCGACGACGAGGGAGGTGATGGTGATGCCGAGCTGGGTGCCGGAGAGCTGGAAGGACAGCTCCTTGAGCGACTCGACGACCCGCAGGGCTCGTCGGTCGCCTTCGGCGGCGGCCTTCTCGGCGTCGGTCGTCTCGACCGTGACCAGGCCGAACTCGGCCGCCACGAAGAAGCCGTTGGCGAGGATCAGGACGAACGCGGCCGCCAGAAGCAGCAGGGGGACGCTCATGATGCCGCCGCCCCGGTATGTCGGGAGGGGGCGGCGCAGGTACTACAGGACGATCCGTCCATCGCTGGAGGGAATCACTCCTCGGGTAGCAGGGGGGACCTCTGGAGTCCGCTCGGAACATCAGAGGCGGAGGCGCCATGGAAACGCCTCCGCCAACAGATTAATCAAGACACGGGGATTTACGTCAGGGTGAACGTCACCGAGTCAGCCCCGCGGTTCCCCGGGCTCGCGCAGGGAACGGGCTTCCGCGAGGGCCCGCAGGGCGCGTGCGTCGGCGATGGCGCGCTCCTTGGCGATGCCGGGCTGGATGCCGAGCGCGGGCAGGCTGGTGCCGTCGCTGAGGTTGAGGAACACCCAGGGATCACCCGGGCGGAGGTTCACCTGGACGATCTCGGCCCAGTCGAGCCGGCGCCTGGTGGCGATGTTGACCACCGTCACGCCGCTCTCGTCGGCGACGACCTTCACCCGGGCCAGCATCGCCAGCACGCCGGACATCAGCGCGGCGGTGAAGACGAAGCTGAGGCGCTCCCCCGGGCTGAGCCGCTCCAGCAGCAGGGCGACCGTGGTGATCACCACGAAGATGGCGACGCCCGCGGTGAGCAGGACGGCCCGGGTGCGGCCCGGCCGGAAGGTGACGGGCAGGGTGGGAACTTCGGACATCGGCGTACGGCCTCCCGGGTTCAGAGGCGGCAGGCGTGGATGGCCGTGGTCAGGATGGCCCGGGCGCCGATGTCGTACAGGTCGTCCATGATGCGCTGGGCTTCCTTGGCCGGAACCATGGCCCGCACGGCGACCCAGCCCTCGTTGTGCAGCGGCGAGACGGTCGGGGACTCCAGGCCGGGGGTGAGGGCGACGGCCTTCTCCAGCTGCTCGACGCGGCAGTCGTAGTCCATCATCACGTACGTCCGGGCGACCAGGACGCCCTGGAGGCGGCGCAGGAACTGCTGCACCTTGGGCTCCTCGCCGTCCGCGCCGGTACGGCGGATGACGACGGCCTCCGACTTCATGATCGGCTTGCCGACGACCTCCAGTCCGGCATTGCGCAGCGAGGTGCCGGTCTCGACGACGTCCGCGATGACCTGGGCGACTCCGAGCTGGATGGCGGTCTCGACGGCGCCGTCGAGGTGGACGACGGAGGCGTCGACGCCGTTGTCGGCGAGGTACTTGGCGACGATGCCCTCGTACGAGGTGGCGACCGTCTTGCCCTTCAGGTCCGCGAGCTCGTCGCCGACGGTGCCGGGCTTGGTGGCGAACCGGAAGGTGGAGCGCGCGAAGCCCAGCGGGAGGATCTCCTCGGCATCGGCGCCGGAGTCGATCAGCAGGTCACGGCCGGTGATGCCGATGTCGAGCTGCCCGGAGGAGACGTAGATCGCGATGTCGCGGGGGCGGAGGTAGAAGAACTCGACCTCGTTCTCCGGGTCGACGATGCGCAGTTCCTTGGACTCGCGGCGCTGCTGGTAGCCGGCCTCATGCAGCATCTCCGCCGCAGGGCCGGACAGTGAACCCTTGTTGGGGACGGCGATGCGCAGCATGAGGTCGGCTTCCTTCGTTCGCTCTTACGGGTGTGCTGGGTGCTGGTGCTCAGAGGTGGGCGTAGACGTCGTCGAGGGAGATGCCGCGAGCGACCATCATCACCTGGACGTGGTAGAGCAGCTGCGAGATCTCCTCGGCGGCCGCTTCCTTGCCCTCGTACTCGGCGGCCATCCAGACCTCGGCGGCCTCCTCGACGACCTTCTTGCCGATGGCATGGACGCCCTTGCCGACCAGTTCCGCGGTGCGGGAAGTGGCGGGGTCGCCGTTTGCGGCCTTGTGCTGGAGCTCGGTGAAGAGCTCCTCGAACGTCTTCTTGGACATGGTGGCGCCCACTCTACGCGTAGTGCCGCTCCACCTAGCGCCACGGTTCAGATACTGAGCGGAGGGTGGCGGCGGTGGCGACCGCCGCCGTCACCGCCTCGTGTCCCTTGTCCTCGTTGGAGCCCTCGATACCCGCCCGGTCCAGGGCCTGTTCCTCGGTGTCGCAGGTCAGCACGCCGAAGCCGACCGGGACGCCGGTCTCGACGGAGACCTGGGTGAGGCCCTGGGTCACGCCCTGGCACACGTACTCGAAGTGCGGGGTGCCACCGCGGATCACGACGCCGAGGGCGACGATCGCGTCGTAGCCGCGGCCCGCGAGGACCTTGGCGACCACCGGGAGTTCCCAGCTGCCGGGGACCCGCAGCAGGGTCGGCTCGTCGATTCCCAGGTCGTGCAGGGCGCGCAGGGCGCCGTCCACCAGACCGTCCATCACCTTCTCGTGCCACTGTGCCGCGATGACGGCGACCCGCAGGTCACCCACATTGCGTACGGACAGCTCCGGTGCGCCCTTGCCGCTCACGTTCTTGCGTCTCCTCGGTGTGCTCTTACTGGTTGGTGCAGGTGGCCAGGGAGGCCGCGGGTGCCGGGTCCAGCCACGGCAGGTCGTGTCCCATCCGGTCGCGCTTGGTGCGCAGGTACCGCAGGTTGTGCTCGCCCGCCTGTACGGGCATCGGCTCGCGGTCGGTGACCTTGATGCCGTGGCCGACGAGCGCGTCGGTCTTGTCCGGGTTGTTGGTCAGGAGGCGGACGCTCGTCACCCCCAGATCGGCGAGTATCTGCGCGCCGGCGCCGTAGTCGCGGGCGTCGGCGGGCAGACCGAGTTCGAGGTTGGCGTCGAGGGTGTCGCGACCGCGCTCCTGGAGTTCGTAGGCGCGCAGCTTGGACATCAGTCCGATGCCGCGTCCCTCGTGGCCGCGCAGGTAGACCACCACTCCCCTGCCCTCGGCCTGGATGCGCTCCAGGGCCGCCTCCAACTGGGGGCCGCAGTCGCAGCGCTGGGAGTGGAAGACGTCTCCGGTGAGGCACTCGGAGTGGACGCGCACGAGGACGTCCTCGCCGTCACCGATCTCACCGTGCACGAGGGCGACGTGTTCGACGCCGTCGACGGTGGAGCGGTAGCCGTAGGCGGTGAAGGTGCCGTGGGCGGTGGGGAGGTGGACCTCGGCCTCGCGGCGGACGAGGGGCTCGGCCGGCCGGCGCTGCCCGGAGAGAGCGGTCCGCAGGCCGGGGAGGGTCCGCTCCCGCTCGGCCGGGGCCGGCTCCTGCCCGGCCGGTGCCGGGGACTCGACGCGGCGGCGGTGGGCGATCAGGTCCTCGATGGAGATGATCGTCAGGCCGTGCTTGCGGGCGAACGGGATCAGCTCGGGCAGCCGCAGCATCTCGCCGTCCTCGCCGGCGATCTCGACGATGGCACCGGCCGGGCGCAGTCCCGCGAGCCGGGCCAGGTCGACGGCGGCCTCGGTGTGGCCGTCGCGGACGAGTACGCCGCCGGACCGGGCACGCAGCGGGAAGATGTGGCCGGGGCGGACGAAGTCGGCCGGCTCGGCGGTACCGCTCGCGAGGAGCTGGAGGGTGGTGGCGCGGTCGGAGGCCGAGATGCCGGTGGTCACGCCGTGGGCGGCGGAGGCGTCCACGGAGACGGTGAACGCGGTCTTCATCGACTCGGTGTTGTCGTCGACCATCTGCGGCAGGCCCAGCCGGTCCAGTTCCTCGCTCTCCATGGGCGCGCAGATCAGGCCGCGGCACTCGCTCATCATGAAGGCGACGATCTCGGGGGTCACCTTCTCGGCGGCGATTACGAGGTCGCCCTCGTTCTCACGGTCCTCGTCGTCGACGACCACGATGGGGCGGCCCGCAGCGATGTCGGCGATGGCCTGCTCGACGGGGTCGAGCGTGAGGTCCTCGACCGCTTCGGTGCTGTACAGAACGGGTGCCGTGGTCATGCCGGCGCTCCTTCCAGGACGGGCCGCGCGTCCCCGCGGGAGCGCAGCCACCAGTCGCGCATGCCCCACAGGGCGAGTGCGCCGTAGATGACGTAGACGAAGCCGGAGAAGGCGTAGCCGTTGGCGAAGTTGAGGGGCACGCCGACGAGGTCGACGAGCAGCCACGCGAACCAGAACTCGACCATGCCGCGCGCCTGGGCGTACATGGCGACGATGGTGCCGACGAAGATGTACGCGTCCGGCCAGGGGTCCCAGGACAGGGTCGGGTACGCCTTGAAGAGCAGCGCCACCGCGACCGTCCCGGCGGCTGCCGCCGCGAGCATCGCCGCGCGCTCACGCCAGGTGGCGAACCGTACGGCGATGTGGCCGTCCTCCGCCCGGCCCTTGCCGCGCTGCCACTGCCACCAGCCGTACAGGGCGACGACCATGACGACCGCCTGCTTGCCGGCGCTGCCGGTGAGGTGGCCGAAGAAGGCTCCGAAGAGGATCAGGCCGGCGAGGAACTGCACGGGCCAGGTCCACAGGGAGCGCCGCCAGCCGAGAGCGAGGGCGGCGAGGCCGAAGAGGTTGCCGACCATGTCGGACCAGAGGATGTGCTGACCGAAGAGCGTGAAGGCCTCGGAGTTCAGCGAGTTCACTTGGCCGCCGCCCCTTCGGAGGAGAGCCGGTCGCCCAGCATCCGCTCGACGTACTTGGCGATGACGTCGACCTCGAGGTTGACCGGGTCGCCGGGCTGCTTCAGGCCGAGCGTGGTCAGGTCGAGGGTGGTGGGGATGAGGCTGACGGTGAAGTGGTCGGCTCCGGCGTCGACGACGGTGAGGCTGATGCCGTCGACGGTGATGGAGCCCTTCTCGACCACGTACCGGGAGAGGTCCGCGGGGAGCGAGATCTTCACCAGCTCCCAGTTCTCGGACGGCTTGCGCTCCAGCACCCGGCCGGTGCCGTCCACATGGCCCTGCACGATGTGCCCGCCGAGGCGCGCGCCCACGGCGGTGGGTCGTTCGAGGTTGACGCGGGAGCCGACGGTGAGGACGCCCAGGCTGGACCGCTTGAGGGTCTCGGCCATCACGTCGGCGGTGAACTCGTCGCCCTCGTGGTCGACGACCGTGAGGCAGACGCCGTTCACCGCGATGGAGTCGCCGTGCTTGGCGCCTTCGGTGACGACGGGACCGCGCAGTCGGAAGCGACAGGCGTCGTCGAGGGTCTCGACGGCCGTGACGTGGCCCAGCTCTTCGACGATTCCGGTGAACACTTCCCGGGTCCTCCTGCCTCGTGGGGCACGGACTCCGGGGCTGTCGATGACGACAGAATGTACGAGCAGGGACGCCGGGGGCGACGCCGGACAGGGCTCGTCCCATGGACGAACCGGTACGGCGGCGCGCACGAATGCCCGCCCGCCGCGCACTGCCTCCCATCCGGACTTTAACCGTCGGTCCAGGAATTTCACCTGGTCAACCGGCCGCTGGAGGCGACCGGGTCGCGGACTGTAACCGCCGGTTCGGACTTTCACCGACCCCGGAGTGCGCTGCTTCTGGTACAGGGCCAGTGTGCCACGCCCGCCAGACGTCCATGCGTGCGAATGCTGTGGGGTGCCTCACAGGCCACGGGGTCGACCACCCCGCACCGGAATTGGTCCATACCTATTGACCTTAGTGGTCTAGTCCTCCTAGGGTCGACGGGACCGATCCGCCAAGACGGCCCGGTGGCGGTGACGACGGCCCTTGCCCGCCGCCGGGTCTGCCCACACCCGCTCGCCGCAGCTCTGGCAGGGTGACCGTCATGACGACCGCCACCGCCGACGAGTTCGAGACGCACCGCCCCCGGCTGTTCGGGCTGGCCTATCGGATGCTCGGCTCCGCCGACGAGGCCGAGGACACCGTCCAGGACGCGTTCGTGCGCTTCAGCGGCGCCGACCGCAGCGCCATCCGGTACCCGGCGGCCTGGCTGGCCAAGGTCGTCACCAACCTCTGCCTGACCCGGCTGACCTCGGCCAGGGCCCGGCGCGAGCAGTACGTCGGGCCCTGGTTGCCGGAACCCGTCGTCACCTCGGACGGCACGCTCGGGCCACTGGAGTCCGCCGAGCAGCGGGACGCCGTGTCCATGGCGATGCTGGTGCTGCTGGAGCGGCTCACCCCGACGGAACGGGCCGTGTACGTGCTGAGGGAGGCGTTCGCGTACGGCCACCGGGAGATCGCCGAGGCGCTGGACCTGACCGAGGCGAACTGCCGTCAGCTGTACCGGCGGGCGGTCCGGCGGGTGGGTGAGCCGCGGTCGCGCTTCGAGTCGACTCCCGAGCGGCAGGAGGAACTGGTCGCGTCCTTCGTGGCTGCGGCACGGGAGGGTGATCTGGCCCGCCTGGAGAAGGTGCTGGCGGCCGGCGTGGTCTGGTCGAGCGACGGTGGCGGCAAGGTCTCGGCGGCCCGGCGGCCGGTCGAGGGCCGGGAGAAGGTGTCCCGTCTCCTGGTGGGCCTGGTCGAGCGGTTCATGGAGGGCGTGCACTTCACCACGGCCGAGGTCAACGGCGAGCCCGCGGTGGCCGCGTGGGCGGGCGGCACGCTCGTCGGCCTGGTCGTGCTCGAACTGGGCGACGGTCTCGTCGTACACGCCCGGGCCGTGGTGAACCCCGACAAGCTGGCGTTCGCGGGCCGTCAGCTGACCGGGGCGCAGAAGACGCCGTAGGCCGGATGTCACATTCCGCACCGGGTATTCGGTCCCAGCTGACGAGGGGCGGCTCCATCCGGGAGCGCCCGGCGTCCGAAGGGACCGAACGACATGACCACGATCCTGGTGACCGGCGGCACCGGAACGCTCGGCCGGCTCGTCGCCGAGCGGCTGCGCGCGGACGGGCACGAGGTGCGGGTGCTCAGCCGGCACGCCCAGCCGTACGCCGTCGATCTGCGCAAGGGCGGCCCCGGGCTGGACGCGGCGATGGCGGGCGTGGACACCGTCGTGCACTGCGCGTCCTCGCCGGGCGGCGGCGACGAGGAGGCCGCCACGCGGCTGATCGCGGCGGCGCGCGAGGCCGGTGTCCGGCATCTGGTGTACATCTCGATCGTCGGCGTCGACCGGGTGCCGTTCGGCTACTACAGGAGCAAGCTGGCCGTGGAACGACTGGTCGAGGAGTCCGGGCTCGGCTGGACGGTGCTGCGTGCGACGCAGTTCCACGACCTGATCGCGCAGTTGTTCGGGATGTTGTCCAGGTCGCCGGTCATGCTGGTGCCGGCCGGGGTGCGGGACCAGCCCGTCGAGGTGGCGGAGGTCGCCGACCGCCTCGCCGGCCTGGCCGTCAGCGCTCCCGCGGGACGGGTCGAGGACATGGGCGGTCCCGAGGTGCGGTCCCTGGACTCCCTGGCCCGCGCCTATCTGAAGGCGACGGGCCGCAGGCGACGTGTGGTGAGCGTGCCGCTGTGGGGCAAGGCGTACCGGGGCTTTCGTTCGGGAGGGCATCTGGCCCCCGGGCTCGCGGTGGGCAAGGGCACGTTCGAGGAGTATCTGCAAGGACGGCTCGCGGGGCGGCGGGAAGCCTGACGCCGCGCTTTCGCAGCACCGAGGCCGGCAGCTGTCCGGCGCGGCGGCGCCGACCGCTCCGCGGAACCACCGGTCCACGGCGGAGCCGCGGTCTCAGCGGCCCCGCGGTGCGAAGAGCTCGTCCTGGGCCGTGTCCCGTGCGGTGAGCAGCGCTCCACGCAGGACGGCGCCACCGCCGAGGCTGCTGGGGCGCACCACCGTCACCAGCGGCGACATCCGCCGAATCCGCTCCTCGACCCGCCGGGCGAGCACCTCACCGCCGGCCTGCCCGACCTCCCCGCCGAGCACCACGCAGCCGGGGTCGAGGATCGCCACCACGGAGGCGACGCCTATGGCGACACGGTCGGCGAGGGCGTCGAGGAATCGGGCGGCGCGTGCGGCGGCGCGGGGGCCGACGGGTGCTTCGGGCCGGGGCTGGGGGTCGGGTTCGGGTTCGGCTCTGATGTCGGCTGCGGCGGCCACTGCAGCTCCGGTTTCGGCCCCGGTGCGGGCGTCGGCCTCAACTCCCGCCAGCGCAACAGCCGCTCTGACGACCCCCGCCGCCTCCGGCTCGTACGTGGCGACTCCCTCGGCGGTCACCCCGTACGCTCCCGCCAGTTCCACGATCGCCGCCGCCCCCGCCAGCGAATGGAAGCCCCCCTCGCAGCCCCCGGAAGACGGCAGCCCCCTGGTCCCCGGCACCGGCAGGAACCCGATCTCGCCGGTGCCGCCCGAGGCGCCGCGGCGCAGTGCGCCGTCGAGGACGACGGCCGCGCCCGTGCCGTGGCCCAGCCAGAGCAGGACGAAGGTGTCCCGGTCCCGGGCCACTCCGTCGCGCTGTTCGGCGAGGGCCGCGAGGTTGGTCTCGTTCTCGACGGTCACGCGGGATTCGGGGAAGCGCTCCTGAAGGGCGGCCACCAGGCGGCGATGCCATTCGGGCAGCCCGGTGGAGTCGCGCAGCTCGCCGGTCCCCGGGTCGATCAGGCCCGGCGCGCCGATGCCCACCGTGTGCAGCCGGTCGGCCCCCGCCTCCTTGACCACGCGCTCCACCAGGGCCACGGCCTGCTCCACCGCGGGCCCCGTCCCGGTGTCGCCGCCGATCGGTACCGACGCCTCGGCGAGCACGTCCCCCACGAGGTCGGACACCACCACCGAGACGCCCTCGGTACGGACGTCCAGCGCCGCCAGATGGGCGCGGTCGGCGACGATGCCGTACACCCTGGCGTTCGGCCCGCGCCGCTGTTCCCCGGCCTCGCCGACCACCCCGATGAGACCGGCAGCGGTGAGGCGTTCGACGAGGTCGGCCACGGTCGGCCGGGACAGGCCGGTCAGCTGCTTCAACTGCCCTGCCGTCAACGGGCCCTCCTGCTGGAGCAGGCGCAGGGCGAGCCGGTCGTTGATGGCCCGGGCGGTGCTCGGGGATGCGGGCATGCCGGGATCCTTCCAGATCGACGGCGCCGTACTGGGCGGCCGGTAAATCCCCTATCTATCAGGAAGGGACCCTGATAGTTTACGCCGCGGCACATGCTCAGGGCGGTAGGGGTCGGTGACCGAGGACCAGGAAGGGTCGCACATGAGTCAAGTGGTCTACGACCTGCGCGAAGTGAAGCGCGCCCGGTACGCCGTGGCGGCCGTCTTCGCCGTGCACGGCGCTGTCACCGGCTCCTTCGCGACGCGGGTGCCGTGGATCCAGGACCATGCGGGGGTCAGCGCGGGCCAGTTGGGCCTCGCCCTGGCCTTCCCGGCGCTCGGCGCGTCCCTGGCGATGCCGGTCGCGGGCAGCATCACCCACCGCTTCGGCGCCCGCAACGCCTTGCGCGCACTGATCGCCCTGTGGACGCTCGCCCTGATCCTGCCGTCCGTGGCACCCGACCTCCTGACGCTCTGCCTGGCCCTGTTCACCTTCGGCGCCACCGCGGGCATGGCGGACGTCGCGATGAACGCGCTCGGTGTGGAGGTCGAGAACCGCCTCGACCGGTCGATCATGTCGGGCCTGCACGGCATGTGGAGCGCCGGCGCCCTGGTCGGCTCGGCGGCCGGCACGCTCGCCGCACACCTGGGCACCGACGCCCGGCTGCACCATGCGCTCGCCGCGACGGCCCTCACCCTCCTGGGCATCCTGGCCTGCCAGTGGGTGCTCGACCTTCAGCCCGCCGAGGACGAGGAGCCGCCGCCCCGGTTCGCGCTGCCGCCCCGCTCCGCCCTGCTCATCGGTGCGATCGGGTTCTGCGCGGTCTTCGCGGAGGGGGCGAGCCTGGACTGGTCGGCGGTCTACCTCCAGGACCAGCTCGGCACCTCGGCCGGCCTCGCGGCGGCCTGCACCACGGGCTTCACGCTCACCATGGCGCTCGCCCGGATCGCCGGCGACAGGGTGGTGGACCGCTTCGGAGCCGTCCGCACCGTCCGCTTCAGCGGCGTCCTCGCCACCCTCGGCGGTGTGCTCATCGTCGCGTCGGACCACCCGGCCGCTGCGATGGCGGGATTCGGATTGCTGGGACTGGGCATCGCGGTCGTCGTGCCACTGTGCTTCGCGGCGGCGGGCCGTAGCGGCCCCAACCCCTCCCAGGCGATCGCGGGCGTCGCGACCATCACCTACACCTCGGGCCTGATCGCACCCAGCGCGATCGGCGGGATCGCCCAGGCCACCAGCCTGGTGGTGTCCTTCTGCCTGGTCACCGCGCTGTCCTTCGGCCTCGTGGTGTGCGCGAGCGTGCTGCGCTCCGGTGACCGCGACCGTACGAAGGTCAGTCGGCCGGACGCAGCAGTTCCCGACCCGCGGCCCTGAAGGCGTCGCTCCACGGCGCCGGCCGCAGCGTCCCGGCGTCCAGCCGCACCAGCACACGGCTGCCGTGGGCGTAGGTGACCGCCCCGTCGGCCGAACAGAAGCGGAAGCCGTAGGTGAGGCCGGTGTTGCCGAGCCGTTCCAGCCACAGGTGGACGGCGTAGGCGCCCGGCCTGGTGACCGGCGCCTCGTAGCTGACGCGCAGTTCCTTGACCGCGTTGCAGGCGTCACCGGCCGCCGCCCAGTCGCCCTCGAAGCGGAAGCCGTGTTCCTGCCAGAGCTCGGCCCAGGCCCGCTCGACCATCAGGGGGTAGCGGGCGTTGTGCAGCAGGCCGAGCGCGTCCAGGTCGTCGAAGTGGACGGTGACGGGGACGAGCCGGCCATAGGACAGGGCGGGCGCGATCGGGGCTTCGGCGGTCACGGGCGGGACTCCTGAGACGTACGAGTTGACAGATCCCAGTCTAAGCGGACGCTCAGCATGCCTGTTCGGCACCCCTGTCGGCTCCTGCTCAGCCGCCGCTCGCCGTCGGCCGGCTCCCGGTCAGCCGCCGCTCGGACCCCATCGGCCCCCGGCCGACCACCGACCGGCCCACACCGGCCCCGGCCTACCACCGACCGGCCCCCACCGGCCCCCACCGGCCCCCAGCCGACCACCCACGGCCCCGGTGGGCCCCGCGCCCGACGCCCCCGGACAATGGTCCGAACGCCCACCCGCACGACGAAAGCGAACCGCACCATGGATCTCGGCGTCCGCTGGAAACTGCACGGCGACGGACGCACTCCGGCGCCCGGAGCGGTGGTCCGGCCCGACGAACGGCTCTCCTGGCCCCGCACGGCCGGGCTCGGCGCCCAGCACGTGGTCGCGATGTTCGGGGCGTCCTTCGTGGCGCCGGTCCTGATGGGGCTCGACCCCAACCTGGCGATCATGATGTCCGGCGTCGCGACGGTCCTCTTCCTGCTCGCCACCCGGGGCCGGGTGCCCAGCTACCTCGGCTGCTCCCTCTCCTTCGTCGGCGTCGCCGCCGTCATCCGGGCCGACGGCGGTTCGAGCGCGACGGTCACGGGCGCCGTCCTGGTTGTCGGCGCCGCGCTCTTCCTGGTCGGCCTCGCCGTCCAGCGCTTCGGGGCGCGGATCATCCACGCGACGATGCCACCGATCGTCACCGGCGCGGTGGTGATGCTGATCGGCTTCAACCTGGCCCCGGTGACGGCCTCCACTTACTGGCCTCAGGACCAGTGGACGGCGCTGCTGGTGATGCTGTTCACCGGACTCGCGGTCGTCTGCCTGCGCGGCTTCTGGTCGCGGATCGCGATCTTCCTGGGGCTGGTCTTCGGATACGGCATCTCCTGGGCCTTCGACCGGATCTTCGGCAGGATCCACTCGGTCGACGCGAGCGGCAAGCTCACCGACCACTGGCGCCTGGACCTGTCCGGTGTCGCCGAGGCCGACTGGATCGGCCTGCCCAATCTGCACGCCCCGTCCTTCCAGTGGTCGGCGATCCTGGTCGCGCTGCCCGTCGTCATCGCCCTGGTCGCCGAGAACGCCGGCCATGTGAAGGCGGTCGGCGAGATGACCGGCGACGACCTGGACGGCAACCTGGGCACCGCGATCTCCGCGGACGGCGCCGCCTCGATGCTCTCCACGGCGGTGGGCGGCCCGCCCAACACCACGTACTCCGAGAACATCGGTGTGATGGCCGCGACCCGCGTCTACTCGACCGCCGCCTACTGGGCCGCCGCCGGCTTCGCGCTGCTCTTCGGCGTCTGCCCCAAGTTCGGCGCTGTCGTCGCCGCGATCCCGGGCGGTGTCCTCGGCGGCATCACCGTCATCCTGTACGGCATGATCGGCCTGCTCGGCGCGCAGATCTGGATCAACGCCAAGGTGGACCTGCGCAATCCGCTCAACCTCGTCCCGGCCGCGGCGGGCATCATCATCGGCGTCGGCAACGTCACGCTGGAGTTCACCGACACCTTCGAGCTGAGCGGCATCGCGCTGGGCACGCTGGTGGTCATCACCGGCTACCACGCGCTGCGGACCTTCGCCCCTGCCCACCTCAAGACCCAGCACCCGCTGCTGGACGAGGGCACGTCCTCCTACGACGAGGCGAGCGCCACCGGCGAGGGCAGCGCCACCGGCGAGGGGACTCAGCGCGCCAGGTCATAGGCGTACGAGGCCGTGAAGGTCCCCGGCCTGCCCTTGCACCCGTCCGACTCCCCCGGCAGCTTCACCCACAGGTAGGCGTCGATCCGTGCCTCGCCCGTGCTGAGCGTCGGCGCCCGGCCCAGCTTGCGGCCGGCGGGATCGCACCACTCCCCGTCCGGCGGGGCGCCGGCTCCGTTGCGGCTGGTGTCGATGACGGCACCGAGGCCGGGCGGGCCGCCCAGGGCGTCCAGCACCTGCCGGTCGTAGGCGATCTCGGCGGCCGTGGTGTGGAAGTTGGAGACGTTGCTGAAGACGCCGTCGGAGGACGCCGGTGAGGCCGCGCCGGCCTGCCTGAGCCACTCCGCCTGCTCCCCCGGGGCGTTCCACCCCGAGTGCCCGGCGTCGTAGTAGACGCGGGCCCGGGGGTTCGCGGTCTTGAAGGCACGGCCCGCGCGGGCCAACGAGGCGAAGCGGTCGGCGCGTTCAGCGGCGGAGAGGCACTCGGACTGGGCTATGGAGTCCGGCTCCAGGATCACGATGACATCGCCGGAGCCGAGCCCGGCGGCGAACCGGTCGATCCAGGCGTCGTAGGCGGCGAGGTCGGGCGCCCCGCCCTGGGAGTGCCCTCCGCAGTCCCGGCCCGGGACGGCGTACGGCACGACGACGGGCACCCGGCCCAGCGCCGATCCGCCCGAGGTGACCGCGCGGACCCGGGCGGTGATGGTGTCCGGCGTGAAGTCGGCGAACCAGACCGCGGCCGGCTGCTCGGCGATCCGGGACCGGATGACCGCGTGGCGTGGGTCGTCGAGGTGGTCGCGGACCCAGTCGAGCACCTGGGAATCGGGATGGCGGTAGAGGCGGGCGGACACGGCGGCCCGCTGCTCCTGCGTCTTCTCCGTCACGGTCGGCGAGGGCGGCCCAAGGGTGGGCTCGCTCTTCGGCGTCGGTGGAGCGGGCGTGGGCGAGGTGGACCTCGTGGCCGACGGGGACGGCGAGGGCATCAGCGGCAGGGACCGCAGGCTCGGCGAACGCGTCACGTTCGGCGGCGCGGCCTCGTCGGTACGTCCTGTGCCGTCGAGCGCGGACACCATGCCGGTCACGGTGCCGACGGCGACGACGACCGTGGCCGCCACGACCATGGCGTGGCGCCGTGCCGCCCTCCTGCGCTCGGACCTGCGCGCGGCCAGTCGCTGGGCACGTAAGCCAGGCACCGTTCCGCTCCCCCTCCCCCGACGGCGGGCCCGTTCCCCCGTTCTGGGGAAGCGCCGGTCCCGCCGACACCGCCGTCAGCCTAAAGCTGGGACTCTGCCCCCATGGCGCAATGCGAACAATTCACCACACCCGTGGACGCGATCATCCGCCGTATGCGCGCCCTCGACGCGACACTGCCCGAGCGGGACGGGGTCGCGGTCTTCAACCGCGTCTACCTCACCGTCACCCAGGCGCTGGACCGGGACATCGACCGCGGCCGGTTCGCGGACACGCGGGCCGCGATCACGCTGGACGCGCTGTTCGCGGAGCGGTATCTGACGGCGGTGGAACAGGCTGAGGACGATCGGCGTCCGCCCGCCTGCTGGCGTCCCTTGTTCCAGATGCGCCGCCATCCCGGCGTACGACCGCTGCAGTTCGCGCTCGCGGGCATCAACGCGCACATCGGGCACGATCTGGCGCTCGCCGTGGTGGACACCTGTCGTAGCCTCGGCTGCGAACCGGCCGACCTGGAGGACGAGTTCGATCGGGTGGGTGATCTCCTCGTGTCGCTGGAGGAGCGCATCCGCGAAGAGCTGATGCCGGGTCCCGATCTGCTGCAGATCGCCGATCCGCTCACCCATCTGCTGGGCTCCTGGAGCCTTGAGCGAGCCCGGGACGCGACATGGTCGGCGGCGCGGGCGCTGTGGGCGCTGCGCCGACTCCCGGACCTGGTGGAGGAGTTCACCGAACGGCTGGACGCGGTGGTGGGATTCTCGGGACGCATGTTGCTCACGCCACTGCCGGACTGATCTCGGCCACACCCGGCGCGTGAACGCTCAATCCCCTTGCGCTCGCGTTATGTTGAGCGTTGAACTGCCCTTGGGCGATTCGACGCGAAGGAGCGTAGGCATGGCCATCCGTCTGGGACTGAGCCTCCCCCAAGCACCGCAGTACGACATCGGACGCGACGTACCCGACGTGGCGCGAACCGCCGAGGAGATCGGCTACGAGAGCCTGTGGGTCTACGAGCGGGCCCTGTTCCCCGAGCCCGCCACGCAGGGCCTGTACGGGGTGCCGGGCCTGCCCTGGCCCGACCACTACCGGGGCGTCCCGGACCCCCTGGTGACCCTGACCCTCGCCGCCGGGGCGACCGAGCGCGCGCGGCTCGGCACGGGCGTCCTGGTGGCCCCGCTGCACAACCCTTTCCAGCTGGCCAAGGCGCTCGCCACGCTGGACGCGGCGAGCGGCGGCCGGGTGACGGTGGGCTTCGGCACGGGCTGGTCGCTCGACGAGTACGCGGCGGCGGGCGTCGCCCCCTTCGAGGAGCGCGGCCGCATCCTCGACGAGGTCCTCGACGTGTGCCGGGCGGTCTGGGGCCCGGATCCGGTGTCGTACGACGGCTACATCACCAAGATCGCGTCGGCCGTCGTCGGGCCCAAGCCGGCCCGGCCGATCCCGGTGCTGTTGCCGGCCAACAGCAAGAAGGCGCTGACCCGGCTGGTCGACCGCGCCGACGGCTGGCTCCCCGTGGCCATGGGCGCCGATCAGCTCGCCGAGCAGTGGCGGCGGGTGCGGGACGTCGCCGCCGAGCGCGGCCGCACGGAGCCGATCCGGGCGGTGGCGCGGGTGAACACGCAGTACACACCCAAGGCGTACGACGGCGGCGACCGTGCTCCCTTCCAAGGTGACGTCGGTCAGATCGTCGAGGATCTCGCCGCCCACGCCGCCTGCGGAGTCGAGGAGTTCTTCCTCGACCTGCAGAGCACGGCGCGGGACGGACAGGAGCTGAAGGACGTCGCCGCCGAGGTGTACGAGGCGGTGCGGACCGCCGGGATCTGAGCCCCTTTGGGCTCAGTCCTCCGGCAGCTCGACCGGCGCGATCTCGTCGTAGACGTCACCCGGACCCGGGTTGGTCGCGTCGGTCGCCCCGCCGAAGTGGTGCATGACGCCCCAGACCGCGTTCAGCGCGGTCTGAATGGCGCCCTCGGCCCAACCGGCCGTCCAGGAGATGTCGTCACCGGCGAGGAAGATGCCGCGCTTGTCCTCCGGCAGCCGGTCCTGCATGAAGTGGGTGAACAGACGCCGCTGGTAGCGGTAGTGGCCGGGCAGGTTGGCCTTGAACGCGCCCATGAAGTAGGGCTCGTTCTCCCAGGAGACCGTCACCGGGTTGCCGATGATGTGCTTCCTGATGTCGACCTTCGGGTAGATCTCACCGAGCGACTTCAGCATGACCTCCATCCGCTCGCTCGCGGACAGCGGGAGCCACTTCAGGCTGTCGTCGCACCAGGTGTAGGAGAGGCAGATGACGGCGGGCTTGTCCGGGCCGTCGTCGAGCAGGTAGGTGCCGCGGGTCATGCGGTCCGTCAGCGTCATCGACATGACGTCCCGGCCCGTCGGATTTCCGCTGTCGTCGACGGCCTTGTCCAGCCAGAACGGCCGGTCGACGGGGACGAACAGCTTCGAGGACTCCATGTAGTGGGTGCGCTCGATGGCCGTCCAGTGGTCGATCGGGAACAGCGAGTCGTCGCAGGCGATCTTGGACAGCAGCATCCAGGACTGGGCGGTGAAGATCGCCGCCTGGTAGGTGCGGATGTCGCCGTTCGCATCGGTGACGGTGATCTGGTTGCCCGCGGTGCGGTGCAGCCGGGTCACGGCCGGCTTGGGCTGTCCGCCCTCGTGCAGCGTGGCGAGCGACGTGCCGTACTCCCAGTGGACGATCTTCTCCGGCTCGCGCTCCCACAGGCGCAGCGGCAGCTGCTGGGAACCGCCGACGATGCCGCGGTGGTGGTCGTCGGCCTCGGTGTAGACGACGCGCAGGATCTCCAGGATGGAGTTGGGGAAGTCGGTGTCCCAGCCGCCGGTGCCGAAGCCGACCTGGCCGAAGATCTCGCGGTGCCGGAAGGACTTGAACGCCTCGGAGTCGCACAGGAAGCCGTAGAAGGTCTGGTTGTCGAGCTTCTCGACGAGCTTCGCCCAGATCTCGCGGATGCGCGGCACGTCACGCTCGCGCATGGCGCGGTTCATGTCGGAGAAGTCGGCGCCCTCTTCGAGGCACTTGTTCCACGCCTCGGCGACGTCCCGGTAGACCTGCGGGAGGTCCTCGATCGTCTCGGCGTAGTGAGACTCGCCCTTGAGGTCGACGACCGTGGAAGGGGTCGCCTCGGCCAGAGGGTTGGGGAACGGACGGGTCTCGAGTCCGACCAGGTCGATGTAGTGCTGCAGGGCCGTGGAGGACGGCGGGAAGCGCATGGCGCCCATCTCGGCGGTCAGCGACGGGTCGCAGCCCTCGAAGCCCACCGTCCGCAGCCGGCCGCCGATCTGGTCGGCCTCGTACACGACGGGCTTGAGGCCCATCTTCATCAGCTCGTAGGCGGCCACGATACCGGAGAGCCCGCCGCCGATGACCGCGACCTCGGTGCCGTGCTCGGTCGCGGGTATCTGGCCGAGCCCCGCCGGGTGGGCGAGGAAGTCGTCGTACGCGTACGGGAAGTCCGGGCCGAACATGGTGATCGGCGGCTGCTGCTCGTCGGCGTGCTGGACGGCGTTGGGCACCGTGGACGTCATGGGGTACGGACTCCTTGCGACTGCGACTGCGACAGGGAAAGCGGGGGGGAGGGTCAGACCAGCGACCCGTAGAGACCGGGGCGGCGGTCCTGCAGGTACGGGTTCGCCTCGCGGGAGGCGGCGAGGAAGGCGGGATCGACGTCGGCGAGGACGAGTTCCTCACCGCGCCCGGCGCGGGTGCGGGCGATGCCGTCGGGGCCGGCGAGCGTGGAGAGGCCGACGAACTCGAACTCCCCTTCCCGGCCGACCCGGTTGACGTACGCGACGTACATCTGGTTCTCGAAGGCCCGCACCGGGATCATCGACTCGGCGACGAACTGGAAGGGGTGCATCTGCGCGGTCGGCACGACGAGCAGGTCGGTGCCGGCGAGGGCGTGGGCGCGGACGTTCTCCGGGAACTCGACGTCGTAGCAGATCAGGATGCCGACGCGGACGCCGTCGAGTTCGGCCTGGACGATCTGCTGCTCGCCCGGCGTGAAGTGGTCGCGCTCGAAGCAGCCGAAGAGGTGGGTCTTGCGGTAGTTGGCGAGCCGGGTGCCGTCGGCGCAGATCAGCTGGGCGGAGTTGAACACCGTCTCGCCGGCCCGCTCGGGGTAGCCGTAGGCGATCGCCAGGCCGTGCCGCGTCGCGGTCTCGGCGATCGCGTCCGCGCAGTCGCCGTCGGCGGGCTCGGCGAGGCGGGCGATGTCGTCGCCGATCGCGTATCCGGTCAGGAACATCTCCGGCGCCACCAGCAGCCCGGCACCCGCGGCGGCGGCGCGGCCCGCGGCCTCGTCGAGGACCTTGAGGTTCTCGGCGGTCGAGCCGGGGCGGCCGGAGCTCTGGAGCAGGGCGGTGCGCATGCGTGATCCTCACCGGACGGAAGGGGTTGGGGGCCATATGGAGGGCCACGTAGACGGTACGGGCGGCTGACCAGGGCGGACAAGAAGGAGCCGTTGCGCGCCGGTGAGCGGTTCGTTGCGTCCGGGACGGGGTGCGCGGCGATTCGTTGCGCGACCGTGGTCGTAGCTCCGCTCCTCCTCGCAGCCCGCCGTCCGGCAGGTTGCCCCGCCGGACGGCGGAGGCGGGGTCCCGTCTCCGGTGCGATGTGGCGCGGGCGCCGGATCGGCAGGGTGGTGACCATCCAGTCGACCAGCGGAAAGGACCCCGATGAACCGCCGTAGGAAGATCGTCCTGTTCGGCTCCGCAGTGCTGCTCACGGCCGGAGCGGCCGCGGCCGCGACGGCGTCGGACGAACCGCGGCAGCGCCGGGCGGCCGCCGCACCGAAGGAGGCCGCTGCTCTCACCGGAACGGCCGGTCTGTACCGCTCGGCCGGGGACGACATCACCTTCACCTTCGACGCGCACCTGGCGGCCGAGGACGCCGCCGACCCGTCGAAGGCCACGGGTTCCTTCGCGTTCAGCCATTACCTCGACGGCAAGGGCGCACGGGCCGAGGCGAAGGTCGACTGCCTGGTCACCGGCGGCAAGGTGGCCGTCGTCTCCGGTGTCATCACCGAATCCGACCTGCCGGGGGCCGAGGGCAAGCGGGTCGGCGTCACCGTCCATGACCTGGGCCGCCACGACCGGCTCGGGTACAGCTGGGCGGCGACGGGCAGCCCCGCCGAGACGAAGGGGCTGCCCAGGTGCGTGAGCTCCGCCCCCTTCGAGAAGGTCGAGAAGGGGACGGGCGACTTCACGGTCGTGCCGTGGCACCCCCGGCTCTAGGCTCGGCCGCCCGGCTCAGCAGCACTGCCGTCACCAGGTACGGCACCGCGAACAGGGCGAACACGGTGCCGTGCGCGGCGGCGCCACCGAGTACCGCGTAGCCGCCGTACACGGCGATCGTCGACAGGTCGGTGCCCAGTCCCGCGACCGAGGTGAGCGTGGCCCGCTCGCCGTCCTGGACACGGTGCTGGAGGCGTACGTCGGCGAGCACGGTGGCCAGCTGGAAGCCACCGAAGGCGAGGGCCACCAGGCCGAGCCCCACGGGTGTGCCCGCACCGGCCCCCAGGGCCAGGGCCAGGGCGGCGCCGGCGAGCAGCGCCGCCAGTCCCCGGGTCCCGAGGGACGCGGCCCGTCCGGCGAGCAGGCTGCCGGCGGTGGCTCCCGCCCAGATCAGCATGATCAGGTAAGGCACCAGTTCGTCCGGCACCCCGGTCTCCCGCACCAGCAGCGGTGTGTACTCGTCGAGTGCGCCCCATACCGCGCCGACGGCCGGCACGAGCAGCAGCGCGCCACGCAGGGACCGGTCGCGGCGGGCGGCGGCGAGCCCGGACCGCAGCGTCGCGGTCCAGCTGTCGCCCGCTGCCGTCGGCGCCCGGTGCTCGGGGAACCGGGTGGCCGTGGCGGCGGTCAGCAGGGCCGCCAGCACACTGGCCGCCCCGACCGCCGGGTAACCGCCGGTGGCGAACACCGGGCCGGCGATTCCCACCGCGAGGACCGTGGCCACGAGGCGTGCCGCCTGGGCCCGGCCCATGACCCGGGGGTACCGGTCGGCGGCGCCGAGCCGGTCCATCTCCTCGTACACCAGGGCCTCCAGGGCGCCGGAGCCGAGTGCTCCGCCGGCCCCCCACAGCACGAAGCCGAGCGCGAACGCCCAGTACGACGGCACCAGCACCCACAGCCCGAATCCGGCGGCGGTGAGCAGCGGGCCGACCCACAGCAGCAGTCGGCGCGAGACGGCGTCGGCCCAGGCGCCGGAGGGCACCTCCAGCAGGACACCGGTCAGCGACCACAGGGCGAACAGGGAGGAGATCTGCCAGAGCGACAGACCGGTGTCGGCGAACAGCAGCGCGTACACCGGGTAGAGCAGGACGAAGTCGTCGAGGAACGCGTAGCCGTACAGCGTGGCCGTGATGCGGCGGACACCGGTGGAGGGCACGCGTGCAGGTGAGAGTGTCATGAGGCCTTCCCGCAGGGACTGTTCGGACGCCGGGGGTGCGGCGTCCGAGGCGGCCCTCGGGCGGCGGCGCTGGAATATCAATGTCGCCAGGTCATGGCCTCGATGGTAGGCGGGCGGGACCCGGCAGCCCAGCGATATTGCCGTCGCAGGGCGCCCTCCCCGGGGAGGAGGCCGGCGCCCGGTCCTCCGCCGAGCGGCGAGCGGCGTCGGCCCGCGGGAGGACGCCGGCGTGTGGGGCCGGGCGGGAGACTGCCGGCATGGACGCCACAGCGAAACCCGACCTGCCGTTCGTCGACGCCCACACGTCACTCGTCGCTTCGGAACCGGACGCCGTCTGGCGGGCGGTCGCCGAGACGGTGCGTCACGGCTTCGGGCACCGGCGTGCCGAGGCCGTCGCCCGGCTGCTCGGCTGCCCCTGCCGCACCGTGTCGGGACCCTGGCCGCCGACGGAGGCGTCGACGGTCCCCGGGTTCCGGGTGGCGGCGGCGGTGCCGGGCAGGGAGCTGGTCCTCACCGGCAGTCACCGCTTCTCGACGTACACCCTGGTGTTCCGCCTGGAGGAGGCGGACGCGGGACGCACCCGGGTGCGCGCGGAGACATGGGCCGCCTTCCCGGGCCTGGCCGGCCGCCTCTACCGGCTCTGCGTGATCGGCACGCGTGGCCATGCACTGGCCGTGCGGCGCATGCTGTCGGCCGTGCGCGAACGCCTCCGGTAGCGGCGCGGGGCCATGGGCGAGCGCAACGCCCTGGGGCCTGGAGACTCCGCGGCGCGGGCGCGACCGGCTTCCGGATCGCCCCGCGGGCGGGGTGCTACGTGGGAGACCCGGAGGAGAACCTCCGCAGCAACGGAGACAGCACCAGCACCGACTTGGTCCGCTCCACGAACGGCTCCCCCGCGATCCGCTCCAGCACGCGCTCGAAGTGCCGCATGTCGGAGGCGAAGACCTGGACGACCGCGTCCGCGTCACCCGTGACGGTCGACGCGGCCACGACCTCCTGATAGCGCTCCAGGCCCCGCCGGATGGTGTCGGGCGAGGTGTTGTGCCGGCAGTAGATCTCGACGAACCCCTCGGTCTCCCAGCCGAGGGCCGACGGGTCCACCCGTACGGTGAACCCGGTGATGGCCCCGGTGGCGCGCAGCCGGTCCACGCGCCGTTTCACGGCGGGCGCGGACAGGCCGACGAGAGCCCCGATGTCCGCGTAGGAGCGGCGGGCGTCCTCGGCGAGGGCGTGCACGATGCGTTCGTCGAGATCGTTCAGCACTGCGGGTGGTTCACTTCACTTCTGACGCGACTGGTGCGCCCGCTGCGGCGAGACGCGAACGGCGATAGCCGTACACGAAGTAGAACACGAGACCCGCGGCCATCCAGAACCCGAAGACGACCCAGGTGACGGTGTCGAGGCTGAACATGTTGTACGCGCAGAACAGGAAGCCCAGGATCGGCAGCACCGGCCCCAACGGCACCCTGAACGTGCGCTCGAGCTCGGGCCGCGTGTAACGCAGCACGATCACCGCGATGTTGACCAGGGCGAAGGCGAACAGCGTGCCGATGCTGGTGGCGTCGACGAGCTTGCCCAGCGGGATGAGGGCGGCGAGCGCGCCGCAGAAGAGGGACACGATCACCGTGTTGAGGCGGGGTGCGCCGGTCTTCGGGTGGATCTTGCCGAGCGCCTTCGGGACCAGGCCGTCACGGGACATCGCGAAGAGGATGCGGGTCTGGCCGTAGAGCACGGTGAGGACGACGCTCGCGATGGAGATGACGGCGCCGAGGGCGAGCAGCGTGCCCCAGAAGGACTGGCCGCTGACGTCGTTCATGATCGCGGCGAGGGAGGCGTTGGAGCCCTCGAACTTGGTCCAGTGCCAGGCGCCGACGGCGACGCCCGCGACGAGTACGTACAGCGCGGTCACGATGATCAGCGACAGCATGATCGCTCGCGGCAGGTCCCGCTTGGGGTCCTTGGCCTCCTCACCGGCGGTGGAGGCGGCGTCGAAGCCGATGTAGGAGAAGAACAGCGTGGCGCCGGCGGCGCTCACACCCGCCATGCCGAGCGGCATGAAGTCGGCGTAGTTGCCGGACTTGAAGCCCATGAACCCGACCGCGCAGAACAGCACGAGCGCGGCGATCTTGACCGCGACCATGATCGTGTTGGCGCGGGCGGACTCGCGGACGCCGCCGAGCAGGAACACCATCGCCAGCAGGACGACGATCAGCGCGGGCAGGTTGATGATCCCGCCCTCGCCGGGCGCCGAGGACAGCACGGCCGGGATGGTGACGCCTATGGTCCCGTTCAGCAGCTCGTTGAGGTACTCGCCCCAGCCGACGGCCACGGCGGCCACCGAGACGCCGTACTCCAGCACCAGACACCAGCCGCAGATCCAGGCGACCAGCTCGCCCATCGTTGCGTACGCATACGAGTACGAGGAGCCGGCGACCGGGATGCTGCCCGCCAGCTCGGCGTAGGACAGGGCCGAGAACAGCGCCGTGAGACCGGCGATCACGAAGGCCAGGGTGACGGCGGGGCCGGCCTCCGGGACGGCGTCGCCGAGCACCACGAAGATGCCGGTGCCGAGGGTGGCGCCGATGCTGATCATGGTCAGCTGCCACATGCCGAGAGAGCGCCGCAGGGACCCTCCCTCACCCTGGCCACCCTCTGCGACCAGGTGTTCCACCGGCTTGCGACGCATCAGGCGCGCGCCGACGCCGGCGGGCGCGGGGGCGGCGGACTGGCTTGGGTTGTGCGGGGGTGCGCCTTGATCGAGCACGCGCGGGCTCCTTATCGCTGCCTTCCAGGGCGGCAGGGACCGGCGGCACCCCTGGGAGCAGGGACCCACCGAGCGGGGTCCCCGCCACGCCACGTACGAGGCGACAGCCTACGAGGAGCGGCGTTGCTGGTGAAATGCAGCAACCTTGCGCATACCCGCAAGATCATTGCTTTCCTGGGGGCTGGGTGGGTGTTCGTTGCGTCGCGGCTTTCGACCGTTGCACGGACGGCCGTCAGAGGGCCTTGACGAGGAACACGCAAGGATCGGCCTGCTCGTGCCGTACGCCGTCGGCCTCCCGGTACGCCCACCGGTCGACGTAGGCGACTGCGGGCAGGTATCCGAGCCTCGCGTAGAGGGCCGCGGCGCGCGGGTTGCCGTCGCCGACGCCGAGGCCCATCAGTAAGACGCCGCGCTCGCGCGCCAGCCGCTCGGCGGTGCGCACCAGGGCGGTGCCGATGCCCCGGGAACGCAAGGACGCGGGGCTGACGAGGAGGCCGTTGATCTCGGGGCAGTCCGGCAGGGCGGCCCGCACCTCGGGCGCGGCGCACCCGGTCCGGCGCACCTCCGCGTGCCCCGCGGGGCTGCCGTCCAGCCACGGGACGAGGTAGGTGCTGCGCCCCGCCTCCTGCCGGGCGAACCGGGCGGCATGGTCGCCGTCGACGCTGGACGACGGCATGAAGCGGTCGAGCACCTCGACGTCCTCGGCCCGGCAGGCGGCGATCTTCATCCCTCGACGGTAGCCGCGGGCATGCGAAACGGCCCCCGGTTTTCCCGGCAGGCGGGTCGACGGGGGCCGTTCGAGGAAGGGTTGACGCGACGTCAGCTCCAGCTGGCGTGCAGCGGCTTGCCCTCGGCGTAACCGGCGGCGCTCTGGATGCCGACGACGGCCTTCTCGGCGAACTCCTCCAGCGAGCCGGCACCGGCGTAGGTGCAGGACGACCGCACACCCGCGATGATCGAGTCGATCAGGTCCTCCACTCCGGGACGGGCCGGGTCGAGGAACATCCGCGAGGTGGAGATGCCCTCCTCGAACAGCGCCTTGCGGGCGCGGTCGTAGGCCGACTCCTCGGACGTGCGGTTGCGCACGGCACGCGCGGAGGCCATGCCGAAGGACTCCTTGTACGCGCGCCCCTGGGCGTCGTGCTGAAGGTCACCCGGCGACTCGTACGTGCCGGCGAACCAGGACCCGACCATGACGTTGGACGCACCGGCCGCGAGGGCCATGGCGACGTCCCGCGGGTGCCTGACGCCGCCGTCGGCCCAGACGTGCTTGCCGAACTTCCTCGCCTCGGCGGCGCACTCCAGGACCGCGGAGAACTGCGGCCGGCCGACGCCGGTCATCATGCGGGTGGTGCACATGGCGCCCGGACCGACACCGACCTTGATGATGTCGGCACCGGCCTCGACGAGATCCCGGACACCCTCGGCGGCGACGATGTTGCCGGCGACGATCGGCACCTGCGGGTCGAGCGCGCGCACGGTCCTGATCGCGGCGATCATCGACTCCTGGTGGCCGTGGGCCGTGTCGATGACGAGCGTGTCGACACCCGCGTCGAGCAGCTGCTTGGCCTTGCCCGCCACATCGCCGTTGATGCCGACGGCGGCCGCGATGCGCAGCTTGCCCTCCGCGTCGACGGCCGGCGAGTACAGCGTGGCGCGCAGGGCGCCCTTGCGGGTGAGGATGCCGGCGAGGCGGCCGTCCGCGTCGACGGCGGGGGCGTAGCGCCGGTTGTGGTGGTCGAGGGTGTTGAACGCCTCGCGGGGGTCCTGGTCCGCGTCGAGGAGCAGCAGGTCCCGGGACATGACCACTTCGAGCTGGGTGAAGCGGTCCACGCCGGACAGGTCGGAGTCGGTGACCACGCCGATCGGCTTGAAGTCCTCGTCGACGACCACACCGGCGTTGTGCGCACGCTTGGGCAGCAGGGCCAGGGCGTCGGCGACGGTCTGGTGCGGGGCCAGCACGATCGGGGTGTCGAGGACGAGGTGGCGGCTCTTCACCCAGGAGATGACGTCCGTGACCACGTCGATCGGGATGTCCTGCGGAATGACCACCAGACCACCCCGCCGCGCCACGGTCTCGGCCATACGACGACCCGCGATGGCGGTCATGTTGGCGACGACCAGCGGGATCGTGGTGCCCGTGCCGTCCGGCGAGCTGAGGTCCACGGCCTGCCGGGAGCCGACCGCGCTGCGGCTCGGGACCATGAAGACGTCGTCGTACGTCAGGTCGTACGCGGGCTGGATGTCATTGAGGAAACGCACGTGCTGCACATCCCAGTCGATCAGAGGTGGCCCCCGGACAGGTCAGCCAGGGGGAAGAGCACGTACTTCATTGTCCCATGCTGACCGGAATGCGAGGCACGGTCGCTTCATACGAGCAGGTCAGAGCCTGCTAGGAGGATCCTCCGAGAGCGAGCATCACCGTGAGTGACGGGGCTCGGTTCACGGCGGCGGAGAACACCTCCTGGGCGATCTCCCACTCCTCGGGCCGCGACTTGGCGTACCGCTGCCAGTTCCGTACGACGACCAGGAGCCCGTCCGCCGCCTCCGCGGGCCACACCGAAGGGTCGGCGAGGCTGTCGGCGAGGGCGTCCCAGTTGCGGCCGAACCAGTCGGGCAGCTCCAAGGTCTCCACGCAGCGGTCCATCAGGCCCGGCTTGTCCGTGACCCCGTCGAGGTCCAGCGTGACCACGAGTTCCGTCATATCGCTACCGCCCAACTTCTGGTGATCGTCGATGAGCGGGCCCGGGGACGGCCCACCGGCCGCCCCCTTCCGACGGCCCGTCAGTGTCCGTCCGGGTCGGCCCTGTTGAGCGCGGGCTTCGGCGTCGTACCGGCAGTCATGAGGTAGTCGGCGGCCGATGTGTCCGTCACCAGGCTGGTGACGAGGCCGGACCGCAGCACCGCGTCGATCGCCGGCCCCTTGCGCTGCCCGCCCGCGATCGCGACGACCTCGGGGATACGGCGGAGCTGGTCGGCCTTGACGGTGATGCACCGCTCCCCCAGATCCCGACCGACCCGGCGACCCTCGGCGTCGAAGAGGTGCGCGGACATCTCGGCGGCGACGCCGAGCGAGGCGTAGTGGGCCCGCTCCTCGTCGCTGAGCATGTCGTGCACCGTCGAGATGCCCGGCTCCCAGGAGCCGATGGAGACACAGGCGACCGTGACCTTGTCGAAGTACTCGAAGGCCCGGGCGATCCCGGTCTGGTGGCGCAGCGCCACCGCGGTGGCCGCGTCCGGCAGCAGCATCGGCGCGTAGATGGGGTGGGCGTCGCCGCCCGAGACCTGCGCGGCCCGCCGCACCGCCTCGACCGAACCGCGCTCGGCGGTCCCGGCGTCGTACACACCCGTCAACTGCACCACGGTGCACGGCGGCAGCCGGTCCAGGGCCGCTGCCATGTGGATGGTGGACCGGCCCCAGGCCAGGCCCAGCACATCCCCTTCGTTCACCAGCTCGCCGAGCAGGTCGGCGGCCACTTCTCCCAGGTTCTCGGGATCGGGCGTCTCCTCGGCCTCGGCCGGGGACTCGACCACCACGGCGTGCCTGAGGCCGTACCGGGCGCGCAGCGCGTCCGAGCGCTCGGCGTCCAGCTCGGCCGGCACGCGGATCTCGATGCGCACCAGATCCCGTTCGAGAGCGGTCTCCAGGACCCGGGCCACCTTGAAGCGGCTGACGCCGAACTCCTCCGCGATCTGGATCTTGGACTTGCCCTCGAGGTAGAAGCGGCGGGCCATGGCCGCCGCCTGCACCAGCTCAGCGGGTCCCATCCGCATGGCTGACCGGCCCGCCGACATACCCGACACGGCGATCTCCTCACTGCTGTTCACACTCTGGATTCGCCGTTCATCCTTGCAGATCCGGCGCTCTTGATCCGCCCTGATGGGCGCCGTTCACGTTGTCTTGGCTCAGTGGTCGCATGCCCAGGCGGCGGTCTTCGTGACCGCCTCCGCCTGAGCTCGCAGCGCACGGACCGCTTCGGCAGGGTCCTCGGCGCCGTACACCGCCGAACCGGCGACGAAGACATCGGCGCCCGCCTCGGCGCACTGCTCGATGGTCGAGGCGGACACACCGCCGTCCACCTGGAGCCACAGCTGCAGGCCGTGCTTGCTGATCAACTCGCGAGTGCGGCGAATCTTCGGAAGCATGATGTCGAGAAACGCCTGACCACCGAAGCCCGGCTCGACCGTCATGATCAGCAGCATGTCGAGTTCGGGGAGCAGATCCTCGTACGGCTCGATGGGTGTCGCGGGCCTGAGCGCCATGGAGGCACGGGCGCCCTTGGCCCGGATCTCCCGCGCCAGCCGCACGGGGGCCGCGGCGGCCTCGACATGGAAGGTGACGGAGGAGGCCCCCGCTTCCACGTACTGAGGGGCCCACCGATCGGGGGCCTCGATCATCAGATGGCAGTCCAGCGGAGTGTCCGTCGCACGGGCCAGAGACTCTACGACCGGCACGCCGAGCGTGAGGTTCGGGACGAAATGGTTGTCCATGACGTCGACGTGGAGCCAGTCGGCTCCTTGCACCGCCTTGGCCTCGTCCGCGAGGCGGGCGAAGTCGGCGGACAGGATGCTGGGGTTGATCTGCACGGCCATGCCCCAAGACTGCCATGCCGGAGCACGAATGTTCGCGCCGGTACAGACCTGAGACGTTCATCGGATGTTGTGTCCGGTTCGCCCGTGTCATGCTGGGCGGCCCACCGGATCGTTCTGCGGCTGCGGGGGTGGCCATGACGGAGATCCAGGAGAAGAGGGAGCCGGCGCGGCCTGGACGGCGGGGCGTCGCGCATCTGGTCTGCGGCCGGCGCGCCAAGTGGGTGGTGGTCGGCCTGTGGCTGGTGGTGCTGTTCCTGACGGCCCCCTTCGCCCAGAAGCTGACGGATGCCCAGGACAACGACGCGGCGTCCTGGCTGCCCGGCTCGGCCGAGTCCACACAAGTCCTGGAGATCTCCGAGAACTTCAGGCCGGAGCAGATACCCGCGATCGTCGTCTACGCCCGTGACAGCGGTCTGACGCCACAGGACCGGGCGGCGATCGCCGAGGACGTGGCGCAGCTCAAGCAGCTGACCGACCACGGCATCCGCGGCGCCGAGACCAGGGGCCCGGTGTTCGACCGGGAGGCGGATCCGCGAGCGGCCCAGATCCATGTGCCGATCACGATGGACGAGCAGGGCTGGGAGCGCATCGCGCCCGCCGTCGACTCGATCCGGGACGTCGTCGGCGAGGGCGGCGGCGGGATCGCCGTGCACATCACCGGCCCGGGCGGCACCTCCGCGGACTTCTCCGAAGCCTTCGAGGGCATCGACTCCACCCTCCTGCTGTCGGCGATGGCGGTCGTCATCGTCATGCTCCTGATCACCTACCGCAGCCCCACCCTGCTCCTGATCCCCTTGATCTCCGTGATCGTCGCCCTGTTCACCGCGCAGGCGTTCATCTACTTCCTGGCGGAACACGCGGGGCTGACGGTGAACGGCCAGAGCGCCGGAATCCTCACGGTCCTGGTCTTCGGCGCGGGCACGGACTACGCGCTCCTGCTCGTGGCCCGCTACCGAGAGGAGCTGCGCCGTCACGCGGACCGCCACGAGGCGATGGCCCTGGCCCTGCACCGCGCGGGCCCGGCGGTGATCGCCTCCGGCGCGACCGTCGTCCTGAGCATGCTGGTGCTGCTGGCGGCGGAGATGAACTCGACCCGGGGCCTCGGCCCGGTGGCGGCGATCGGCGTCACCGTCGCCCTGATCGCCATGATGAGCCTTTTCCCCGCTCTGCTGGTCCTCTTCGGCCGCTGGATCTTCTGGCCGGTGATCCCGCACCTGGGCGCGGAGAACCCTCACGAGCGAGGCGTCTGGGCCCGCATGGGCCGCCGTATCTCCCATCGCCCCCGCATGATCTGGGGTGTCACGGCCATCGCCCTCGCGGTCTGCTCCCTCGGCCTGATACAGATGCGGGCCGAGGGGCTGAGCAACGCGGACGCCTTCACCGACAAGCCGGAGTCGATCACCGGCCAGGAGGTCTTGGCGCGGTACTTCCCGGCCGGCAGCGGCGACCCGCTGGTCATCGTCAGCAACCAGGCACAGGCGCAGCAGGTGGGTCGCGCGGTCGCCGCCACCGCCGGCGTGGTCCCGGACTCCCTGGGCCTGCCCCCGGGCACCAGGCCGTCGTACGACGGCAAGGTGCTCTTCGAGGCGACGATGACGGCCCCGTCCGACAGCGAGGCCGCGAAGCAGACCGTGGAGCGGGTACGCGACGCCGTTCACGCGGTGCCGGAGGCGGATGCCCAGGTGGGCGGCGGTACGGCGGCCCTGCTGGACATGGACAGGGCGACGACGCACGACAACCTGCTGATCATCCCGCTGGTCCTGCTCGTGGTGCTGCTGATCCTCTGTGCCCTGCTGCGCGCGCTGATCGCGCCGCTCCTGCTGATCGGCACGGTGATCCTGTCGTTCACGGCCGCCCTGGGCATCAGCGCGCTGGCCTTCCGCCACGTGTTCGACTACGCGGGCGAGACGACCGACTTCCCGCTGTTCGTCTTCGTCTTCCTGGTGGCCCTCGGCATCGACTACAACATCTTCCTCACCACCCGCATCCGCGAGGAGGCCACCCACCAGGGCACCCGCCCAGGCGTGATCACGGGTCTCGCCGCCACGGGCGCGGTCATCACCTCGGCCGGCCTGGTCCTGGCCGGCACCTTCGCCGCCCTGGCCACCCTCCCCATGGTCGCGTTCGCCGAGATCGGCTTCGCGGTGGCCCTGGGCGTCCTCCTGGACACCTTCATCGTCCGCTCGGTCCTCGTGACCGCCCTGTTCATGGACGTCGGCCCCAAGGTGTGGTGGCCGCACCGACTGGCCCGGGAGGACGGGGGCGGCGCGGCGGCGAGGCCGGGGGCGGAGGAGAGGGTGGGGCAGCGAGGCGGGTGAGGGTCACCCACTTCGCTGCCCACCCCGTCCAGGCGGTACGGGGTACCCGCCACAGCCCACCTCGTCCGGGCCGTACGGGGTACCCGCCACAGCCCACCCCGTCCGGGCCGTACGGAGTACCCGCCACAGCCCACTCCGTCCGGGCCGTACGGAGTACCCGCCCCAAGGGGCGGACCGGTCCGTCGGGTGTCCTGGCCGACTCGCCGCGGTTCCACACCCACAAGGGGGACCGGCCCGTCGGGACCCACAAGGGGGACCGGACCGTCGGGCGGGCCTCCCGGGATGCCTCCACGAACGGCGGGACCGGCCCGTCGTGCGTCCCGGGACGCCTCGGCGCAGCCCACGCGCCACGGGCGACGCGGGGTGGGAAGACTCAGCCCACCCGTCGCATCAACGCCAGGTACATCGCGTCGGTCCCGTGCAGATGCGGCCACAGCTGCACATCGGGCCCCTCTCCCAGATCCGGCACCCCGGTCAGCAAGGGCCGAGCGTCCAGCAGCTCGACCTTCCCCCACTGCTTCACCACGTCATCGACGACCGCCCGCGTCTCGGCGAGATGCGGCGAGCACGTCGCGTACCCGACCACACCCCCCACCCGCACGGACTCCAGCGCCGACCGCAGCAACCCCCGCTGCAGCGGAGCGAACCCGTCCAGGTCCTCCGGGCGCCGCCGCCACCGCGCCTCCGGCCGCCGCCGCAGCGCCCCCAGTCCGGTGCACGGCACATCCACCAGCACCCGGTCGAAGCTCCCGGCCCGCCAGGCCGGCCGCGTCCCATCGGCGGCGATGACCTGGTACGGCCCAGGATTTCCCGCCAGCGCCTTGGCGACCAGCCCGGCCCGATGCGGCTGCTTCTCGGAGGCGACCAGCGCGGCCCCCCGCTGCGCGGCCAGCGCCCCCAGCAGGGCCGCCTTGCCCCCGGGCCCGGCGCACCCGTCGAGCCACTTCAGATCGGGCCCCTCCAGGGGAGCGTTGGCCAGGGCGAGAGCCACCAGCTGGCTCCCCTCGTCCTGCACCCCCGCACGCCCTTCCCGCACGGCCGTGATGGCCCCCGGCTCCCCGCCCTCGGCGAGCCGCACGGCATACGGCGACCAGCGCCCCGGAACGGCAGCCTCCGCACCGAGGAGTTCCTCGGTCGTGGCCCGCCCGGGCCGGGCGACCAGCGTCACCTCGGGCCGCTCGTTGTCGGCCTCCAGCAGCCGCTCGATCGCCTCGCGCCCACCCCCGAGCGAGTCCCACAACGCGGAGACGACCCAACGGGGATGCGAGTGCACCACGGCGAGATGGTCCTCGGGATCCTCGTCGTACGGCGGCGCGACCCGCTGGATCCACCCGTCGAGATCGTCCTGCGCGACCTTGCGGAGCACGGCGTTGACGAACTTCGCCCGCCCGTCCCCGAGCACGACACGGGCGAGCTCCACGGACGCGGACACCGCGGCGTGCGTGGGAATCCGCGTCCCGAGCAGCTGGTGCGCACCGAGGCTGAGCACATCGAGCACCGGCGGGTCGACCTCGCGCAGCGGCCGGTCCACGCACGACGCGATGACGGCGTCGTACGTCCCCTGCCGACGCAGCGTCCCATACACCAGCTCGGTCGCGAGCGCGGCGTCCCTGCCGTCGAAGTCGCCCTTCTCCCGCGCCTTGCGCAGCAGCGGCGGCAGTACGAGGTTGGCGTACGCGTCCCGCTCGTCCACGGCACGCAACGCCTCGAAGGCGAGGATGCGGACGGGGTCCTTCTTGGGCCGTCGGTAGGGCTTGCCGGGTTTGCGGGGCCGACGGGAGGTGTCGCTCACGAAAAAGGTGCTCCGGATTGCTGGATGAGATGTACGCCCAGCCTACGCCGCGCCTCCCGCCGGGCGTACGGCCCGGTCAGGCCCCGACGCTCTCCCCGTCCGCGATCCGCACGCCCCGCGCCCAGTCGGCCGCCCGCATCGGCTTCTTGCCCTGCGCCTGCACCCACAGCAACTCGACGACGTACGAGCCGGTCCCCACGTACACGTTGTTCTTCCCGACGGAGAGTTCACCGGGCGCGAGATCGTCCCGCCCGGGCACCTGCTGCACCTGGATCAGCTTCAGCCGCTCGCCCCGGAAGGTGGTCCAGGCGCCGGGGGCGGGCGTGCAGCCGCGCACCAGCCGGTCGACGCGCAGGGCGGGCGCGCTCCAGTCGACGTGGGCGTCCTCGACGTTGACCTTGGGTGCGAGGGTGATCCCCTCGGCCGGCTGCGGTACGGCCTTGAGCGTGCCGTCCTCGATGCCGTCCATGGTCGCGGCGAGCAGCCCGGCGCCGGCGAAGGCGAGCCGGGTCAGCAGGTCGCCGCTGGTGTCGGTGGCCCGGATCTCCTCGGTGACGGTGCCGTAGACGGGGCCGGAGTCCAGTCCCTCCTCGATGAGGAAGGTGGAGGCGCCGGTGATCTCGTCGCCGGCCATGATGGAGTGCTGCACGGGTGCGGCCCCCCGCCAGGCGGGCAGCAGCGAGAAGTGCAGGTTGACCCAGCCGTGGGCCGGGATGTCGAGGGCGACGCGGGGCAGCAGGGCGCCGTAGGCGACGACGGGGCAGCAGTCCGGCGCGATCTCCCTGAGCCGCTCCAGGAACTCGGGGTCGCGCGGCTTGGCGGGCTTGAGCACCTCGATCCCGGCCTCCTCGGCCCGCTCGGCCACCGGGCTCGCCACCAGCCGACGCCCACGCCCGGCCGGTGCGTCGGGCCGCGTGACGACGGCGGCCACCTCGTGCCGCCCGGAGGCGATCAGAGCGTCCAGAGCGGGAACGGCGACCTCGGGGGTACCGGCGAAGACAAGCTTCATGGGTGGGCACGGGCCTCTCGGGCGGGGTTGGTCGGGGCGACGCACAAGTCTATGTGCGCACGGCAAGGCGCCCCGCGCGGGCAGCACCTGGACATACCGCGCCTCGTCGCCGGGCTCGCGTCCGGAGCCGACGGCCGAGGCGCAACACCCCCGCGCAGGGGCGTGGGCATATGCCCATACGCCCCCGGTGCGTGACCCGCGGAGCGATCCCGCGTTGTCAAGACAGAGTTGACCACAACGGGCCGCATCCGCCGACACCGCGGCCCACTCCTTTTCACGCCGGTTCGAGAGGCTTGTTCATGGCCGACCACGCAACCCACGACGCCCAGGCTCGGGCCAGCCTGCACTTGCTGGTGCGGGACATCGAGCGGGTCCGCCGGCAGGTGGACGCACTGCGCACGCTCACCGCCCAGCTGGGCAACGTCTACCGTCCGCGCCGCTCGGGTCCCTCCACGGGCTTCGTCGTCTACGGACGCGCTCCCGCCCCGACCGTCCGCCTGGCCCAGGAGCTGCGGGACAGTGTCGAGACCCTGGTCACGGCAGCCGTGGACTTCGACCGCTCACTCGGCTTCTCCTGGGACGCGGTGGGCTCCGCCCTCGGTGTCACCAAGCAGGCGGTGCACCGCCGCTACGGCGCGCGCCGCGCCACCGCCCAGGCCGCGGCCGACCCCGAGCGCACGACCGAGCCGTCGGGAGCCCGCGCGGTGAACGTCGCCACCGCCGTCCCCGCCGTGCCCACGGTGCCCGCGGCCCGCTCCATGCCGACGCAGCCGACGGCGGGCAGTCCCGGGCTCCGCGACGAGGCCAGGCCCACGGCCTTCCCCGGTCCTCGCAACGGCTGAACCCCCTTCACCCTCTGCCCTCCTGGTGCGCACCCGGGAGGGCAGAGTCCTGCCGGGCCGCGGCGGGACGGCTTGCGCCGCGGCGGACACAGGTCACCCGATGTCCGGCGGGTCGATCCGAACCCGCACCCGAACCACCGCTTCCCCGCCGCCACGCGCCATCCTCGCCGCCTGCGCGGCCTTCAACGCGGACGCCAGCGCGGCCCCGCTTCCGGGCGGCACCCGGATCAGGGCCCGGTCCCAGTGTTCCCCGGGCGGCGGCGCCCCCGCCCGCCGCGGCCGGCCCGCAGCCGTGACGGGCAACGGCACCGGCCCCAACACCTCCGCCTCCGGCGGCAGTTCGACCGCATGGAGGAACTCGGCGACCGCCTCCCCGGGCCCGGCCACGGAAGCCATCCGCGACACCGGCGGAAACCCCAGCTCGGCCCGCTCGGCAAGCTCCCGCACCGCGTGTCCGACGGGATCCCACCGCACCAGCGCCTGCACCGGCCGCAGCGTGGGCTCGGCGACGACGACCACCGCGCCTCCGGCACCCTGCGGCCGTACCAGCGCGGCGGCACCGATCCACCGGCGCAACGCGTCCTCCCCGGCCCGCAGATCGGGCCGTCCCAGCATGGCCCATCCGTCCAGGAGCAGGGCCGCCGCATAGCCGCCTTCGGCGACGGGCTCGGCGCCCGGCGTACTGACGACGAGGGCGGGCGTGCCGGGCACGGTGTCCAGCACATGCTCGCGCCCGGAGGTGCGCACCGGAACGGCGGGAAAGGCCCGCCCCAACTCCTCGGCGGTCCGCCGCGCCCCCACCACCTGGGCCCGCAGGCGGAAGCCACCGCACTGCGGACAGTGCCAGGCGCCCTCCGCCCGTCCGCACCACCCGCAGCGCAGATCGGCGCCGGAGCCCTGCGCCTCCACAGGGCCGGCGCAGTGCCGGCACCGGGCGGGCGCACGGCAGTTGGCGCAGGCCATCCGCGGTACGTATCCGCGCCGGGGCACCTGCACCAGAACCGGCCCCTGACGCAGCCCCTCCCGCACCGTCTGCCAGGCGAGAGTCGGCAACCGGGCGGCCCGGGCGGCCTCGTCCCGGGCCAGATCCTGGTCCCCCACGGTCCGTACGAGCGGAGCGGCACCGCGCACCTGCTCCCGCGCGGCGGCCAGAGGCCGGGCCCAGCCGCTCTCCACGAGCTGGGCGGCCTCGACGGTGCAGCTCCAACTCCCCAGCAGGAAACCGCACTTGTCCTGGGCCGCCCGCAGCAGCAGCACCTCCCGCGCATGCGGCTGAGGCGCGTGCTGCTCGCTGTGGCTGTCGTCCCCGTCGTCCCAGAGGGCGACCAGCCCGAGATCGCGCACCGGTGCGAACATCGCGGCCCGAGTCCCCACGACAGCCCGCACGGACCCCCGCCGCACCGCGAGCCACTCCCGGTAACGCTTCTCCGGCCCGGCATCGGCGGTCAGCACCGCATGCCGCCCCTCCCCCATCAACGAGGTCAGGGCGGCGTCGACCCGCGCCACGGACCGCCCGTCCGGCACGACGACGAGCGCCCCTCGCCCGGAGGCCAGGGTCGCGACGACGGCACGGGCCAGTTCGTCACTCCACTCAGGCCCCGGCAACGCGTTCCACACCGCACGCGGCGCACCCCCGGCGGCCAGCGCCTCCAGGAAGAGGCCGCCTCGCTCGTACCGCACCCAGGACCCCGCCTCGGGCGCACCGGGCGGAGGCAGCGCCTCGGGCGAGGGTCGCTTCTCGGCCCGGGCACTGCGCGGCGGCACGGCCAGCTGCAGCACATCGGCGAGCCCCCCGGCGTACCGGTCGGCCACCGCCCGCGCGAGTTGGAGCAACTCCTCACTCAGCACCGGCTCGGGGGAGACGACCTGCGCGAGCGCCGCGAGCGGCCCGGAGTAGTCCGACTCGGCGACCCGCTCGACCAGGAACCCGTCGATGAGCCCCCCGCCCTCACGCCGCCCGTCCCGGACCCGTCCGCGCCCGGCCCCGAACCGCACCCGCACCCGCACCCCGGGCTGCGCGTCCGCGTCCAGCTCCTCCGGCACGGCGTAGTCGAAGTACCGGTCGAGGTGCAGCACGCCCTTGTCGACCAGCACCCGAGCAACAGGCAGCTTCTCCGCGAGCGCGGCCCCCCGCCAGGTCCTGGGCTTGGCCCGCGGTGCCTTCGCCTTCCGCACACTCTCGCGAATCAGCGCGAGCTGCTCGACCGACGCCCCCTCGCCCCGGCCACCCGACTGCTCGTTCTCGCTGCTCACGCTTGCATTCTTACCAAACGCCACTGACAACCGACGGCGCCCGAGCCCTCAGCACAGCGACGCAGCGGACCGCGACCCAGCGGGCGGCTTCACCCCGAAGTACCCGTCGCCGTCACACCGGCCGCTGCGTCAGCTGCCGAACCGCGCGGGGTGACACAGGCCGAGGCCCGGTACCCCGAACAGGGGTACCGGGCCTCGTAACGAATCCCGTGCAGTCGGGCCCTACAGCCCCACGGCCTTGCGCAGTGCCTCCACCCGGTCCGTCCGCTCCCAGGTGAACTCCGGCAGCTCACGGCCGAAGTGGCCGTACGCCGCCGTCTGGGCGTAGATCGGGCGGAGCAGGTCCAGGTCGCGGATGATGGCGGCCGGGCGCAGGTCGAAGACCTCGTCGATGGCCTTCTCGATCTTCTCGGCGTCGATCTTGGCCGTGCCGAAGGTCTCGACGAACAGGCCCACCGGCTCGGCCTTGCCGATCGCGTACGCGACCTGCACCTCGCAACGGGAGGCGAGGCCGGCGGCGACGACGTTCTTGGCGACCCAGCGCATCGCGTACGCCGCCGAACGGTCCACCTTGGACGGGTCCTTGCCGGAGAAGGCGCCGCCGCCGTGGCGGGCCATGCCGCCGTAGGTGTCGATGATGATCTTGCGGCCGGTCAGACCGGCGTCGCCCATCGGGCCGCCGATCTCGAAGCGGCCGGTGGGGTTGACCAGCAGGCGGTAGTTCTCGGTGTCCAGCTTGATGCCGTCGTCGAGGAGGGCCTTCAGCTCAGGCTCGACCACGAACTCCCGGATGTCGGGGGCGAGAAGCGAGTCGAGGTCGATGTCCGACGCGTGCTGTGAGGAGACCACGACGGTGTCCAGGCGGACCGCCTTGTCACCGTCGTACTCGATGGTGACCTGCGTCTTGCCGTCCGGGCGCAGGTAGGGGATCGTGCCGTTCTTGCGGACCTCGGACAGGCGCTTGGACAGGCGGTGCGCCAGGAAGATCGGGAGCGGCATCAGCGTGGGCGTCTCGTCCGTCGCGTAGCCGAACATCAGGCCCTGGTCACCGGCGCCCTGGCGGTCCAGCTCGTCGTCGTCGCCCTCGACCCGGGTCTCGTACGCCGTGTCCACGCCCTGCGCGATGTCCGGCGACTGCGAGCCGATCGAGACCGAGACCCCGCAGGAGGCGCCGTCGAAGCCCTTCTTCGAGGAGTCGTAGCCGATCTCGAGGATCTTGTTCCGGACCAGAGTGGCGATGTCCGCGTACGTCTTGGTCGTGACCTCACCGGCCACGTGGACCAGACCGGTCGTGATCAAGGTCTCGACGGCGACCCGGGAGGTCGGGTCCTCGCGCAGAAGCGCGTCGAGAATGGTGTCGCTGATCTGGTCAGCGATCTTGTCGGGGTGACCTTCGGTCACGGACTCCGAAGTGAACAGGCGACGGGACACAACGCTCCCTGTGGTTGCAGCGGCTGCTGGCTGATCATTGGCGGACGGGACGGGGGCTGCGCCCGGCGTCGTCCGAGGACAGTTTATCTGTCGTGCTCGGTCACGGACCCCCTGTCTCGCCTCTCGGGAGCGCTGTGACCTGCGGCACGGGCATTCTGCCCAATGTCACCCGCCCTGACCAGAGGCGCCACACCCCAATCGTGCGGCGCCCCGCGGAAGTCCGCAGCGCATCAAACATTCATCCGAACCGCCGCGTCACCAGGTCCCATACGGTTTCGGCCAAGGCTTCCTTGGGCCCGTACGGCACCGGGGTCTCACTGCCGTCGGCGCCCAGGACGACAGCCTCGTTCTCCTCCGAACCGAACGTCTTGCGCTCGCCCACCTCGTTCACCACAAGGAGATCGCACCCCTTGCGTTCCAACTTCCTGCGGCCGTTGGCCAGGACGTCGTCCGTCTCGGCGGCGAAGCCGACGACGACCTGGCCGGGGCGGGCTCGCTCGGCGGAGAGCTCAGCGAGAATGTCCGGATTCCGCACCAGAACGATGGGCTCCGGGTCCTGGCCGTCCTTCTTCTTGATCTTCCCGGCGGCGTACGTGGCCGGACGGAAGTCCGCGACGGCCGCGGCCATCACCACCGCGTCGGCGTCCGCGGCCGCCTTGAGGACCGCCTCCCGCAGTTGCAGCGCCGTGCCGACCGGGACGACGTCCACGCCCGCCGGGTCGGGGAGCCCGGCATTGGCCGCGATCAGCGTGACACGGGCGCCCCGGGCCGCGGCCGTACGGGCGAGGGCGTAGCCCTGCTTGCCCGAGGAGCGGTTGCCGAGGAAGCGGACCGGGTCGAGGGGCTCGCGCGTCCCACCGGCGCTGACGACGACGTGGCGGCCCTTGAGGTCCGGCTCGGCGGCACCCCGTGCCAGGACTCGGCGGCAGACCTCGAAGATCTCGCCGGGCTCGGGCAGCCGGCCCTTTCCGGTGTCCACGCCGGTGAGGCGGCCGACGGCGGGCTCGATGACGACCGCGCCGCGCCTGCGCAGCGTCGCCACGTTCTCCTGGGTGGCCGGGTGCTCCCACATCTCGGTGTGCATGGCGGGGGCGAAGACGACGGGACAGCGGGCCGTGAGGAGCGTGTTCGTCAGCAGGTCGTCGGCGAGGCCGTGGGCGGCCCTGGCGAGGGTGTCGGCCGTGGCGGGGGCGACGATCACCAGGTCGGCGTGCTGGCCGATGCGGACGTGGGGGACCTCGTGGACGTCGTCCCAGACCTCGGTGGAGACCGGGTTGCCGGACAGGGCGGACCAGGTGGCGGCGCCGACGAAGTGCAGTGCGGAGGCGGTGGGTACGACGCGCACGTCATGGCCGGACTCCGTGAGCCGGCGCAGCAGCTCACAGGCCTTGTACGCGGCGATGCCGCCGCTGACCCCCAGAACGACCTTCGGCTTGTCCACCGTCTCTCCCCGCACTCGGCAACGTACGACTCCACTACACACCACAGGCCCGGCAGTCGCGCTGCCGGGCCTGTGGAAAAGTCAGCTGCAAGCTGTAAATAGCACTTACTGCGCCGGGCCCTCGACGGCCTCGGACGTCAGCAGACCCGCGTTGATCTCGCGCAGGGCGATCGAGAGCGGCTTCTCGTGGACATGGGTGTCGACGAGCGGACCGACGTACTCGAGGAGGCCCTCGCCGAGCTGCGAGTAGTACGCGTTGATCTGGCGGGCCCGCTTGGCCGCGTAGATCACGAGGCTGTACTTCGAGTCGGTGGCCTCGAGGAGCTCGTCGATCGGCGGGTTGATGATGCCCTCGGGCGCGGAGATGGAAGAGGACACGCTCTACCTTCCGATGGATGGGAAAGATTCAGTGCGAGTGATCAAGCCTGAGCGATCACTTCTGAATGATCAGTCACGACCAGACAGTCAACGATCACACAGTCAACGATCACACAACGTCCATCAAGGCTAGCAGCTCGCGCGCCACGTCCTCGACGGAGGTGTTGACCAAGGTCACATCGAACTCCGGTTCCGCCGCGAGCTCGACCTTCGCCGCGTCCAGGCGGCGCTCGATCACCTCGGGCGGCTCGGTGCCGCGTCCGGTGAGTCTGCGCACGAGCTCCTCCCAGGAGGGAGGAGCCAGGAACACCAGCTGGGCCTCCGTCATGGACTCGCGGACCTGCCGGGCCCCCTGGAGGTCGATCTCCAGCAGGACGGGCTCACCCGCCTCCAGCCGCTCCTGCACGGCCGCACGCGGCGTGCCGTAACGGTTGCCGGCGAACTCGGCCCACTCCAGCAGCTCGCCATTGGCGATCAGCTTGTCCATCTCGTCGTCGGTGACGAAGAAGTAGTGGACTCCGTGCTGCTCGCCGGGGCGGGGCTTACGGGTCGTCGCCGACACCGAGAGCCAGACCTCCGGGTGTTCCTTGCGCATATGGGCGACGACCGTGCTCTTGCCGACCCCCGAAGGGCCGGAGAGCACGGTCAGCCGCGGACGTTCACTCATGCAGCGATTATTCCAGCAATCCCGGAGTGCCCGGGACTCCCGGTCCGGAGTACTCCGGACTCAGGAGCCGGTGCTGCCGAACTCACGCTCCAGGGAAGCGATCTGGTTCGAGCCGAGACCGCGCACGCGGCGGCTCTCGGAGATGCCGAGTCGCTCCATGATCTGCTTGGCGCGGACCTTGCCCACGCCCGGCAGCGACTCAAGGAGAGCGGAGACCTTCATCTTGCCGATGACGTCGTTCTCCTGGCCCTGCTTGATGACCTCGTGCAGGGAGGCGCCGGAGTGCTTGAGTCGATTCTTGACCTCGGCCCGCTCCCGGCGAGCCGCGGCGGCCTTTTCGAGCGCGGCTGCGCGCTGTTCAGGGGTAAGGGGCGGAAGAGCCACGCCTACGTCACCTCGGATGTCGAACTGTCGGATACGGACCGGTGAGGAACCTAGTCGCCCCACACCTGGGGAGGCACGAGCAACACGCTGCCCGTTCTCCCCCACTGCTTTGGAGAGCGTGGGAGGTGCCCCCACTCGTCGGAGACTAGCGGTCAAGTCCGCCAGAGTCAGCGAGAACAGCGGAAAAGTCCTGGTCAGCCTCCGTCAGGCCTGACATTTAGGACATAATGCCCCGGATTTGAGGATGTATTCAGACTCAAGTCGCCGCGAGCCGCTCGCCGGAGGTCCCGTGCGAGCGGCTCGAACGCACCTGACGACGGTCAGCCGGCCGTCACAGCCGCCCGGACCTCCTCGGCGAAGCGTGACGAGGCATCACGCAGCGCGACGACGTCGGGTCCGTGCCGCAGCACCCCCCGGCTGACGTTCGGGACGACATTGCGCACCGCGGTGCCGAAGACCCGGGGAAGGTCGGCCGGGGTGGCGCCCTGCGCGCCGATGCCGGGCGCGAGAAGCGGACCGTTGATGTCGAGGTCGTACGTCGACAGGTCGCCGAGCGTGGCGCCGACGACCGCTCCGAAGGACCCCATGGGCTCCTCCCCCACGTTCTCCGCCGCGAGGTGCGCCAGCATCGTCGCCGCTACGGTGCGGCCGTCCGCGCGCACCGCGTGCTGGACCTCGCCGCCCTCCGGGTTCGAGGTCAGCGCGAGCACGAACAGCCCGGCACCGCTCTCGCGGGCCAGCGCGAGCGCCGGGGACAGCGAGCCGTAGCCGAGGTACGGGGAGACGGTCAGCGCGTCCGAGAACAGCGGGGAGTCCTTGTGGAGGAAGGACTCGGCGTACGCGGCCATGGTCGAGCCGATGTCGCCGCGCTTGGCGTCCATCACGACCAGCGCACCGGCCGCCCGCGCCTCGGCCACCGACTTCTCCAGGACCGCGACGCCACGCGAGCCGAAGCGCTCGAAGAACGCGCTCTGCGGCTTGAGCACGGCCACCCGGTCGGCCATGGCCTCGACCACGGTGCGGCTGAACCGCTCCAGGCCGGCCACGTCGTCGTTCAGGCCCCACTCGGCGAGCAGGGAGGCGTGCGGGTCGATGCCGACGCACAGGGGGCCGCGCTCGTCCATGGCGCGGCGCAGCCGTGCGCCAAAGGGTTCCAGAGCACTCATGCGGTCTTCCTTGCCTTCCTGACGTCGGCACCGACTGCGTCGGCGAGGGTGTCGTAGGGGCTGGTGCGCAGGCGCGCGGCGAGCCCCTTGTGGATGGCGCGGCCCCAGAAGGGTCCTTCGTAGATGAAGGCGCTGTATCCCTGGACCAGCGTGGCGCCCGCCAGGATGCGCTGCCAGGCGTCCTCGGCGTTCTCCACGCCGCCCACGCCCACGAGGGTGATCCGGTCGCCCACGCGCGCGTACAGGCGCCGCAGCACCTCCAGGGAGCGTGCCTTGAGCGGTGCTCCGGAGAGCCCGCCGGTCTCCTTGACCAGGGAGGGTTCGGATTTCAGACCGAGGCCCTCGCGCGCGATGGTGGTGTTGGTGGCGATGATGCCGTCCAGGCCCAGCTCGACGGCCAGGTCGGCGACCGCGTCGACGTCCTCGTCGGCGAGGTCGGGCGCGATCTTCACCAGGAGCGGCACCCGACGGCGGGTCACCGTGCGGTCGGCCGCCTCGCGGACGGCGCCGAGCAGGGGACGCAGGGCCTCGGTGGCCTGAAGGTTGCGCAGGCCGGGCGTGTTGGGCGAGGAGACGTTGACCACCAGGTAGTCGGCGTACGGTGCCAGCCGCTCCGTCGACTTCACGTAGTCACCGACGGCCTCCGCCTCCGGGACGACCTTCGTCTTGCCGATGTTGACGCCCACGACGGTTTTGAAGACAGGCGTACGGGAGGCCAGGCGGGCCGCCACGGCCAGCGAGCCCTCGTTGTTGAAGCCCATCCGGTTGATCAGCGCGCGGTCCTTCACGAGCCGGAACAGCCGCTTCTTGGGGTTGCCCGGCTGGGCCTCCCCAGTGACCGTGCCGATCTCGACGTGGTCGAAGCCGAGCATCGACATGCCGTCGATCGCGACCGCGTTCTTGTCGAACCCGGCGGCGAGCCCGAAGGGGCCGTGCATGCGCAGGCCGAAGGCCTCCGTGCGCAGCTCCTCGTAGCGGGGCGCGAGCGCGGCGGCGACGAAGGTGCGCAGCACGGGGATGCGGACGGCGAGGCGGATCCAGCGGAAGGCCAGGTGGTGGGCCTGTTCGGGGTCCATCCGTTTGAAAACCAGACGGAAGAAGAGCTTGTACATGTCGGTGTCCTCTTGAAGTCTCGGGTGACCTCATGAAGAGGGGGACACCGTTTCCGGTGTCCCCCTCGTGGGCTGCTAGTCGCGGGCCGCGGTCAGGTGTTCCGCGTGTTCCTGGAGGGAACGGACGCCCACGTCACCGTGGTTGAGTGCGTCGATGCCCTGGACTGCGGCGGCGAGTGCCTGGACCGTCGTGAGGCAGGGGACCGACCGCGCCACGGCCGCCGTACGGATGTCGTAGCCGTCGAGGCGGCCGCCGGTGCCGTACGGGGTGTTGACGATGAGGTCGACCTCGCCGTCGTGGATGAGCTGGACGATGGTCTTCTCGCCGTTGGGGCCGGTGCCCTCGGACTGCTTGCGTACGACGGTGGCGTTGATGCCGTTGCGCTTGAGCACCTCGGCCGTACCGGACGTGGCGAGCAACTCGAAGCCGTGGGCGACCAGTTCACGCGCCGGGAAGATCATCGAGCGCTTGTCCCGGTTGGCCACCGAGATGAACGCGCGGCCCTTGGTGGGCAGCGGGCCGTAGGCGCCCGCCTGCGACTTGGCGTACGCCGTGCCGAAGACGGAGTCGATGCCCATGACCTCACCGGTGGAGCGCATCTCCGGGCCGAGGACGGTGTCGACGCCGCGGCCGTGGATGTCGCGGAAGCGCGACCACGGCATGACGGCCTCCTTGACGGAGATCGGCGCGTCGAGCGGCAGCTCGCCGCCGTCGCCGTTCGCCGGGAGCAGGCCCTCGGCGCGCAGCTCCGCGATGGTCGCGCCCAGGGAGATGCGGGCGGCGGCCTTGGCGAGCGGCACCGCGGTCGCCTTCGAGGTGAAGGGGACGGTGCGGGACGCGCGCGGGTTGGCCTCCAGGACGTACAGGATGTCGCCGGCCATCGCGAACTGGATGTTGATCAGGCCGCGCACGCCGACACCCTTGGCGATGGCCTCGGTGGAGGCGCGCAGGCGCTTGATGTCGAAGCCGCCGAGGGTGATCGGGGGCAGGGCGCACGCCGAGTCGCCGGAGTGGATGCCGGCCTCCTCGATGTGCTCCATGACGCCGCCGAGGTACAGCTCCCGGCCGTCGTAGAGGGCGTCGACGTCGATCTCGATGGCGTCGTCGAGGAAGCGGTCGACGAGGACCGGCCGGGTGGGGCTGATCTCGGTCGACTCCGCGATGTACGCCTCCAGGCGCGTCTCGTCGTAGACGATCTCCATGCCGCGCCCGCCGAGCACGTACGACGGCCGCACCAGGACCGGGTAGCCGATCTCGTCGGCGATGGCCTTGGCCTCGGCGAAGGTGGTGGCCGTGCCGTGCTTGGGGGCCGGAAGCCCGGCCTCGGCGAGCACGCGCCCGAAGGCGCCCCGGTCCTCGGCCGCGTGGATGGCCTCCGGCGAGGTGCCCACGATCGGCACGCCGTTGTCCTTCAGCGCCTGGGACAGGCCGAGCGGGGTCTGGCCGCCCAGCTGGACCACGACACCGGCGATCGGGCCGGCGAGCGACTCCGCGTGGACGATCTCCAGCACGTCTTCCAGCGTCAGCGGCTCGAAGTACAGGCGGTCGGAGGTGTCGTAGTCGGTGGAGACGGTCTCCGGGTTGCAGTTGACCATCACGGTCTCGAACCCCGCGTCGCTCAGCGCGAAGGAGGCGTGGACGCAGGAGTAGTCGAACTCGATGCCCTGGCCGATGCGGTTCGGGCCGGAGCCCAGGATGATCACCGCGGGCTTCTCGCGCGGCGCGACCTCGCTCTCCTCGTCGTAGGAGGAGTAGAAGTACGGCGTCTTCGCGGCGAACTCGGCGGCGCAGGTGTCGACCGTCTTGTAGACCGGGCGGATACCGAGCGCGTGCCGCACCTCGCGGACGACGTCCTCGCGCAGACCGCGGATCTCGGCGATCTGCTGGTCGGAGAAGCCGTGCCGCTTGGCCTCGGCGAGCAGCTCACGGGTGAGCTCCGGGGCCTCGGCGAGTTCGTCGGCGATCTCCTTGATGAGGAAGAGCTGGTCGACGAACCAGGGGTCGATCTTCGTGTACTCGAAGACCTCCTCGGGCGTGGCGCCCGCCCGGATGGCCTGCATGACGGCGTTGATCCGGCCGTCGGTGGGCCGTACGGCCTCCCGCAGCAGCTCGTTCTTGTCGCCGGGCTCGCCGACGAACGTGAACTGGCTGCCCTTCTTCTCCAGCGAGCGCAGGGCCTTCTGGAAGGCCTCGGTGAAGTTGCGGCCGATGGCCATGGCCTCGCCGACCGACTTCATGGTCGTGGTCAGCGTGGAGTCGGCCTGCGGGAACTTCTCGAAGGCGAACCGCGGGGCCTTGACGACCACGTAGTCGAGCGTGGGCTCGAAGGAGGCCGGGGTCTCCTGCGTGATGTCGTTCGGGATCTCGTCGAGGGTGTAGCCCACGGCGAGCTTGGCGGCGATCTTGGCGATCGGGAACCCGGTCGCCTTGGAGGCGAGGGCCGAGGAGCGCGACACGCGCGGGTTCATCTCGATGACGATGACGCGGCCGTCGGCCGGGTTCACCGCGAACTGGATGTTGCAGCCGCCGGTGTCCACGCCGACCTCGCGGATGACCGCGATGCCGATGTCACGCAGGATCTGGTACTCGCGGTCGGTGAGGGTCATCGCCGGGGCGACGGTGATGGAGTCACCGGTGTGCACGCCCATCGGGTCGAAGTTCTCGATGGAGCAGACGACCACGACGTTGTCGTGCTTGTCGCGCATCAGCTCCAGCTCGTACTCCTTCCAGCCGAGGATGGACTCCTCCAGGAGCACCTCGGTGGTCGGCGAGAGGGTGAGGCCCTGCCCGGCGATGCGGCGCAGCTCCTCCTCGTCGTGGGCGAAGCCGGAGCCGGCACCGCCCATGGTGAAGGAGGGGCGGACGACGACCGGGTAGCCGCCGAGTTCCTCGACGCCCGCGAGGACCTCGTCCATGGAGTGGCAGATGACCGAGCGGGCGGACTCGCCGTGCCCGATCTTCCTGCGGACCTCCTCCACGACCTCCTTGAACTGGTCGCGGTCCTCGCCCTTGTGGATGGCGGCCACGTTGGCGCCGATCAGCTCGACCCCGTACTTGTCCAGGACGCCGTTCTCGTGCAGCGAGATCGCGGTGTTGAGCGCCGTCTGACCGCCCAGGGTGGGCAGCAGGGCGTCCGGCCGCTCCTTGGCGATGATCTTCTCGACGAACTCCGGGGTGATCGGCTCGACGTAGGTGGCGTCGGCGATCTCCGGGTCGGTCATGATCGTCGCCGGGTTGGAGTTGACGAGGACGACGCGCAGGCCTTCGGCCTTGAGCACGCGGCACGCCTGCGTACCGGAGTAGTCGAACTCGGCGGCCTGGCCGATGACGATCGGGCCGGAGCCGATGACCAGGACGGACTGGATATCGGTGCGCTTAGGCACGCTGGCCCTCCATCAGGGATACGAAGCGGTCGAACAGGTAGGCGGCGTCGTGCGGGCCGGCTGCCGCTTCGGGGTGGTACTGGACGCTGAAGGCCGGCCTGTCGAGGAGCTGGAGGCCCTCCACCACGTTGTCGTTGAGGCAGACGTGGGAGACCTCGGCGCGGCCGTAAGGGGTCTCGGAGACCTTGTCGGTCGGGGCGTCCACGGCGAAGCCGTGGTTGTGCGCGGTGACCTCGACCTTGCCGGTCGTGCGGTCCTGCACGGGCTGGTTGATGCCGCGGTGGCCGTACTTCAGCTTGTAGGTGCCGAAGCCGAGCGCGCGGCCCAGGATCTGGTTGCCGAAGCAGATGCCGAAGAGCGGGGTGCCGCGCTCCAGGACGGCCTGCATGACGGAGACCGGGTGGTCGGCGGTGGCCGGGTCGCCGGGGCCGTTGGAGAAGAACACGCCGTCCGGGTTCACGGCGTACACGTCCTCGGCGGTGGCCGTGGCGGGCAGCACGTGCACCTCGATGCCGCGTTCGGCCATGCGGTGCGGGGTCATGCCCTTGATGCCGAGGTCGACGGCGGCGACGGTGAACTTCTTCTCGCCGATCGCCGGGACGACGTACGCCTCCTTGGTGGCGACCTCCGCGGAGAGGTCGGCGCCCTTCATCTCGGGGGCCTGGCGGACCTCGGCGAGCATGGTGCCCTCGTCGGGCAGGGCGTTGCCGGAGAAGATGCCGACGCGCATGGCGCCGCGCTCGCGCAGGTGGCGGGTGAGGGCTCGGGTGTCGATGCCGGAGATGCCGACGACGCCCTGGGCGCGCAGCTCGTCGTCCAGGGAGCGCCGGGAGCGCCAGTTGGACGGCACGCGCGCGGGGTCGCGCACGACGTATCCGGCGACCCAGATCCGCTTGCTCTCCGGGTCCTCGTCGTTGACGCCGGTGTTGCCGACGTGCGGGGCGGTCATCACGACGACCTGGCGGTGGTACGACGGGTCGGTGAGGGTCTCCTGGTAGCCGGTCATGCCGGTGGAGAACACGGCCTCGCCGAAGGTCACCCCCACGGCCCCGTAGGCGCGGCCGCGGAAGATCCGGCCGTCCTCCAGGACGAGTACGGCGGGAGCCGCCTTGTGCCTCGGCGAGGCGGTCCCCTGGTTGGAGGTCGTCATCGTTCGGCGCCTTCCGTGCTGTTGCTGTTGATCATGGAGTTAATGACGTCGACCCACTCGTTGTGCTCCGCCGCGTGGTCCGAGCGGAACCCCGAGTCGATCAGCCGGTCACCGTGGGCCCAGGTGACCACGAGCAGTCCGCCCTCGGTGAGGACCTTGCCGGCGATTCCCTTGTCGAGCCGGGCCTCGCGCAGCTGTGCGGCCGGGACGAAGAAGTCGGTCGCGCCGGGGCGTACGACGTCCAGTCCCGCGTCCGTCAGGGTGAGCTCGACCCGGCTGCGGGTGCCCAGGCCGTGCGCCACGATGCGGTCCAGCCACTGACCTGCCGTGGTCGAGCCGTGGTAGCGGCCGCTCATGCTCAGTCTGGCCGGGCCGGGGTCGTCCGGCGCGCTGGGCAGCTCGGGCAGGTCGCCCTGGAGCGTGCCGCGCCATTTCCAGCCCTCGCGCATCAGCCAGTAGACGAGCGCGACGAAGAGGGCGAGTCCGACGACCCAGCCGATGCGGGCGGCCCAGTCGGTCACTTCGGCCGACTTCTGGTCGGCCGCGAGTCGGGTGCCGGCTGCGAGCAGTGTTGCAGGTGTCACGTGAGCTTCCCGTCGACGAGCGTGGCCTTGCCCCGGAGCCACGTGTGCGTCACACGGCCCGGCAGCTCACGCCCCTCGTACGGGGTGTTGCGGCTGCGCGAGGCGAAGCCCGCGGGGTCCACGTCCCCACGGTATGCCGTGTCGACGAGCGTGAGGTTGGCGGGCTCACCAGCCGAGACGGGACGCCCGTGGCCCTTGGCCTGCCCGATCTCGGCGGGCTTGAAGGACATGCGCTCGGCGACCCCGGCCCAGGTGAGGAGCCCGGTGTCCACCATGGTCTCCTGCACCACCGACAACGCGGTCTCCAGGCCGACCATCCCCATGGCGGCCGCGGCCCACTCGCAGTCCTTGTCCTCGTGCGGGTGCGGGGCGTGGTCGGTGGCGACGATGTCGATCGTGCCGTCGGCGAGCGCCTCGCGCAGGGCCATGACGTCACGCTCGGTGCGCAGCGGCGGGTTCACCTTGTAGACCGGGTTGTAGGTGCGCACCAGCTCGTCGGTGAGGAGCAGGTGGTGCGGGGTGACCTCGGCGGTGACGTCGATCCCGCGGGACTTGGCCCAGCGCACGATCTCCACCGAGCCCGCGGTCGAGAGGTGGCAGATGTGGACGCGCGAGCCGACGTGCTCGGCGAGCAGGACGTCCCGGGCGATGATCGATTCTTCGGCCACCGCGGGCCAGCCGCCGAGCCCGAGTTCGGCGGAGACGACACCCTCGTTCATCTGGGCGCCCTCGGTCAGCCGCGGCTCCTGCGCGTGCTGGGCGACGACACCGCCGAACGCCTTCACGTACTCCAGCGCCCGCCGCATGATCACGGCGTCGTCGACGCACTTGCCGTCGTCGGAGAAGACGGTCACCCCGGCGGCCGACTCGTGCATGGCGCCCAGCTCGGCGAGCTTCTTGCCCTCCAGGCCGACGGTGACGGCACCGATGGGCTGCACGTCGCAGTAGCCGTGCTCCCGGCCCAGTCGCCAGACCTGCTCGACGACACCGGCGGTGTCGGCGACCGGGAAGGTGTTGGCCATGGCGAACACGGCCGTGTAGCCGCCGGAGGCGGCCGCGCGTGTGCCGGTCAGGACGGTCTCGGAGTCCTCACGGCCGGGCTCGCGCAGGTGGGTGTGCAGGTCGACGAGTCCCGGCAGGAGCACCTTGCCGCCGGCCTCGACGACGTGGACGCCCTCGTCGGAGAGCTGGGCACCGACGGCCTCGATGACGGAACCGTTGATCAGGACATCCTGCGGCTCGCCGCCGAGCACCTTCGCACCACGGATCAGGATCTTGCTCATCGGTCTTGCTTCTCCTCGGTACGGGTGTGGGTGACGGCGGGTTCGTTGCCCCCGAGCAGCAGGTACAGAACGGCCATCCGGATGGAGACTCCGTTTGCGACCTGCTCGATCGCGGTGCAGCGCTCGGAGTCGGCGACCTCGGCGGTGATCTCCATGCCGCGGACCATCGGGCCGGGGTGCATCACGACGGCGTGCTCGGGCATCCGCGCCATGCGGTCGCCGTCGAGCCCGTAGCGTCGTGAGTACTCGCGCTCGGTGGGGAAGAAGGCGGCGTTCATGCGCTCGCGCTGCACGCGCAGCATCATCACCGCGTCGGACTTGGGCAGCGTGGCGTCGAGGTCGTACGACACCTCGCAGGGCCAGTTCTCGACGCCGACGGGCACCAGGGTGGGCGGCGCGACCAGGGTGACCTCGGCGCCCAGGGTGTGCAGCAGGTCGACGTTGGAGCGGGCGACCCGGCTGTGCAGGACGTCACCGACGATCGTGATGCGCTTGCCGTCGAGGTCCTGACCGATGCCGGCGTCCCGTCCGACGAGGCGGCGGCGCATGGTGAAGGCGTCCAGCAGCGCCTGGGTGGGGTGCTGGTGGGTGCCGTCACCGGCGTTGATGACGGCGGCGTCGATCCAGCCGGAGTTGGCCAGCCGGTACGGGGCTCCGGAGGCGCCATGCCGGATGACGACGGCGTCGACGCCCATGGCCTCCAGGGTCTGGGCGGTGTCCTTGAGGGACTCGCCCTTGGAGACGCTCGACCCCTTGGCGGAGAAGTTGATCACATCCGCGGACAGCCGCTTCTCGGCGGCCTCGAAGGAGATGCGGGTGCGGGTGGAGTCCTCGAAGAAGAGGTTCACGACGGTGCGGCCGCGCAGGGTCGGCAGCTTCTTGATCGGCCGGTCGGCGACCCGGGCCATCTCCTCGGCGGTGTCGAGGATCAGGACGGCGTCGTCGCGGGTGAGGTCGGCGGCCGAGATGAGATGACGCTGCATCTGTCAGGCTCCGTAAGGCAGTTCAGGTCAGGAGTGTTCGGACGGCACGCACGCGTGGAGGCGCGCCGAGCAGGCGTACCGCAGTGCCGTACGCCTTCCGCGTGCTACGGGGTCTGCTTCGCTCCGAGCAGCACGGTGTCGCGACCGTCCTCCTCGGCGAGCTGGACCTTGACCGTCTCCCGCAACGACGTGGGGAGGTTCTTGCCGACGTAGTCGGCGCGGATGGGCAGTTCGCGGTGGCCGCGGTCGACGAGGACCGCGAGCTGGACCGCGCGCGGACGCCCGATGTCGTTCAGGGCGTCGAGGGCGGCGCGGATGGTGCGGCCGGAGAACAGGACGTCGTCGACGAGGACGACGAGGCGGCCGTCGATCCCGTCGCCGGGGATCTCCGTGCGGGCCAGCGCACGCGGCGGGTGCATGCGCAGGTCGTCGCGGTACATGGTGATGTCGAGCGAGCCGACCGGGATCTTCCGCTCGGTGATCTGCTCCAGCTTTGCGGCGAGCCGTTGGGCGAGGAAGACGCCACGGGTCGGAATGCCGAGGAGCACCACGTCGTCGGCGCCCTTGGCGCGTTCGACGATCTCGTGGGCGATGCGGGTCAACACCCGCGCGATGTCAGGGCCTTCGAGAACGGGCCGGGCGTCGGACGCTTGCGTGTCCTGCTGGCTGTCCATACGAAAGGGACCTCCTTCTCCGCCTCACGGGACGGACCTTAAAGGACGTCTGGTTTGCGCCATCCACCGTAGCAGGCCGAGGAGACCCCACCGTTCACCCCCCTGGCCTAATAGGCCGCTGATAGCACGGAAGCGTCGGTGTGGACCATTCGGCTTGACGCGCCAGAGTAACGCTGCGTAACCTCACAGTGAGTTACCAGCCGCGCGGCCTGGAACCCAAAGCCAGTCGCGTCGACACAGTGTCCGGGGAGCCATATGTCCAGCGAATACGCCAAACAGCTCGGGGCCAAGCTCCGGGCCATCCGCACCCAGCAGGGCCTTTCCCTCCACGGTGTCGAGGAGAAGTCCCAGGGTCGCTGGAAGGCCGTGGTGGTCGGTTCGTACGAGCGCGGCGACCGTGCCGTGACCGTGCAGCGCCTTGCCGAGCTGGCGGATTTCTACGGCGTTCCGGTGCAGGAACTGCTGCCGGGCACCACGCCGGGCGGCGCCGCCGAGCCGCCGCCGAAGCTGGTCCTCGACCTGGAGCGACTGGCTCATGTGCCGGCCGAGAAGGCGGGCCCGCTGCAGCGGTACGCCGCGACGATCCAGTCGCAGCGCGGTGACTACAACGGCAAGGTGCTGTCGATCCGACAGGACGATCTGCGCACACTCGCCGTCATCTACGACCAGTCCCCGTCGGTCCTCACCGAGCAGCTGATCAGCTGGGGTGTGCTGGACGCGGACGCGCGTCGTGCGGTCACCCACGCCGAGGAGAGCTGAGTTCCCCTCGGGATCGACCCACTCCGCAGAAACGTGCCGCCGGGGTGGCCGGAACTTTACGGTTCCGGCCACCCCGGCGGCGTTCTGCGGGCTTCCGGGGACGCCGAGGCACACAGACGCCGGAGGGCCCGCAGCATGCGCGCTGCGGGCCCTCCGGCGATTTCGGGATTCCTTACGCTTCCCCGCGTCGCAGCGAGGGCTTCAGGTCCTTGAGCCGGCCGAGCAGGCCGTTGACGAACGAGGGCGACTCGTCCGTGGAGAACTCCTTCGCCAGCTGCACCATCTCGTCGAGCACGACCGCGTCCGGGGTCTCGTCGACCCAGATCAGTTCGTACGCGCCGAGGCGCAGGATATTGCGGTCCACGACCGGCATCCGGTCGAGCGTCCAGCCGACGGAGTACTGCGCGATCAGCTCGTCGATGCGCTTCGCCTGCTGGGCGTACCCCTCGACCAGCTGCATCGTGTACTCGCTCACCGGCGGCTGCCGGGTGTCGGTCCGGGAGAGCCGGATCCAGTCCGCGAGGACCGTCAGGACGTCGGCCCCGCGCTGGTCGCCCTCGAAGAGGATCTGGAAGGCGCGCTTGCGGGCCGTGTTGCGGGCAGCCACGGTTAGCTGTTCACCCGGCCGAGGTAGTCGCTCGTACGGGTGTCGACCTTGATCTTCTCACCGGTGGTGATGAAGAGCGGGACCTGGATCTGGTGACCGGTCTCCAGCGTGGCCGGCTTGGTGCCGCCGGTGGAGCGGTCGCCCTGGACGCCCGGCTCGGTCTCCTGGATGACGAGCTCGACGGCGGCCGGCAGCTCGACGAAGAGCACCTCGCCCTCGTGCTGCGCGACGGTGGCGGTGAAGCCCTCGACCAGGAAGTTGGCGGCGTCGCCGACGGCCTTGCGGTCGACCATCAGCTGGTCGTAGGTCTCCATGTCCATGAAGACGAAGTACTCGCCGTCCATGTAGGAGAACTGCATGTCGCGCTTGTCGACGGTGGCCGTCTCGACCTTCACGCCGGCGTTGAAGGTCTTGTCGACGACCTTCCCGGACAGCACGTTCTTGAGCTTGGTGCGCACGAAGGCCGGGCCCTTGCCGGGCTTGACGTGCTGGAACTCGACGACGGACCAGAGCTGGCCGCCTTCGAGCTTGAGCACCATGCCGTTCTTGAGGTCGTTCGTGGAAGCCACGGTTGCGGAATCTCCTGGACTGACGTGGACGACCCCGGCGCACGCCACTGTCTACAGGGCGAGCAGCTCCTTGGTCGTGATGGTGAGTAGCTCGGGTCCGCCGTCCGCCTCGGGGCGGACGACGAGCGTGTCATCGATCCGGACGCCGCCCCGGCCCGGGAGGTGGACCCCCGGTTCGACGGTGACCGGCACGCAAGCGTCCAGTTTACCCATGGCCGCGGGAGCCAACTGAGGGTCCTCATCGATTTCGAGCCCCACGCCGTGGCCGGTGAGGGGTGGCAGGCCCGCGTGGTACCCGGCGGAGTCCAGTACCTGACGTGCGGCGCGGTCCACATCGCGGTAGGCGACTCCCGGTGCCAGGGACTCCCGTCCGGCGCGCTGGGCGGCGAAGACGAGGTCGTACAACTCGATCTGCCAGTCCGCGGGGGATGTGCCGATGACGAAGGTACGGCCGATCTCGCAGCGGTAGCCGCGGTACATCGCCCCCAGGCACACGGAGAGGAAGTCACCCTCCTCGACCCGGCGGTCGGTGGGCCGGTGGGCGCGCCGGCCGGCGTTCGGGCCGGTCGCGACGGATGTGGGGAAGGCCGGGCCGTCGGCGCCGTGATCGACCAGGCGTCGTTCGAGCTCCAGTGCGAGGTGACGTTCGGTACGGCCGACCAGGATGGATTCGAGCAGCTCCCCGAGGGCCTGGTCGGCGATCTCGGCCCCGATGCGGAGGCAGGAGATCTCCTCCTCGTCCTTGACCACTCTGAGCTGCTCCACGGCTGAGCCGAGGTCGGCGAGACGCAATCGCGGGACGACCGAGCGGATGGCTCGGTGACGGGCCACGGTGAGGTGGTGTTCCTCCACGGCGAGACAGACCCCGCCCTGCGCCGCTGCGAGGTCGGCGGCGGCGACGGCCGGGTCGCCTCCGGCGCTGGGGAGGACGTGGATCCGCAGGGCCTCGTCCGGGCGGCCCACACCGGGCCGGTCGTCCGGCGGACCGGCACACACGAGCAGGTCTTCGGTCTTGCCGAGAAGCAGCACGGAGCCCTGCGGGGCGGCGCCCGCGAGGTAGCGGACGTTGGCGGGGCGGGAGATCAGCGCGGTGGCGCTGCCGCTGGCCTGGCAGCGGTCCCTCAGCCGGGATCGGCGGGTGGCGTACGCCTCTGACATGACCCGAGCGTAAGAGCTCCGCGGGGTTGGCGCCGGTTGGGGGCGTCTGAGTGGGCGGTGAGGTGTTTGTGCGGGTTGGGGTGGTGAAGGGGGCCTGCCTGCTGTGTGCCGGCTGCGGGTGGGTGGGGGGCTGGGCGCGCAGTTCCCCGCGCCCCCCAGGGCGACCGAGCGGGCCGGGACCGGCCATGCGGGGTCGGGTCAGGTAGGTGACGGGAGCCTGCTCTTGTGCGGCGGCCGCGGGTGCGTGGGGGCTGGACGCGCAGTTCCCCGCGCCCCCAGGGCCCGAGCAGGCCGGGACCGGCCAAGCGGGGCGGGGTAGGTGACGGGAGCCTGCTCTTGTGCGGCGGCCGCGGGCGCGTGGGGGCTGGGCGCGCAGTTCCCCGCGCCCCCCAGGGCGACCGAGCGGGCCGGGACCGGCCCTGCGGGGTGGGGTAGGTGACGGGAGCCGGACGTTGGTGCGCGGTTTTCCGCGCCCCTCAGGGCGGCCGGGCTACCAGTTCGGCGGGCTTGCGATGGACCGGGAAAGGACGTCGTCCAGGACCTGGGCCGTCTGAGGGACGTCGAGCTGGGAGTTGTCGATGATGGGCAGGCCGGAGCCGTACCAGCCCGCCATGCGGCCGTGGATGCGGGCGACCTCCTCGTCGCCGAGGCGGCGGTTGCCCGTGCGTTCGGCGTTGCGCTCCAGGACGATCTCCAGGCCCGGGAGCAGCACCACGGGGAGGAGGCCGGGGCCCACGTGGCGCTTCCAGCCGCCGAGGCCCACGACGGGGCGGTCGGGGAAGACGGCGTCGTCGAGGATGCAGGAGATGCCGTTGGCCAGGAAGTTGCGCGCGGCGAAGCCGCAGGTGCGGCGGGCCAGGCGGTACTGGGCCTCGGAATGGTCGTTCCACCCGGACTGGGGGTCGGCGAAGCCCGAGCGGACCCATTCGCGTACGTCGTCGAGGCTGATGTGGGCCGTGGGGACCCGCCGGTGGTCCGCCCAGTACTTGGCCACGCTCGTCTTGCCGGCTCCCGCCGGTCCGATGAGCAGCACCGCGAGGGTGGTGGTGGTCGGGTCGGGTGCCGCGGTGGCCGGTGGGGTGCTCGGCATGGCGACGGGGCCGCCGGGCGGCAGCGGGACGTGTCCCGTGGTCTCCGGTGCCGGCGGGGCGGGGGCGTGGTGCGGTCCGGGCGGGACCTGGCCGGGAGGCGTGTAGCCCGAGGCAGGGGGCGGCGGGGGCACGGGAGCGGAGGGCTGGTGCGGGGCGGGTCCCTGATGCGGGGTGGCTTGCTGGTGCGCGCCCGGGTGGTGCTGACCCGGGTGTTGTGCGGCCGGTGACCAGCCGTGCCCCGACTGGTGGGGCGGCGGCAGCGGAGACCCCACTGCGTGCTGCATCCGGTGCCACTCCGTCTCGTCTTACAGGGCCATTGACGCTGGCAGCAGGGCACGCACCCCGCCGCTACCGAACGGTACCGCCCCCGGCCACCATTTGGTGAACGGCCGGAGGCGGCCCGAAGTGCCCGTCGCCACAGGCGAATCGGACGGAGAGTCGGTTCGGTGGACTTACTGGCCGACTTCGCCGTAGGCGGCGAGCAGCACGGCCGGGTCCGGGCCCTCCAGGACGGTCGGCTTGGCCAGGCCGTCCAGGACGATGAAGCGCAGCAGGTCGCCGCGGGACTTCTTGTCGACCTTCATGGTCTCCAGCAGCTTGGGCCACTGGTCGTGGCGGTAGTGCAGCGGCAGTCCGACCGACTCCAGGATCGTGCGGTGGCGGTCGGCCGTCGCGTCGTCCAACCGGCCCGCCAGACGCCCCAGTTCGGCGGCGAAGTGCATGCCCACCGCGACCGCGGCGCCGTGCCGCCACTTGTAGCGCTCGTTCTTCTCGATGGCGTGACCGAGCGTGTGGCCGTAGTTGAGGATCTCCCTGAGCCCCGACTCCTTCAGATCCGAGGAGACCACCTCGGCCTTGACCCGGATCGACCGCTCGATCAGCTCGGCCGTGTGCGGGCCCGCGGGGGTACGGGCGGCCTCGGGGTCGGCCTCGATCAGCTCCAGGATCTTCGGGTCGGCGATGAAGCCGGCCTTGATGACCTCCGCGAGACCCGACACGTAGTCGTTGACGGGGAGGGAGTCCAGCGCGGCCAGGTCGCAGAGTACACCGGCCGGCGGGTGGAAGGCACCGACGAGGTTCTTGCCCTCGGCGGTGTTGATGCCGGTCTTGCCGCCGACCGCCGCGTCCACCATGGCCAGCACGGTGGTGGGGATCGCGATCCAGCGCACCCCGCGCAGCCAGGTCGCCGCCACGAAGCCGGCGAGATCGGTGGTGGCCCCGCCGCCGACGCCGACGATGACGTCGGTGCGGGTGAACCCGGACTGGCCGAGCGCCTTCCAGCAGTACGCGGCCACCTCGGCGGTCTTCGCCTCCTCGGCGTTCGGTACCTGGATGGCGACCGCCTCGTAGCCCTGCTCGGCCAGGTCGGCACGGAGTGCCTCGCCGGTCTCGGCCAGCGCCTCGGGGTGGACGACGGCGACCCGCTTGGCCTTGCCGCCGATCAACCCGCCCAGCTCGCCCAGGAGCTGACGGCCCACCAGGACCTCGTACGGGTCGGTGCCCGCCGTGCCGCCGACCTGGATCCGGGTCACTGCCTCGCTCATGCTTCCTTCAACTCCAAAGCGTCCAACGCTACTTCGGTGACCTCTTCGGGCGTACGTCCGTCGGTGGCGACCACGACCGTGGCGACCTCCTCGTACAGGTGCCGGCGGGCCTCCATCAGCTCGCGCCACTGCTTGCGCGGGTTGACCGCGAGCAGCGGGCGGGCGACGCCCAGGCCGGTGCGCCTGACCGCCTCCTCGACGTCCATCGACAGGTAGGCCACCCGCTGCCCGCCGAGCAGCGCCCGTGTGTCGGCGTCGAGGATCGCGCCGCCGCCCAGCGCCAGGACGCCGTCGTGTTCGGTGAGCGCCCGGTGCACGGCCGCCTTCTCGATCGCCCGGAAGGCCGGCTCCCCCTCGTCGACGAAGATGTCGGCGATGGTCCGGCCCTGCTCGGCGACGATGTCGTCGTCGGTGTCCCGGTATCCCACCCCGAGCCGCTCGGCCAGAAGCTGCCCGACGGTGGACTTGCCCACGCCCATCGGGCCCACCAGGACGACGACCGGCCGGTTCATCGGATGGCGAGATTGTCGAGGTACGAGGTCACGTTCCGGCGGGTCTCGGTCACCGAGTCGCCGCCGAACTTCTCCGCCACCGCGTCCGCGAGCACGAGGGCCACCATGGCCTCGGCGACGATGCCGGCGGCCGGCACCGCGGAGACGTCGGAACGCTGGTGGTGGGCGGCGGCCGCCTCGCCCGTGGTGACGTCCACGGTCTGCAGGGCGCGGGGCACGGTCGCGATCGGCTTCATCGCGGCGCGGACCCGCAGCAGCTCACCGGTGGTCAGGCCGCCCTCGGTGCCGCCGGAACGGCCGGAGGTGCGCCGGATGCCCTCGTCGGTCTTCACGATCTCGTCGTGCGCCTTGGAGCCCGGGACGCGTGCCAGCTCGAAGCCGTCGCCGATCTCGACGCCCTTGATCGCCTGGATGCCCATGAGCGCGCCGGCCAGCCGGGCGTCCAGCTTGCGGTCCCAGTGCACGTGCGAACCGAGGCCCACGGGGACGCCGTACGCCAGGATCTCGACCACGCCACCGAGGGTGTCGCCGTCCTTGTGGGCCTGGTCGATCTCGGCGACCATCGCCTTCGAGGCGTCGGCGTCCAGGCAGCGCACGGGGTCGGCGTCCAGCTTCTCGACGTCGGCCGGGGTCGGGTACACGCCCTGCGGCGCCTTCGCGGAGGCCAGCTCGACCACATGGCTGACGATCTCGATCCCGGCGGTCTCCTTCAGGTACGACCGCGCCACCGCGCCCAGCGCCACACGGGCGGCGGTCTCCCGGGCGGAGGCCCGCTCCAGGATGGGGCGCGCCTCGTCGAAGCCGTACTTCTGCATACCGGCGAGGTCGGCGTGGCCGGGACGCGGCCGCGTCAGCGGGGCGTTACGGGCGAGCCCCGCCAGGATCTCGGGGTCGACCGGGTCGGCGGCCATGACCTGTTCCCACTTCGGCCACTCGGTGTTGCCCACCATGATCGCGACCGGCGAGCCCAGGGTGAGTCCGTGGCGGACGCCGCCGAGGAAGGTGACCTGGTCCTGCTCGAACTTCATGCGCGCACCGCGGCCGTAACCGAGCCGGCGCCTGGCCAGGTGGTCCGCCACCATCTCCGTGGTGATCGGCACGCCGGCGGGAAGGCCCTCCAGCGTCGCGACGAGTGCGGGGCCATGGGACTCCCCCGCGGTCAGCCAGCGCAACCTGCTCAACGGTGCTCCTCGATGCTCGCGCCCCGGTACTGCCCTGCGTACGCGCGTCCTCGCGTACGGCGACGGCGCGACCGGGTGCGCGGCCCCGGCCCGCCATCTCCGATCCTCCCATGTCCGGCACCGGTGTCCGGCCGCCGGTCCATCAGGCGGACGGCGAACGGCCGGCCGGGGCGCCGGAGGTGATCACGCCGGGTGGTTGCCCTGGCGCTGCTGCGGGGCGTACGCGCCCAGGAAGTCCGCACCGCTGCTCTGCGGGCCCGGATGCGCGGCCTGCGCCTGCTGCGGGGCGTACGCGCCGAGGAAGTCGGCGCCGCTGGGCTGCTGTACCTGCTGCTGGGGAGCGTACGGACCGAGATGATCGGCGCCCCGCCCCTGCCCGGGCTGCGCCGTCGGCTGAACGGCCGGGCCCTGACGCCTCGCCCGTCGCTGGGCGACCTTGCGCTTCAGCTTGAAACCCCAGGACGCCAGGACGAGGAGCACGATCAGCACGAGCACGGGGATCTGCACCCAGTCCGGCATGAACTGCAGAACGATCTCGAATATCTCACTCTTGCCGGACGCCGACGACACGCCAGTGGACACGCTGGTGCTCCCCCTCCGTTGTTCTCCGCCCCCTGCGGAACCCAGCGGATCCTAGCGGGCCGCGAGCGCGCGCTCCCCCGCTTTTCGCATGGCCTCCAGGGGCGCGGGGGTGCGCCCGGTCATCTGCTCCACCTGGAGCACCGCCTGGTGCACCAGCAGGTCGAGCCCGCCGACGACGGCTCCGCCGAACATGGACCAGCGGGCCGCGAGGGGGGTGGGCCAGGGGTCGTAGAGCACGTCGAAGAGGGTGGCGGGGCGCTCCGGTACGGCTGTGGCGAAGGCGTCCGTCGTACCGGCGGGGGTGGTCGCGATCACCAGCGGTGCCTGCAGCGCCCGCTCGGCGTCCGCCCAGTGCGCCGTCCGCACGTCGACGTCGAGCCGCTCGCCCCACTGCCGCATCTCGGCGGCACGGGCCTCGCTGCGCACATACGCCACGACCTCACCGGTACAGACGCGCGCGAGCGCGGCCAGCGCGGACGAGGCCGTGGCGCCGGCGCCGAGGATCGCGGCGGAGTCGACCTGTTCGATACCCCGCTCCCTCAGGGCCGCGACCATGCCGGGGATGTCGGTGTTGTCGCCGACCCGGCGGCCGTCCTCGGTGAGGACGACCGTGTTGACGGCCTCCACCGACGCGGCCGTCTCGCTGATCTCGTCGAGCAGCGGGATGACGGCCCGCTTGAGCGGCATGGTCAGCGACAGCCCGGCCCACTCCGGTCCGAGTTGCGCGAGGAACCCGGGCAGAGCGGCCTCGTCGGTCTCGAAGCGGTCGTACGACCAGTTCGTGAGTCCCAGTTCCTCGTAGGCGGCGCGGTGCAGCACCGGGGAGAGGGAGTGGGCGATGGGCTTGCCGAGTACGGCGGCCCGGCGGGCGTCAGTTGCCCCTGCTCTCATTGAACTTGTCCTTGAGCCTGAGGAATTCATCGTGGGTCTTGGCGAATTCGGTCTTGTTGAAACCGTCGGTCGCCACGAAGTAGTACCAACCCTGGTCAGTCGGGTTCAGCGTCCCCTTGATCGCACCGTCCCCCGGGTTTCCGATCGGGCCGGGCGGCAGACCCTTGTGGTAGTACGTGTTGTACGGGTCCGGGTTGCTCTTGATCTCCGACTCACTGATGTCGATGTTGCTCTGGCCCTTCAGGTAATTGAAGGTCGAGTCGAACTGCAGGGCACCGTAGGTCTCGGGGTTGGCGAGGTCGAGGCGGTTGTAGACCACCTCCGCCATCTTGCGGTAGTCGTCGTTGGTCTTGCCTTCGGCCTGGACCAGGCTGGCGACCGTGATGATCTGCAGCGGGCTGTCCAGCTTGAGCGCCTTGGCCTTGGCCTCCAGCCCCATCGCGTCGTACTTCTTCGCGGCCCGGGTCACCATCTCCTTGAGGACGGCCTCGGCCTTCATGCCCTCGGCTGCGGGATAGGTACCCGGCGAAAGGAATCCTTCCAGCGGGTCCTTGATCTCCTTGTTGTCGTTCGCCCAGCTGGGAAGTCCGAGACTCTTGAATTTCTCCTCGGCCACCTTCGCGGTGCTGCCGGACTTCAATTCGAGCTGCTCGTCGATCGCCTTGTAGACGGTCACGTTGCGCTCGCCCGGCCGGACCAGGACGTTGTTCTGGCTCTTGGGGTCGAGCATCAACTCGACGGCGCTCGCGGCTGACATCCGCTTCTGCAGCAGATAAGCACCCGCCTGGATCTTGTCCCCGTTGGGATTGTCCTGCTGAGCGGCGACAAAGGCATCGACGCTCTTGACGACACCGGCTTCCTTCAGCCGCTGCCCGATCACGGATCCGATCGCACCCTTGGGGATCTCGACGGTCACCTTCTCACCGGTGCCGTCACCTGCGTAGTCCGGCACATCGCCGAAACGATCCTGGTAAAACTGGTACCCGAAATATCCGGCCCCGGCGACGCCACCGCCGAAGACCAGTACGACCACCAGGCAGGCGAGACCACTTCGGCGTTTCTTGGGTTTGCCACTGCGACCGCGGCGGTCGCCGCGCCCACGGCCACCGCCCGACTCGTCGTCGAAGCCGTCGTCCTCGTCATCGTCGCCGCCACCGGCGAAGAAGGCGTGTTCACCCTGGTCGGGGCCCGGGTCCCAGTCGGTCTCGGGCGGCTCCGGCTCGGCCTGCCGCCGACCCGGCGGCTGCGGCGGCGGGTAGGCCTCGGGCGTGCCGTAGTAGTCGGGTTGCCGGCCGCCGTACGTCGCCGCCTGCTGCTGGCCGTAGGGGTCCGACGGGTCGGGGTACTGGGCGTGCGCCTGCGTCCCGTTCTCCCAGCCACCGTTCCCGTACGGCTGCTGTCCCTGACCCGCGTACCGCTGCTGGTCGTACTGCTGCTGGTACTGCTGCTGGTACTGCTGTCCCTGACCCTGTTGCCGGTACTGCTGCGCCTGACCCTGCTGCTGGTACTGCTCCTGCGCCTGACCGTACGCGGCCTGCTGGCCGTCGCCCCAGTCGCCGTACTGCTGTTGCTGTTGCGACTGCTCCGGATAGTGCTGCGGCTGGCCGCCGTAGGCAGCCTGCCGGCCCGTGTGGGCCTGCTGCCCTTCCCATCCGCCGTCCCCGTACAACGGGTCCTCCGGATGCCACGGTTCGGAGCCTGGGCCCCGGCCATACTCAGTCATCGATCCCCTAGAGCCGCGAGGCGGCGGTCACGCGGCTGGTGTTGATCCGGCTCCCGTTCCGCCTCTCTTGTTGCGTCGGCTGTTCGAAAACCGGCGCATCGCGCGGAACGTTACCGTATCGCGATCAGATGACCACTTCGACGCCCTCCCCGGGAGCTTTACCTGACACCCGTTCGGATTCGAGCGCCTGCTGCAAGATGATCACAGCGGCTGCCTGGTCGATCACGGACCGGCCCTTCTTCGACTTCACGCCCGAGGCGCGCAGTCCCTGACTGGCCGTCACGGTCGTCATCCGCTCATCCACGAGCCTGACCGGTACGGGCGCGATCATGCGCGCCAGTTCCTGGGCGAAGGCCCTGACCTTGACCGCGGCCGGTCCCTCGCCCCCCTTGAGGGAGCGAGGCAGACCGATGACGACCTCGATCGGCTCGTACTCCTCGACGAGTTGCTTGAGCCGGCGGTGCGCCGCCGGGATGTCCCGGCCCGGCACCGTCTCGACCGGAGTGGCGAGGATCCCGTCGGGGTCGCACGAGGCGACCCCGATGCGGGCGTCCCCGACGTCGATGGCGAGGCGATGTCCGCGGCGCATGACCGGGCCGTCGCCGTTCGCCTGTCGGTCGGCGCTCACTTGGCCGTTTCCGCCACGAGCCGCTCGACGGCCTCGACGGCCTCGCCGACCGCGGCCGGGTTCTGCCCGCCGCCCTGGGCGACGTCCGGCTTGCCGCCACCGCCGCCACCGAGGGTCTTGGCGGCCGTACGAACCAGGTCGCCGGCCTTGAGACCACGCTCACGGGCGGCTTCGTTGGTGGCGATGACCGTCAGGGGCTTGCCGTTGTTGACCGTGAACAGGGCGACCACGGCGGCCCGGCCGCCCTGGATGCGGCCGCGCACGTCGAGGACCAGCTTGCGCAGGTCGTCGGGGGTGGTGCCGTCCGGGACCCGGCCGGTGACGACGGCGATTCCGCGCACGTCCTTGGCGGACTCGGCGAGACCGGCGGCGGCCTGGAGCACCTTCTCGGCCCGGAACTTCTCGATCTCCTTCTCGGCGTCCTTCAGCTTGCCGAGCATGGCCGAGACCTTCTCCGGGAGCTCTTCCGGACGGCCCTTGATCAGCTCCTGGAGCTGGGCCACGACCGTGTGCTCACGGGCGAGGAAGTTGTAGGCGTCCACACCGACGAGGGCCTCGATACGGCGCACACCGGAGCCGATGGACGACTCGCCGAGCAGCTTGACCAGGCCGAGCTGGGCGGTGTTGTGCACGTGCGTGCCGCCGCACAGCTCCTTGGAGAAGTCGCCGATGGTCACCACGCGGACGCGCTCGCCGTACTTCTCGCCGAACTCGGCGATGGCGCCCTGCTTCTTGGCCTCGTCGATGCCCATGACCTCGGCGTGCACGTCGAGGTCGCGGGCGAGCACCTCGTTGATCTTCTGCTCGACGTCGGTCATCACGGCCGTCGGCACCGCGGACGGCGAGCCGAAGTCGAAGCGGAAGCGGCCGGGCTGGTTCTCGGAACCGGCCTGGGCGGCCGTCGGGCCGAGGGCGTCACGCAGAGCCTGGTGGGTGAGGTGCGTTGCGGAGTGGGCGCGGGCGATGGCCCGGCGGCGCAGGGAGTCGATGGAGGCGTGGGCCTTGGCACCGACCGTGACCTCGCCGACCTGCACGACGCCCTTGTGGACGTACACACCCGGGACCGGCTTCTGGCAGTCGCGGATCTCGATGACGGCACCGGAGTCGACCTTGATCTTGCCGGTGTCGCCGATCTGGCCGCCGCCCTCGGCGTAGAACGGGGTGCGGTCGAGGACGATCTCGACCTCGTCGCCCTCGGTGGCGGCCGGGGAGGAGGCGCCGTCGACGAGGATGCCGACGATGGTGGACTCGCCCTCGGTGTCGCTGTAGCCGATGAAGTCGGTCTCGCCGACCTTGTCCGCGATCTCCCGGTAGGCACCGGCACCGGCGTGACCGGTCTTCTTCGCCTGGGCGTCGGCCTTGGCGCGCTCCCGCTGTTCCTTCATCAGGCGGCGGAAGCCGTCCTCGTCCACGGAAAGCCCCTGCTCGGCGGCCATCTCCAGGGTGAGGTCGATCGGGAAGCCCCAGGTGTCGTGGAGCAGGAACGCCTTGTCACCGGGCAGGACCGTGGAGCCCGCGGCCTTGGTGTCGCTGACGGCGGTGTCGAGGATGTTGGTGCCGGCCTTCAGCGTCTTGAGGAAGGCGTTCTCCTCGGCGAGGGCGACCTTCTCGATGCGCTCGCGGTCGGTGACGAGTTCGGGGTACTGCTGGCCCATCATGCCGATGACGACGTCGATGAGGTCCTTGACGACCGGGCCGGTGGCACCGAGCAGGCGCATGTTGCGGATGGCGCGGCGCATGATGCGGCGCAGGACGTAGCCGCGGCCCTCGTTGCCCGGGGTGACGCCGTCACCGATGAGCATGGTGGCCGTACGCATGTGGTCGGTGACCACACGCAGGGACACGTCCGAGTGGTGGGCGTCGCCGTAGGCCACGCCGGTCAGCTCGGTGGCCTTCTTGATGACGGCCATGGAGGTGTCGATCTCGTACATGTTCTGCACGCCCTGCAGAATCATGGCGAGTCGCTCGAGGCCGAGGCCGGTGTCGATGTTCTTGCTCGGCAGCTCGCCGAGGATCTCGAAGTTGTCCTTGCCGGTGCCCTGGCCACGCTCGTACTGCATGAAGACGAGGTTCCAGATCTCCACGTACCGCTCGTCGTTGACGGCGGGGCCGCCCTCGACGCCGAACTCGGGGCCGCGGTCGTAGTTGATCTCGGAGCAGGGGCCGCAGGGGCCGGGTACGCCCATGGACCAGTAGTTGTCCTTCATGCCGAGGCGCTGGATACGCTCCTTCGGCACTCCGACGACGTCGTGCCAGATGCGCTCGGCCTCGTCGTCGTCCTTGTAGACGGTGATCCACAGGCGCTCGGGGTCGAGGCCGTAACCGCCCTTGTCCTGGGGCGTGGTGAGCAGCTCCCAGGCGTACTTGATGGCGCCTTCCTTGAAGTAGTCGCCGAAGGAGAAGTTGCCGCACATCTGGAAGAACGTGCCGTGCCGCGTGGTCTTGCCGACCTCTTCGATGTCGGGCGTGCGCACGCACTTCTGGACGCTGGTGGCGCGGTCGAAGGGCGGCTTGACCTCACCCAGGAAGTAGGGCTTGAAGGGCACCATGCCGGCCGGGACGAGGAGCAGAGTCGGGTCGTCCGCGATGAGCGACGCCGAAGGGACGACGGTGTGCCCGCGCTCCTCGAAGAAGCTCAGCCAGCGGCGGCGAATCTCGGCCGACTCCATCAGTGGTCCTCATTCCGGTTGTACGGGTACGTCTGGTACGTCGAGCCCTCGACGTACTTCGGGTGGTTGCGGTTCTCGATGGCGGCGTGCCGCCGGGGTGCGGGAAGTTCGGGACTCTCGTTGATCCCGAGGGCGTCGCCCAACTCGGCCTCCCGCACGGCCATGTTGTCCCGGACGTCGAGGGCGAAGCCCACCGCGCGGTCCTTGATGCGGTGACCGGCCTCGATCGCCTTGTTGGCGGCCGTGGCGGCCAGGCTCTCGGGGGTCAGTTGCCTCAGCTTGCGGTTGACCTTGGTGGTGGCCCACACACCCGCGGCGACGCCGGTGGTGAACCAGAAGGTACGGCGGAACATCGCTGGCTCTCAGTCCCTCTTCCCTCGGGCGCTGCGCCGAGAGACCGTGCGGCCCACGATCACGGTACGCCTCGACGCCTTGGCGGGCACGTCCTCCTTGCGGCCGCCGAGGGCCCGGCGCACGCCGTAGCCGAAGGCGGCGACCTTGACCAGAGGGCCGCCGAAGGTGGAGGCGACGGTGGTCGACAGCGCGGAGGCGTTGGAGGTGACCTCCTGGACGTCGGAGGCGATCGCGTCGACCCGGTCGATCTGGGTCTGCGCGGACCGCACCGCCGTGGAGGCCTCTGCCAGGAGCGGGACGGCCTGGTCGGTCACGTCCGCGACGAGCTTGGTGGTCGCCTTGAGCGTCTGGGCCAGCCTCGCCAGCGCGACGGCGAGGAAGGAGACCAGGATCGCCCAGAAGACTGCCACCAGGATCCCGGCAACCTCTCCACCGGACACTGTGTGCACCCGCTCCCTGAAACGTGCCTCTGCATCGGTCTGCATCGAAAAAGTCGTGCACCGAGCCTATCGCGCCGGGGATGGCGCTCCGCACCGGATTACCGCTCGTCCGGAGCCTGGTCGCGAGAAGCGATTCATGGCAGGGGCCTTCCAGCGCGCTCTGCCGGACGCGGTGCGGTTGTGCGCGGGCGTCCACCTGGTGTGCGAGGAGCAAGGCGAGCGCCGGGGCGGGTGCCCTCGGGCGTCCCTGCGGCGCCGCGCGGGCCGGTACGCCATGTCACGGTTACGGGGGACATGCGAAAGCCCGCCGCCTCCCCCACCCGGAAGGGCGAGGAGACGACGGGCTGAGGCGCAGGTGTCCTACGACCGCTGAGGGATCAACGGGCGTAGTACTCGACGACGAGCTGCTCGTCGCAGATCACCGGGATCTCCTTGCGGTTCGGCTCACGGTCCAGGCGGAACGCCAGGGCCTTGAGGTTCACCTGGAGGTAGCGCGGGGTCTCACCCTCGGGGGCGAAGCCGCCCTCACGGGCGATGGAGAAGAGGGTCTTCTCGCGGCTGCGCTCACGGACCATCACGACGTCGTCGGGCTTGACGCGGAAGGACGGCTTGTCGACCTTCTGGCCGTTGACCTCGATGTGGCCGTGAACGACCATCTGACGGGCCTGGTAGATGGTGCGGGCGATGCCCGAACGCAGGACCAGGGCGTCGAGACGACGCTCCAGCTCGATGATCAGGGCCTCACCGGTCTTGCCCTGAACCTTGGAGGCACGCTCGTAGGCGCGGACGAGCTGGCGCTCGGACACGTCGTACTGCGCGCGCAGACGCTGCTTCTCCAGCAGACGGACCTTGTAGTCCGAGTTCTGCTTGCGGCCACGGCCGTGCTCACCCGGCGGGTAGGGACGGGCCTCGAAGTACTTGACGGCCTTCGGGGTCAGCGCGATGCCGAGGGCACGCGACTTCTTGACCTTGGGGCGGGACTGGTTCGCCACTTCTTTTCCTTTTCCTGTATCGGCTGCCTCAGGGTTACGGGAGGTCGCAATCCGCAGCCGGGGAATCCCGACAGGCCCCGAGGGACTTGCCAGGTAGCCGCTCCCCTGGTCTGGGCACATACGTGCAGCACACGAACGGCCCACCGACCGGTCCCGGAACTCCGGGTGGTGGTGGGCTGCCCGCGACACCTACGACGGTGCGCGACGCTCCTGGATCAAAAGATCCGGCTGGTTGTCCCGCCTGAGGCGCCGACCGGAGCCGGACACGGGACTCAGCACTTCGAGCGAGTCTACAGGCTGTTCAGGACCGTCTGCGACCGAGGTGCTTCCTGGTCCACTCCACGGCGTCCGCGTACCGTGCCTCGGCCCCGTGCCTGGTCGGGGTGTAGTACTCGCGGTCCTTGAGAGCGTCGGGGGCGTACTGCTGCTCGGCGATGCCCTCGGACAGGTCGTGCGGGTAGACGTACCCCTGCGCGTGGCCGAGCTTGGCGGCTCCCTTGTAGTGGCCGTCGCGCAGGTGGGGCGGGACGGGGCCCGCCAGTCCCTTGCGTACGTCGTCCAGGGCGGCGCCGATCGCGGTGGTCGCGGAGTTGGACTTGGGGGCGAGGGCGAGGGCGATGGTGGCGTGGCTGAGGGTGAGGGCGGCCTCGGGGAAGCCGATCATGGCGACGGCCTGGGCGGCGGCGACCGCGATCGGCAGCGCGTTCGGGTCGGCGAGGCCGATGTCCTCGCTGGCGGAGATCATCAGGCGGCGGGCGATGAAGCGGGGATCCTCGCCGGCCTCGATCATCCGGGCCAGGTAGTGCAGGGCGGCGTCGACGTCGGAGCCTCGGATGGACTTGATGAGCGCGCTGGCCACGTCGTAGTGCTGGTCGCCGTCGCGGTCGTATTTCACGGCGGCCCGGTCGACGGTCTGCTCCAGCGTCTGGAGGCTGATCTCGCTCTCCCCTTGGTCCAGGGCGGCTCCGGCGGCGGCCTCCAGGGCGGTCAGGGCGCGGCGGGCGTCGCCACCCGCGATCCGCAGCAGGTGCTCCTCGGTGTCCTCGGGCAGTCCTACGGCGTCCTTCAGTCCGCGCTCGTCGCTCAGCGCGCGCCTGAGCAGGCCTTTGACGTCGTCGTCGGTGAGGGGTTCGAGGGTCAGGAGCAGAGAGCGGGACAGCAGCGGGGAGATGACCGAGAAGTACGGGTTCTCGGTGGTGGCCGCGATCAGGGTCACCCAGCGGTTCTCGACGGCCGGGAGGAGGGAGTCCTGCTGGGCCTTGCTGAAGCGGTGGATCTCGTCGAGGAAGAGGACGGTCTCCTTGCCGTAGCCGCCGGTGGCTCGGCGGGCACCGTCGATGACCGCCCGGACCTCCTTGACGCCCGCGGTGATGGCGGACAGCTCCACGAAGCGCTTGTTGGTGGCCTTGGAGACGACATACGCGAGGGTGGTCTTGCCGGTGCCGGGCGGACCCCACAGGATCACCGACGACGGGCCCGCGGGGCCCTTCGCCCCCTCGCCGACCAGTCGGCGCAGGGGGGAGCCGGGCTGGAGCAGATGCTGCTGGCCCACGACCTCGTCCAGGGTGCGCGGGCGCATGCGCACCGCCAGGGGGCTCCCCGCGGGGTCCTTCTCCTGGCGTTCTTCTGCGGCGGCGGTGAACAGGTCGGGCTCCACGTGGAAAACCCTAAATCACCGCACTGACATCGACGTCGGGCGGATCAGGAGGCGGCCCAGAGCTGGCTGCCCCAGCGGGTGAAGATCAGCATGGCGATGACGCCGACATGGGTCACCGGAAGCACCCAGGTGAACTCGGCGAGGAAGTTCTTCAGCGGGCGCGGGGCCGGCAGGAAGCCGTTGCGGACGTTGAAGGAGGTCACGTACCAGAACATCGTGAGGGTGGCGACCCAGGCCAGCGAGCACCACAGGCACAGCGCGCCGATGTTGTACAGCGACTGGTACATCAGCCAGGTGCAGAAGGCGACGCCGAAGAGGGTGCCGGCGTTGAAGGTGAGCCAGTACCAGCGTGGGAAGCGGGCGCGGGCGAGCAGGCTCATGCCGACGCAGATGACGATGCCGTAGCAGACCAGGCCGAGCAGCGGGTTCGGGAACCCGAAGACGGACGCCTGCTTGCTCTCCATGACACTGCCGCAGGAGACGATCGGGTTGAGGCTGCAGCCCGGCTTGTAGGTCTCCCCGGCGAGCTTCGCCTCAAGGATCTTGAACTTGTCGATCGTGATGACCCATGCGGCGAGCACGCCTGCCGCGCCGGTGATCACCAGCATCAGCGCGAACGCGCGGCTGGCGCCCAGCGAGAGGGGCGCCGCTTCGGTGCGCTCCGGCTCTGGCTCGGTGGAGACGTCCTGGATTGTCGTCTTGCTCATCACGCCGATTCCGTCACTTGAGATTTGGAGTTTCTCCGGACAGGCACATTCTGCCGTACACGCACCCCCGCTCTCAGTTCACTCGGCATAAGGAAATACGCGCGAGCGGGTAATGCCGCTCGGTTCCGGACACGGCAGAAACGAGGGGGGCGGGGACCGAACGGCCCCCGCCCCCCTTGCCCGGATCAGCTGACTCAGCCCAGTCGGGCTTCCAGCTCGGCGACGATCTCGTTGACACCGACGGCCGTCTGCTCGCCGGACTCCATGTCCTTGAGCTGGACGACGCCCTCGGCGAGGTCGCGCTCGCCGGCCACGACCGTGTAGCGCGCGCCACTGCGGTTGGCGTTCTTCATCGCGCCCTTGAGGCCCTTGCCACCGTAGGCGAAGTCGGCCGCGATGCCGTTCTTGCGCAGCTCCGTGACCTTGGCGAACAGCACCCGGCGGGCCTCTTCGCCGAGCGGGACGGCGAACACGCTGGTGGTGGCGGGGAGTTCGAGTTCGATGCCCTCCGCCTCCAGGGCGAGGACCGTGCGGTCGACGCCGAGGGCCCAGCCGACGGACGGCAGCGCGGGGCCGCCGATCATCTCCGACAGGCCGTCGTAGCGTCCGCCACCACCCACCGCGGACTGGGAGCCCAGACCGTCGTGGACGAACTCGAAGGTCGTACGCGTGTAGTAGTCGAGGCCGCGCACCAGCTTCGCGTCGTCCTCGAAGACGACGCCCGCCGCCGTGATCAGCTCGCGGACCTCCTCGTGGTACGCCTTGCAGGCGTCGCAGAGGTAGTCACGCAGCAGCGGCGCTCCGGTCAGCTGCTTCTGCACGGACTCGCGCTTGTCGTCGAGGACGCGCAAGGGGTTGATGTCGACACGGCGCCGGGTGTCCTCGTCGAGGTCCAGGGCGCGCAGGAAGTCCTGGAGTGCCGCTCGGTAGACCGGGCGGCACTCCTTGTCGCCGAGGCTGTTCAGGAGGATGCGGAAGTTCCGCAGCCCCAGGGAGCGGTACGACTGGTCGGCGAGGATGATCAGCTCGGCGTCCAGCGCGGGGTCCTCGGCGCCGATCGCCTCGGCGCCGACCTGGGAGAAGTGCCTGTAGCGGCCCTTCTGGGGGCGCTCGTAGCGGTACTGCGAGCCCGAGTACCAGACCTTGACCGGCAGGTTGCCCGTCTTGTGCAGGTTCGCTTCCAGGACCGCGCGGAGTACGGGAGCGGTCGTCTCCGGGCGCAGGGCGAGCTTGTCCCCGCCCTTGGTCTCGAAGACGTACATCTCCTTGGTCACGATGTCGGTGGACTCGCCGACACCGCGCGCGAAGAGCTCGACGTTCTCGAAGCCGGGGGTCTCGATGTAGCCGTAGCCGGAGTTGCGCAGCGGGGCGGCGATCGCCTCACGGACCGCCAGGAACCGGGCGCTCTGCGGCGGCAGCAGGTCGTACGTGCCCTTGGGGGCCTTGAAGGTGCTCACGGGAGGTCTCGTCACATTCCTCGTCGGGGAGCCTGGGCGGCTCCCTGGCCGGCGGCCACCTGCCGCAGGTACGGGTTGGTGGCGCGCTCGTGGCCGATGGTCGTCTGGGGGCCGTGGCCGGACAGCACCACGGTCGAGTCGTCGAGCGGCAGGCACACGCGGGCCAGCGAGTCGAGCATCTCGGCCATGTCACCGCCGGGCAGGTCGGTGCGTCCGATGGAGCCGGCGAACAGCAGGTCGCCCGAGAACAGGATCGGCGGGATGTCCGCCGCCTCGGGCAGGCCGAAGGTCACCGACCCCTTGGTATGGCCCGGCGCGTGCGCGACGGTCAGCTCCAGACCCGCCAGCTCCAGCCTGGCGCCGTCGGTCAGCTCCTTGACGTCGTCCGGCTCCCCCACGGTCAGCTCGCCCATCAGCTGCATGCCGATGGAACGGCCGAGCGCCTTCTCGGGGTCGCTCATCATGTACCGGTCCTCGGGGTGGATCCAGGCCGGTACGTCGTGCGCGCCGCACACGGGGACGACCGAGGCCACGTGATCGAGGTGGCCGTGGGTCAGGACGACCGCGACGGGCTTGAGCCGATGCTTCTTCAGCGCTTCCTCGACTCCGGGGGCCGCCTCGTGGCCCGGGTCGATGATCACGCACTCCTCACCGGCGGCGGGGGCGACGAGATAGCAGTTCGTCCCCCAGGCCCCGGCGGGGAACCCGGCAATGAGCACGATCGTCCTTCGTTTGTGTCGACAAAGATGGTCTGTCGGCGGGCTGACGCCTGTCGTCAGAGCCTACCGGCGCTGCCGATTACACAGCGAACCCATATACGGTACGGGGCACACGCAGGCGGTCGGATCATCGGCGCTCGCGTGCCGGTCGACACACACAACGCATGAGGAGAAAACCCGGTGGTCAGCCAGGAACAGCGGCGGCGTCAGCTCGCTCGGGAGAAGTTCTTGCGGCAGCAGCAGCGGCGCACGGCAGCCCGGCGCAAGTCGCGCATGCGCAACTCGGTGATCGCGTCGGTGCTCGGAGTGGTCGTCATCGGCAGCCTCGCGCTGTACACGACCGGGGTCCTCAAGGACGACGGTTCGAAGAAGGAGAACGCGGGCGCCGAGGTCAGCCCGAGCCCGACCAGCAAGGCCCCGGACCCGTGCGAGAAGCCCGCCGAGGGCAAGGTCAGGACGGCGACCTGGAAGAAGGAGCCGGCGATGACCATCGACAAGTCGGCGAAGTACACGATGAAGCTGGCGACGACGTGCGGTGAGATAGACATCGCGCTGAAGGCGTCGGCCGCGCCGCACACGGTGAACTCGTTCAACTTCCTCGTCGGCAAGGGCTACCTCGACCACACGAAGTGCCACCGGCTCACCGACACCAGCATCTACGTGCTCCAGTGCGGCGACCCCCAGGGCACCGGGATGGGCGGACCCGGGTACACGATCCCGGACGAGAACCTCAAGGACGAGAGCCTCAAGGGCGGCGTCTACCCGGCGGGCACGGTGGCGATGGCCAACCAGTACAACGCGCAGACGAAGCAGGGGCGCGACAGCGGCGGAAGCCAGTTCTTCCTCGTCTACCAGGACAGTCAGCTGCCGCCCGACTACACACCGTTCGGCACTGTGTCCGAGGCGGGCATGAAGGTCCTGAAGAAGATCGCGGCTGCCGGAGCCCAGGCCGTCGACCCCGCGACCGGGAACACGGCCCCCAACGCGACCGTCGTGATCAACAAGGCAACCGTCACGAAATCCTGACCCTCAACTGCGTAATTTCGGTCGCGCGGGATGCGGACAGGCAACCCGCCGGTCGCCTATGTTGGCCGTGACGAAACTGTGGACGATGCTCGGGGGAGCACAAGCCCCTCGCAGGCATCATGTGGAGGAGGCGCTGTGAGCAGCGACCCGTGGGGCCGCGTCGACGAGACGGGGACCGTGTACGTGCGTACGGCCGACGGCGAGCAGGTCGTCGGATCCTGGCAGGCCGGCTCCCCCGAGGAGGCGTTGGCCTACTTCGAGCGCAAGTACGAGGGCCTGGTTGTCGAGATCGGCCTCCTCGAGAAGCGAGTGAAGACCACCGACCTGTCGGCGAAGGACGCCCAGGCCGCGATCGACCACATCCGTGAGCAGGTCGACGCCCATCACGCGGTCGGTGACCTGGACGCCCTGCGGACCCGCCTGGACAAGCTGGTCGAGACGGTCGACAAGCGCCGTGAGGAGCGCAAGGCACAGCGCGCCAAGCAGTCCGACGAAGCCCGGCACGCCAAGGAGGCCCTGGTCGCCGAGGCGGAGGAACTGGCCCGGTCCGACCAGTGGCGGGCCGCCGGTGAGCGTCTGCGGTCGCTGGTGGACACCTGGAAGAGCCTGCCGCGGCTCGACCGCAAGTCGGACGACGAGCTGTGGCACCGCTTCTCGCACGCCCGGTCGGCGTTCTCCAAGCGCCGCAAGGCGCACTTCGCGCAGTTGGACGCGCAGCGCGAGGAGGCCCGCAGGACCAAGGAGCGGCTGGTCGCCGAGGCCGAGTCGCTGTCCGGGTCGACGGAGTGGGGTCCGACGGCCGCGCGCTACCGCGAGCTGATGGCCGAGTGGAAGGCCGCGGGCCGCGCCCAGCGCGAGCACGAGGACGACCTGTGGAACCGCTTCCGCGGCGCCCAGGACATCTTCTTCGCCGCCCGCAGCTCGGTCTTCGCCGAGCGCGACGCCGAGCAGGCCGAGAACCTGAAGCTGAAGGAGGAGCTGGCCGAGGAGGCCGAGAAGCTCCTGCCGGTCGGCGATCTGAAGGCCGCGCGGGCCGCCTTCCGCTCGATCAACGAGCGCTGGGAAGCCATCGGCCATGTGCCGCGGGACGCCCGCCCCAAGGTGGAGGGCCGGATGCACTCCGTCGAGCGGGCCATCCAGGAGGCCGAGGAGGCCGAGTGGCGCCGGACCAACCCGGAGGCACGCGCGCGTGCCGAGGGCCTGACCGGTCAGCTCCAGGCCGCCGTCGACAAGCTGAAGGGCCAGATCGAGCAGGCCCGCGCGCAGGGCAACAACGCCAAGGCGGACAAGCTGGAGCGTGAGCTGGAGGGCCGGCAGGCGCTTCTGGACCAAGCCCTGAAGGGCCTTCAGGAGTTCGGCGGCTGACAGATTCCGGTCACGCGAAAGAGGGGCTCCCGTACACGAGGTGCGGGAGCCCCTCTTTCGTATGCCGTGCCAAGGCTCCTTCGTCTGCCTCTACGACCGGTTGCGTGCCGACGTCACGCGGTACACGTCGTAGACGCCCTCCACTCCCCTGACCGCCTTCAGAACGTGCCCGAGGTGCTTCGGGTCGCCCATCTCGAAGGTGAAGCGGGAGGTGGCGACGCGGTCGCGGGAGGTCTGGACGGCCGCGGAGAGGATGTTGACGTGCTGGTCGGACAGGACACGTGTGACGTCCGACAGGAGCCGGGAGCGGTCAAGTGCCTCGACCTGGATGGCGACCAGGAAGACCGAGGACTGGGTGGGCGCCCATTCGACCTCCAGGATGCGCTCGGGCTCACGGGACAGTGACTCCACGTTCACACAGTCGCTCCGGTGAACCGATACACCACTACCGCGTGTGACGAAGCCGATGATCGGATCGCCGGGGACCGGGGTGCAGCAGCGGGCCAGCTTGACCCACACGTCCTCGACGCCCTTGACGATGACACCCGGATCGGCACTGGAGCGGCGCTTGCGACTGCGACCGCGCGTCGGCGGGACCGCCTCGTCGATCTCCTCCGTCGCGGCTTCCTCACCGCCGAGGGCCTGGACGAGCTTCTGCACGATGTTCTGCGCAGAGACATGGCCCTCGCCGATCGCCGCGTACAGCGCGGAGATGTCCGCGTAGCGCATCTCGTGCGCGAGGGTCACCAGCGAGTCGCCGGTCAGGATCCGCTGGATCGGCAGGTTCTGCTTGCGCATCGCCCGGACGATCGCGTCCTTGCCCTGCTCGATCGCCTCGTCGCGGCGCTCCTTGGAGAACCACGCCCGGATCTTGTTGCGGGCGCGAGGCGACTTCACGAAACCGAGCCAGTCGCGGGACGGCCCCGCGCCGGGCGCCTTGGAGGTGAAGACCTCGACCAGGTCGCCGTTGTCCAGGGTGGATTCGAGCGGTACGAGACGGCCGTTGACCCGCGCTCCTATGGTGCGGTGGCCCACTTCGGTGTGGACGGCGTACGCGAAGTCGACGGGGGTGGCACCGGCCGGGAGCGCGATGACGTCGCCCTTGGGGGTGAAGACGAAGACCTCGTTGCGGGACAGGTCGAAGCGCAGGGACTCCAGGAACTCGCCGGGGTCCTCGGTCTCCTTCTGCCAGTCCAGCAGCTGACGCAGCCACGCCATGTCGTTGAGGTGGTCGTCCTTGCCCTTGCCGGACGTCCGCGGGGCGTCGGTGCGGATCTTGGAGGCGCCGGCGACGGCCTCCTGCTTGTACTTCCAGTGCGCGGCGATGCCGTACTCGGCGCGGCGGTGCATGTCGAACGTGCGGATCTGGAGTTCGACCGGCTTGCCGTTGGGACCGATCACCGTGGTGTGCAGCGACTGGTACATGTTGAACTTGGGCATCGCGATGTAGTCCTTGAACCGGCCGGGGACCGGGTTCCATCGCGCGTGCACGGTGCCGAGGGCGGCGTAGCAGTCGCGGACCGTGTCGACGAGGACGCGGATGCCCACCAGGTCGTAGATCTCCGCGAAGTCACGGCCGCGGACGATCATCTTCTGGTAGACGCTGTAGTAGTGCTTCGGGCGGCCCGTGACGGTCGCCTTGATACGGGCGGCCCGCAGGTCCTGCTGGACCTCGTCGGTCACTATGGCCAGGTACTCGTCACGCTTCGGTGCCCGCTCGGCCACCAGCCGTACGATCTCGTCGTACATCTTGGGGTAGAGGATCGCGAAGGCGAGGTCCTCCAGCTCCCACTTGATGGTGTTCATGCCGAGGCGGTGGGCGAGCGGCGCGTAGATCTCCAGGGTCTCGCGCGCCTTCTTCTCCTGCTTCTCGCGCTTGAGGTAGCGCATGGTGCGCATGTTGTGCAGGCGGTCGGCGAGCTTGATGACCAGGACGCGCGGGTCCTTGGCCATGGCAACGACCATCTTGCGCACGGTCTCGGCCTGCGCGGCCTCGCCGAACTTGACCTTGTCCAGCTTGGTGACGCCGTCGACGAGCAGGGCGACGGAGTCACCGAAGTCGCGGCGGAGCTGGTCGAGGCCGTACTCGGTGTCCTCGACGGTGTCGTGCAGCAGGCCCGCCATCAAGGTGGCCGGATCCATGCCCAGTTCGGCGAGGATGGTCGTCACCGCGAGCGGATGGGTGATGTACGGGTCGCCGCTCTTGCGCTTCTGGCCGCGGTGCCAGCGCTCGGCGACCTGGTAGGCCTTCTCGATCTGGCGGAGGGTCGCGGTCTCGATCTTGGGGTCGTTGCTGCGGACTATGCGCAGCAACGGCTCCAGCACCGGGTTGTACGGGTTGGAGCGCTGGACGCCGAGACGGGCGAGGCGGGCGCGGACGCGGTTGGAGGAGCCGGAGCGGGCGGGCTGCCCGGTGGCGGGGCGGGCCGGCGGATTGACGGGCCGCTCGGGCGGGGCCGGCTTGGGTCGCGTCTGCTCGGCCGGCTTGTCGACGGGCGCGGACTGGGCGTGTTCGACCGGCCCGCGGGTGTCGTTCTTCGCGTGCGACGCGTTCGGCGCGGGCTTCGCCGCGGGCCCCGAGGCGGACTCGGGCTTGGCGGCGGTCAGGTGCTGGGCCTCGTCTGGCAAGAGGGCTCCTCGTGCGCGATCCGGGTCCCCCGGTCAGGCTCCGGAAACCCCATGGTAGCGATCCCGCGCCCCGGGATCGCCTTCAGCCCGATGTGAGGGCCGTCCATCGGAGAAACGCAAGGAGCCGTCACGTAATTCCTGTGCCGTCGTCCGCGTGCTGCGGCAGGGGTGGCGCGAGGGTTTCCAGCGGCTGTGGCCCGGGGGACGCGAGCGTGTCCAGGGGCGGTCGCGAGGGTGCGCGGGGGGCCTCGGGGAGACGGCGTGCGCGGCTTGGCAGGCGATGCGAGCGGAGTGGTGACGGCCGCCGAAGCGATGCCTCGATGCGCACGCCGGGAAGCGGTCCTCGGTTGGGTCCCGGGACATGCGTACGCCACACATGCGTATGCCGCGCGCCTCGTGCGGAGGCGCGCGGCATTTGGAGCGGGTCCGAGGTCCCGCCCGGTGCGGCGATCCGGGTCAGACCGTGAGGAGCGACTCCAGCGGGGCTCCGGCCAGGGCCGGCTCCAGACGGGCGCGGCCGCCGAGGAAGCCCAGTTCCATCAGCACGGCCAGTCCGGCCACATCGGCGCCGGCCCTGCGGATCAGCTGGATCGAGGCCTCCGCGGTGCCGCCGGTGGCCAGGACGTCGTCGATGACCAGGACGCGGTCGCCCGCGGCCAGGTCCTCGGCGTGCACCTCGATCTCGGCGGAGCCGTACTCCAGGTCGTAGGCCTGGCTGAGCGTCGCCCCGGGGAGCTTGCCCGCCTTGCGTACCGGAATGAAGCCGATGCCCGCGCGGACGGCGACGGGAGCGCCGAGGATGAAGCCGCGGGCTTCCAGGCCGACGATCTTCGTGGCGCCGGTGTCGCCCGCGATCTCGGCGAGGGCGTCGGTGAGCGCCGTGAACGCCGCCGGGTCCGCCAGGAGCGGGGTGATGTCCTTGAACATCACGCCCGGCTCCGGGTAGTCCGCCACGTCCCGGATACGGCTGAGCAGCAGCTCCCTGATCTCGGTCATCGGCGCTTCCCCGAGGAACGGCCGCGGCCCCGGCCACGGGACGCGGGTTGGGTACGCGGGCCCACCACCGCGGGGGCGGCGTCCTCCGGCTCGTCGCCGTGGAACTCGTCGCTGACCCGGGCGTCCGCGGCCTCGCCCGGCGTGGCGCCTTGGGCGCGCTTGGCGAGGACACGCTTGCGCAGGGCCTTCATCTGCGGCTCGCGCTCCTTGAGGTCGGCGACGAGCGGCGTGGCGATGAAGATCGAGGAGTACGCACCGGCCGCGAGACCGACGAACAGCGACAGCGAGATGTCGTTGAGCATGCCGGCGCCGAGGAAACCGCCACCGATGAACAGCAGGCCCGCCACCGGCAGCAGCGCGACCACGGTGGTGTTGACGGAGCGGACCAGGGTGCTGTTGATCGAACGGTTGGCGATGTCGCTGTAGGTCCAGCGGGTCTGCTTGGTGATGTCCTTCGTCTGCTCCTTGAGGCTGTCGAAGACGACGACCGTGTCGTAGAGCGAATAACCGAGGATCGTGAGCAGACCGATCACCGTGCCCGGCGTCACCTCGAAGCCGACGAGGGCGTAGATGCCGACGGTGATGGTGATGTCGTGGATCAGGGCGACGAACGCGGCGACCGCCATGCGCCATTCGAACGCGATCGCCAGATAGATCACGACGAGGACCAGGAAGATCCCGAGACCCTGCCAGGCCTTGTTGGCGATCTGCTCACCCCAGCTGGGGCCGACGAGTTCGCCGGTGACGTCCTTCTCCGCGACGCCGAGGTCCTTGGCGAGCTGCGCGGAGACCTTGTCGGCCTCGGTGGTGTCGATGCCCGCGACCTGGATGCGGAGCGTGGCCTTCTCGCCGCTGCCGAGCTCCTGGACGATCGCGTCGTGGCCGGACGCCTCTTCCGCGTACTCCTGCGCCTGGGACACCGACACGGTGCTCGGGGTGTTGAAGACGGCCCCGCCCTGGAACTCGATGCCCATGTTCAGGCCGCGCACCGCCAGGCCGACGATGGCCAGGATGGTGATCAGGATCGAGATGCCGTACCAGATCTTGCGGTTGCCGACGAAGTCGTAGCCGACCTCGCCACGGTGCAGTCGGGCGCCGAGGTTGCCGAGCTTCGACATCTCACGCCTCCTTCGTCTCGATGGGGGCGGAGGGGCGGCGGGTGCGGCGCAGCGGCGGCTTGGCACCCAGTCGCTTGGGATCGAGGCCGGACCAGCTGTGGCCGTTCGCGAAGAACTTGGTGCGGGCCATGAGCGTCAGCAGGGGCTTGGTGAACAGGAACACGACGACCACGTCGAGCAGGGTGGTCAGACCGAGCGTGAAGGCGAAGCCCTGGACCTTGCCGACGGTGACGATGAACAGCACCGCGGCGGCGAGGAACGACACGAAGTCGGAGACCAGGATGGTGCGCCGGGCGCGCGGCCAGGCCCGCTCGACCGCGGGGCGCAGCGAGCGGCCCTCGCGGATCTCGTCGCGGACGCGTTCGAAGTAGACGATGAACGAGTCCGCCGTGATACCGATGGCGACGATGGCACCGCAGACGGCCGGCAGGTTGAGCGCGAAATTGATGGTCGGGCCGAGCAGCGACATGATCGTGTAGGTCAGCGCCGCGGAGACCAGCAACGACAGGATCGCGATGACCGACAGGCCGCGGTAGTAGACCAGCAGGTAGATGATCACCAGGGCCAGGCCGATCGCACCGGCGATCAGACCCGCCTTCAGCTGCTCACCGCCGAGCGCCGGGGACACCGTGGTGACGCTGTCCTCGCTGAAGGTCAGCGGCAGCGCGCCGTACGACAGCATGTTGGCGAGGCTCTGGGCCGACTGCTGGGTGAAGTTGCCGGAGATCTCGGCGCTGCCACCGGTCAGGGCTTCCGAGACGCGCGGGTCGGAGATGACCTGGCCGTCCAGCACGATGGCGAACTGGTTCTGCGGCGGCTGGTTCTTGGCCAGCTTCCCGGTGATGGCCGCGAACTTGTCGGACCCCTTGCCCGTGAACTTCATGGTCACGGTCCAGCCGGCGCCGGTCTGCGTGTTGAAGACGGCCTGGGCCTCGTCGACGTCCGTGCCGTCGACCTCGGCGGGGCCGAGGATGTACTTCTGCCACTGACCGCTGGAGTTCTGACCGCAGGCGACGGTGGACTCGGTGGGCTTGGCGCCGTCACCCGCCTTGGCGCGGACCGACTCCTTGGTGCAGTCCAGCGCGGCGTACTGCGCTTCGAGCTTGCCGCTCGGCTGGTCACCCGAGGGGGTGCCGCTCGCGGACGGGGAGGCGCTGGAGTCGGCGCTCTTGGAGGGCGTCGGGTCGGCCTTCAGCGCGTCGCTGACCGCGCGGCCCTGCTGGGTCGCGGTCGCCGAGGGGGTGCCGGAGGGAGACGCGGAGGAGGTCGCCTTCTCGCCGGCGTCGCCGGACGCGCTGCCGGAGGCGCTCGGCGAGGGGGTGGGCGCCGCGCCGGCCATCTCGGTGGCGACGACCGGTCGGAAGTACAGCTTGGCGGTGGTGCCTACCTGGTCCCGGGCTTCCTTGGAGTCCGTGCCCCGGGGGATGTTGACGATGATGTTCCTGTCGCCCTGGGTCTGAACCTCGGCCTCCGAGACACCCAGACCATTGACACGGCGCTCCATGATCTCGACCGCGGTGTCCATGTTGGTCTTGTTGATCGCGGATTCCTGGCCGGGCTCGGCTTCCGCGCGCAGCGTGATGCTCGTGCCGCCGGCCAGGTCGATACCAAGACGCGGAGTGGTGTGCCCCGAGGCGAACATCCCTCCGGTGAGCGCCGCGATGGCGATCAGGATGAGGGCCAGCGAGCGCCCCGGCTTGCTCTGGGCGCTCGCGTTCCGGCCCTTCTTAGGTGCTGCCACCTTCTCGTACTCCCTCTCGGGCCGCCTCGCTCCGGATCAACGGGCGGGCGGCCATGACATGGTGTCGGGATCCCGTGCGAGCTCAGCATGCCCGGGGGCGCGCAGGCCTGGCCCGCGCGCCCCGGAACATGGCTACTTCGCGTCGGAGTCGCCGCCTGACTTCTTGGACTCGTCGTCCGTCTTCGCCTCGGCGGACACGGCGTCGGACGACTCCTCGGCCTCGTCCTTCGCGTCCTTCTTGCCGAGGTCGACGGACTTCTCGTCGGAGGCGGCGGCAGCGGCGGGCTCGTCGGTCTCGGTGAGGGAGGAGGCGTCGTCCGGGACGACGTCGGACTTCAGGTCGTGCTCGATGCCGTGCACGATGCGGTTGTACTCGTCGTCCGAGAGGACGGCACCGATCGCGTTCTTGGCGAAGAGGAGCTCCACGCCCGGGCCGGCGTCGAGGAGGACGGTGTCGTCGCTGACCTCCTTGACCGTGGCGTACATGCCCCCGATGGTGCGGACACCGGATCCGGGCTGCATCTGGTTCCGCATGTCGGCGGCCTGCTGCTGCTTCTTCTTGGCCGACCGGGTCATCAGGAACATGGCCCCGATGAGCACGATGAACGGGAGGAGGGTCACGAGACTCACGGGTCGGAACTTCCTTCACACGACCGCGCTGTGAGCGGCCTGATGGTTGGGGATTGTCTGCCGCCGACAAAGGCGGCATCGGCGGAGTCTAAGCGAGTCTCCGCGCAGGGAACAACGCTCAGCATGGCACTGGGGTTCCCCCTGCGGCCACTGAGCTCGCCGTCACGATGTCGTCACGCCCCGAACAGGTCCTGTTGTCCGTTTCCCGCAGCTGACGAGCCCGGTGGGGTGAGGTCGAGGTGCGCCCAGGCGGCGGGCGTGGCGACCCGGCCGCGAGGGGTGCGCGCGAGCAGGCCCTCCCGCACCAGGAAGGGCTCGGCCACCTCCTCGACGGTCTCGCGCTCCTCCCCCACCGCGACCGCGAGGGTGGACAGGCCGACCGGGCCGCCGCCGAACAGCTTGAGCAGGGCTTCAAGGACGGCGCGGTCGAGCCGGTCGAGGCCGCGGGTGTCCACCTCGTAGACGGCGAGGGCGGCCGCGGCGATGTCCTTGGTGATGATCCCGTCGGCCTTGACCTGGGCGTAGTCGCGGACCCTGCGCAGCAGGCGGTTGGCGATACGGGGTGTGCCACGGGAGCGGCCGGCGATCTCGGCGGCGCCGTCGGCCTCGATCTCCACGTCGAGCAGGTTCGCCGAGCGGTGGATGACGCGCTCCAGCTCGGCTGGCTCGTAGAACTCCATGTGGGCGGTGAAGCCGAAGCGGTCGCGCAGCGGGGGCGGCAGCAGACCCGCGCGGGTGGTGGCGCCGACCAGGGTGAACGGGGGCAGTTCGAGCGGGATGGCGGTGGCGCCCGGTCCCTTGCCGACGATCACGTCGACGCGGAAGTCCTCCATCGCCATGTACAGCATCTCCTCGGCGGGCCGGGACATGCGGTGGATCTCGTCGAGGAAGAGGACCTCGCCCTCCTGGAGGGAGGACAGGATCGCGGCGAGGTCACCGGCGTGCTGGATGGCGGGGCCGCTGGTGATGCGGATCGGGGCGCCCATCTCGGCCGCGATGATCATCGACAGGGTGGTCTTGCCGAGGCCCGGGGCGCCGGAGAGCAGCACATGGTCGGCGGTGGCGCCTCGCGCGCGGGCGGCCCGCAGGACGAGGTCGAGCTGTTCGCGGACCTTCTCCTGGCCGATGAACTCGCCCAGGTCCTTCGGGCGCAGGGCGGCCTCGACGGCCTGGTCCTCACGGTCGGCGGACGCACCGACGAGCCGCTCGGCGGCGGGGGTGTCGGTGGTGTCGTCCCAGTTCATGGAGTGTGCCTCGGGGGTCGCGGTGGGTGGCGTACGTGAGTGGCGTCAGGGGCCGTCGGTCAGCGGGCTCTGTTCAGGGTCTGCAGGGCCGCCTTCAGCAACTGGCCCACCTGGGGCGTGCCCTCGGCGGCCTCGGCCTGCGGGGTCACGGCGGCGACCGCCTCGTCGGCCTCGCGGGTGGCGTACCCGAGGCCGATCAGGGCGGCGTGCAGCTGGTCGCGCCAGCCCTGGGTGACCGGGGCGCCGACGGCGGGCGCGCCGATGGGTTCGCCGAGGCGGTCCTTCAGTTCCAGGAGCAGCTTCTGGGCGCCCTTCTTGCCGATGCCGGGGACGGCGGTGAGTGCCTTCTCGTCGGCGGTCGCCACGGCCCTGCGCAGGGCGTCGGGTGTGTGCACCGCCAGCATCGCCTGGGCCAGGCGCGGTCCGACCCCGCTCGCGGTCTGGAGCAGTTCGAAGGTCTGCCGCTCGTCGTCGTCGGCGAAGCCGTACAGCGTGAGGGAGTCCTCGCGGACGACCAGCGAGGTGTGCAGCTTGGCCGGCTGGCCCATGCGCAGGGTGGACAGGGTGTTCGGGGTGCACTGGACGGCCATGCCGACGCCGCCCACCTCGACCACCGCGGCGTCCGGAGCGAGGGCGGCCACTGTGCCGCTGACGAAGGCGATCATGCCGTACGGCCTTTCGGTGCTTTGGCTGAGTGCAGGGCGACGGCCTGCTGGAGTCGGTTCTGCGCGGGGGCGCGCCAGATGTGGCAGATGGCGAGCGCGAGGGCGTCGGCGGCGTCGGCCGGTCTGGGCGGGGCGGTGAGCCTGAGCAGACGGGTGACCATGGCGCCGACCTGTGCCTTGTCGGCGCGGCCGCTGCCGGTGACGGCGGCCTTGACCTCGCTGGGGGTGTGCAGGGCGACGGGGATGCCGCGGCGGGCGGCGCAGAGCATGGCGACGGCGCTGGCCTGGGCGGTGCCCATCACGGTGCGGACGTTGTGCTGGCTGAACACCCGCTCCACGGCGACGTATTCGGGCCGGTGTTCGTCCAGCCACTGCTCGATGCCCTGCTCGACGGCGACGAGGCGGTGGCCCAGCTCGGCGTCCGCGGGTGTGCGGACGACTCCGACGCCGAGCATGGTGAGCGGGCGTCCCGCGACGCCTTCGACCACGCCGACACCGCATCGGGTCAGCCCCGGGTCCACCCCCAGTACGCGCACGCGCCCCTCCCTTCGATCTCCCCGGCTCCGCTGGGCGGTACCCCCAGTTCGTGCAGGCTATCGGGTGCCGCTGACAACGCCGGTCAGCAACTCCCGGCAAAGGCGACGGGCCGACGGGATCGTCCCGTCGGCCCGTTGAGCCTGAACCCGGCCGCGTCGCGGCTGCGTTACGCGTCGACCTTCTCCATGATCTCGTCGCTGACGTCGAAGTTGGCGAAGACGTTCTGGACGTCGTCGCTGTCCTCCAGCGCGTCGATCAGCTTGAAGATCTTCTTGGCGCCCTCCTCGTCGAGCTCGACCTGCATGGTCGGGACGAAGTTGGCCTCGGCGGAGTCGTAGTCGATCCCGGCCTCCTGCAGGGCGGTGCGCACCGCGACCAGGTCGGTGGCCTCGCTGAGGACCTCGAAGGACTCGCCGAGGTCGTTGACCTCCTCGGCGCCCGCGTCCAGGACCGCGCCCAGGACGTCGTCCTCGGTCAGCTCGCCCTTGGGGACGATCACGACGCCCTTGCGGTTGAAGAGGTACGACACGGAGCCCGGATCGGCCATGGAGCCGCCGTTGCGGGTCATGGCGACACGGACCTCGGAGGCGGCGCGGTTGCGGTTGTCCGTGAGGCACTCGATCAGCACGGCGACGCCGTTCGGGCCGTAGCCCTCGTACATGATCGTCTCGTAGTCGGCACCGCCGGCTTCGAGACCGCCGCCGCGCTTGATCGCGGAGTCGATGTTCTTGTTCGGAACCGACTGTTTCTTGGCCTTCTGGACGGCGTCGTAGAGCGTCGGGTTTCCTTCGAGGTCGACGCCGCCCATGCGCGCCGCGACCTCGATGTTCTTGATCAGCTTCGCGAAGAGCTTGCCGCGCTTGGCGTCGATCACGGCCTTCTTGTGCTTCGTCGTGGCCCATTTAGAGTGGCCGGACATCTGCCTGTCTCCTTCGCGTAACCCATCTATGAACGAACGCCAGAGATCCTACAAGGACTCGGCCGCCCGGTTCGCGTGCACCATGTCGACGAACAGGCCGTGCACGCGGTGGTCGCCGGTCAGTTCCGGGTGGAACGACGTGGCCAGCGCGTTGCCCTGGCGGACCGCGACGATGTGGCCGTCGTGCACGGCGAGGACCTCGGCCTCGGCGCCGACGGACTCGACCCACGGGGCGCGGATGAAGACGCCCTCCACAGGATCGCCGTCCACGCCCTCGATGTCGACCGCCGCCTCGAAGGACTCGTTCTGGCGCCCGAAGGCGTTGCGGCGCACGATCATGTCGATGCCGCCGACGGTCTCCTGGCCCGAACGCGGGTCGAGGATCTTGTCGGCCAGCATGATCATGCCCGCGCAGGTGCCGTAGACGGGCATGCCCGCCCGCACGCGCGCGCGGAGGGGCTCCATCACGCCGAACAGGACGGCCAGCTTGGAGATGGTCGTGGACTCCCCGCCGGGGATGACGAGACCGTCGACCTCGGCGAGTTCCTCGGGGCGCCGCACCGGCCTGGCCACGGCGTCGGCCGCGGCCAGGGCGATGAGGTGCTCCCGTACGTCGCCCTGGAGGGCCAGGACGCCTATGACGGGTGCGTCAGTCATGTACGTGCAGTCCTTGAGGGTGCTTACCAGCCGCGGTTGGCGTAGCGCTCGGTCTCGGGGAGGGTGTCGCAGTTGATGCCGACCATGGCCTCGCCGAGGTTGCGCGACGCGTCCGCGATGATCTTCGGGTCGTCGTAGAAGGTGGTCGCCTTCACGATGGCCGCGGCACGCTTGGCCGGGTCGCCGGACTTGAAGATGCCGGAGCCGACGAAGACGCCCTCGGCGCCGAGCTGACGCATCAGGGCGGCGTCGGCCGGGGTGGCCACGCCACCGGCGGAGAACAGCACGACGGGGAGCTTGCCGAGCTCGGAGACTTCCTTGACGAGCTCGTACGGGGCGCGCAGCTCCTTGGCGGCGGCGTACAGCTCGTTGTTGTCGAAGCCGCGCAGCCTGGCGATCTCGTTCTTGATCTGGCGCAGGTGGCGCACGGCCTCGACGACGTTGCCGGTACCGGCCTCGCCCTTCGAGCGGATCATCGCGGCACCCTCGGCGATGCGGCGCAGGGCCTCGCCCAGGTTGGTGGCGCCACAGACGAACGGGGTGGTGAACGCCCACTTGTCGGAGTGGTTGACCTCGTCGGCCGGGGTGAGCACCTCGGACTCGTCGATGTAGTCGACCCCGAGGGACTGCAGGACCTGGGCCTCGACGAAGTGGCCGATGCGGGACTTGGCCATGACCGGGATCGAGACGGCGTCGATGATGCCCTCGATCATGTCCGGGTCGGACATGCGGGCCACGCCGCCGTCCTTGCGGATGTCGGCGGGGACCCGCTCCAGGGCCATGACGGCGACGGCGCCCGCGTCCTCGGCGATCTTCGCCTGCTCCGGCGTGACGACATCCATGATCACGCCGCCCTTGAGCTGCTCGGCCATGCCGCGCTTCACACGGGCGGTGCCGGTCTCGGGAGCCTGGTTTTCGGAGTTGGACACGGGTGACCTCACACGGTGAAAGAGGGTTACTGCAAGCACAGAGGAAACGGGAGCGGACCAGGCCACAGCAAGGGCCAATGCGAAGCCGGTGGATCCTTTTCCGGCCCGATGGCGTGAATGCGCTGGTCAGGCGGCTCGGTCGGCCAGTACGGCGGGCGGCTCGTCGTCCATCTCGAAGGCCAAGGGGAACGGCGCGTGGCCGGCCAGCCGGAACCAGCGGACCTTGCGGTGGCGGCGCAGGGCCCTGGCGGCCCGTACGGCGTCGTTGTGGAAGCGGCGGGCCATCGGTACCCGGCGCACGGCCTCGGTCAGCTCATGGGCGGCCTCCTCGCCCCCGGGGGCCTCGCGTACCGCCTCCACCTGCTGGGCCTCCGCGAACACCGCCCGCAGCGCCTGGCTCAGCTCGCTCTCGGCGACCTCCCGCTGTTCCTCCTCGGCCTGCCGGGCGGCGTGGGCGGCCTCGTACAGGACGATCGACGCGGCCGGGTCCAGGACGCCGGAGGTGGCCACCTCCTGGGCGACCGAGGCGCGGCGGAGCAGTTGGGCGTCGAGTGCGGCGCGGGCCGCGTCGATCCTGGCGTGCAACCGGTCGAGGCGGCCCGCGGTCCAGCTCAGGTAGAGGCCGATCGCGACGAGGGCTACGAGGGTCCAGATGAGTGTTGCGGTCACGGGCGGAGCCTAGTCCCGTGGGGCGGGGCGGATGTCGGGCGGGGCGTTCACGGGGCAGCGCGGGCGCCGATGTGACGGTCGCCGGGCACTGCCCTGCGGACTGCCGGCCGCAGACCCAGCTTCGGCCCGAGAGGGCCTCGTTCCGGAACGCCGGGCGGGCCGATCGCCGGCCCGCGCATTCGGCGCTCAGCCCCTCGCCGGCCTCAGCCTCGCCCGCAGCCCGCCTCCGGTCCCCTCGTCCGCCGCCACCGCCGCCGCGCCCGCCGTCACCGTCTCGTAGACGGACAGGATGTCCGCGCCGACGGTCGACCAGTCGAAGCGGCGCACGTGCGCACTCCCCCGCTCCCGCAGTTCCGCTCTTCGCTTCGGGTCCTCAAGGAGGCGTACGGCGGCCTCGGCGAGGGCGTCGGCGTCCTCGTTGGCGAAGAGTTCGCCGGCCGCGCCCTGGTCGAGGACCTGGGCGAACGCGTCCAGGTCGGAGGCGAGGACCGGGGCGCCGGCCGACATCGCCTCGACCAGGATGATCCCGAAACTCTCGCCGCCGGTGTTGGGAGCGACGTACAGGTCGACGCTGCGCAGGAAGCGGGCCTTGTCCTCGTCGCTGATCATGCCGAGGAACTCGACCCGCGAGCGCAGTTCGGCGGGCAGGGACTCGACCGCCTCCTTCTCGTCGCCCCGGCCGGCCACCAGGAGCCTGGTCCGCGGGCGGGCGGCGAGGATCTTGGGCAGCGCCCGCATCAGGACCGGCAGGCCCTTGCGGGGCTCGTCGATGCGGCCGATGAAGCCGATCGTCTCGCCCGACCCTTGCTCACCGCCGCCCTCGACCGAGCCGCGCGACCCTCCCGACTGCCAGTCGGGGTTGGGCTCGGCCTTGGCGAAGAAGTCGACGTCGACGCCGTTCGGGATCACCACCGCGTCCCCACCGAGGTGCTCCACCAGCGTGCGGCGGGCGTACTCGCTCACCGCGATCCGGGCGCTGATCTTCTCCAGGGCCGCCTGGAGGATGGCGTACGCCGCGATCATCGCCCGGGAGCGCGGGTTGGAGGTGTGGAAGGTCGCGACGATCGGACCCTGTGCCGCCCAGCAGGTCAGCAGGCCCAGGGACGGCGACGTCGGCTCGTGGATGTGGATGACGTCGAACGCGTTGTCGTGCAGCCAGCGTCGGACCCGGGCGGCCGAGAGGAAGCCGAAGTTCAGACGGGCGACCGAGCCGTTGTACGGCACGGGGACGGCGCGGCCCGCCGAGACCACGTACGGCGGGAGCGGGGTGTCGTCGTCGGCGGGCGCCAGGACGGACACCTCGTGGCCGAGCCGGATGAAGTACTCGGCGAGGTCGCGGATGTGGAACTGGACGCCGCCCGGCACGTCCCAGGAGTACGGGCAGACGAGACCGATCTTCACAGGGGTCCCTTTCCGGGGTCCAGATCAGCGAGCCACAGGCGCTGGAGCATGTGCCAGTCCTGCGGATGTTCGGCGATCCCCGAGGCGAAGGCGTCGGCCAGCGCCTGCGTCATGACAGACGTCTTCTCGGCCCGGGTGCCTGACTCGGGCACCTCGACCGGTGGGTGGACGCGGCCTCGCATGACGGGTGTGTCGTCGTACCAGAGGGTGACCGGGAGCAGCAGCGCCCCGGTCTGCTGGGCCAGCAGCGCCGGGCCGGCGGGCATCCGGGCCGCGGCGCCGAAGAAGTCCACCTCGACGCCGGAGGCGGACAGGTCCCGGTCGGCGACCAGGCAGACCAGGCCGCCGTCGCGCAGTCGCCGGGCGAGGGTGCCGAAGGCGGTGCCGCCGCTGTGCGGCAGGACCTCCATGCCGAGGCCCTCGCGGTAGGCGACGAAACGGTCGTACAGGGTCTCGGGCTTGAGGCGTTCGGCGACCGTGGTGAACGGCGTCTCCAGCTCGGTCGTGACCCAGGCGCCGGCCAGGTCCCAGTTGGCCAGGTGCGGCAGGGCGAGTATCACGCCGTTGCCCGCGGCGAGGCCGTCGGTCAGGTAGTGGACGTCCTTGGGGTCGAAGCCGTTCCTGACGCGTTCCGCGCTCCAGGCGGGGAGCCGGAAGGACTCCATCCAGTAGCGCAGGTACGAGCGCATGCCCGCGCGCGAGAGCTCGGCGAGGCGCTCCGGGCTCGCGCCCGGCACCACGCGCGCGTAGTTGCTCTCCAGCCGTTGCACGCCCTTGCCCCGCTGCTTCCAGGTGAGGTCGGCGATGGTGCGACCGAGCCGTACCGCGACCGGTTCGGGAAGCTTCTTCACCGTGCCCCAGCCGAGCCCGTACAGGGCGTCCGTGAGCCGCTCCTGGGCACTCACTTGGCTGCCTCGCTCCCTTGAGAGGCGTTCTGCGGCTTCTCCTCCTGTGCGGCCGCCGCCTCCGCCTCGGCCGACTCGCGGCGGACGGTGACGACCCGCTGGATGAGCGTGACGAGACTGCCTACGGCGACGATCCACAGGGCGACGGGCAGCAGGTACTGGATGCCGGGTACCCCGAACGTGTGCAGGCCCGCCAGACCGGCCGCGACCAGCGAGATCACCAGACGTTCGGCGCGCTCGACGAGGCCGTTGACCGCGACCGGCAGACCGATGGACTCACCCCTGGCCTTGGTGTAGGACACCACTTGGCCGCTGGCCAGGCAGAAGATCGACACGGCGCACAGGACGAGGTCGTCGCCGCCACCGGCGTACCAGAGGATGAAGCCGCCGAAGATCGCGCCGTCGGCCACCCGGTCGAGCGTGGAGTCCAGGAAGGCGCCCCAGCGGCTGGAGCGGCCGAGCTGGCGGGCCATGTTGCCGTCGACGAGGTCGGAGAACACGAACAGCGTGATCACGACCGTGCCCCAGAAGAACTCGCCCCTCGGGTAGAAGACCAGCGCGCCGGCGACCACACCGGCGGTGCCGATGAGCGTGACGGTGTCGGGGCTGACGCCCCGCCGGATCAGAAACGCGGCGAACGGTGTGAGAACACGCGTGAAGAAAGCACGCGCGTACTTGTTCAGCATGGCCTTCCCGAGGGTCGGTGTGGCGCCGTGCGGCCCCTGCTGGCCACCGGCTGGCCCATCGTAGCCACGCGCGCGTGGCCGCGACCGCCGGGCACTCGTACACGGGTCGGGCGGCCCCGTCCACCGGTGCCGGACGGCGCGATCACGTCCGTCGTATGGACGCACCGTGACGGGAGTGGAAAGCTCGAAGAACCGCGGGCGTCACCGGAGCCGCCTCGCTGGGGGCACTTCCCGGAAGAAGTCCGGGGAGGATCCGTACGTCCCGCGCCCACAGTGACCTCACCGTGCACGGGAGGCAGGATCATGGGCGACAAGGCGAACGCACACCCCGGAGCCGCCGGCAGGGCAACGGCGGCCGACCACCCCGCATCCGTACGGAACGTGGTGCTGGTCGGCCACAGCGGATCCGGCAAGACGACTCTGGTGGAGGCCCTCGCGCTCACAGCGGGGGCGGTGAACCGGGCGGGCCGCGTGGAGGACGGCGGCACCGTCTCCGACTACGACGAGATCGAGCACCGCCAGCAGCGCTCGGTGCAGCTCTCTCTGGTGCCCGTCGAATGGGACGGCATCAAGGTCAACCTGCTGGACACCCCCGGATACGCCGACTTCGTCGGGGAACTCAGGGCCGGTCTGCGAGCGGCGGACGCGGCCCTTTTCGTCGTCTCGGCCTCGGACGGCGTGGACGGCTCCACCCGCATGGTGTGGGAGGAGTGCGCGGCGGTCGGCATGCCGCGCGCGATCGTCGTCACGCACCTGGAGGCCGCGCGGGCGAACTACGAGGAGATGACACGGATCTGCGCGGACGCCTTCGGCGGGGACGATCCCGACGCCGTGCTCCCGCTGTACCTGCCCCTGCACGGCCCGCAGGGCCCGGACGGGCACGCTCCCGTCACCGGTCTGATCGGCCTGCTGTCGCAGAAGCTCTTCGACTACTCCTCCGGTGAGCGCAAGGACTCCGAGCCGGGCGAGGACCAGCTGCCGCTGATCGAGGAGGCCCGCAACCGGCTGATCGAGGGGATCATCGCGGAGAGCGAGGACGAGACCCTCATGGACCGGTATCTGGGCGGCGAGCAGGTCGACGTCAAGACGCTGATCGAGGACCTGGAGCGGGCCGTCGCGCGCGGCACGTTCTTCCCCGTCCTGGCGGCCGCGCCCCCTGCCGACGGCGCCAGGCAGGGACTCGGCACGGTCGAGGTGCTCGAACTGATCACCCGCGGCTTCCCGACGCCGCTGGAACGCGAGGCACCCGGCGTCACCACGATCGACGGCAAGCCGCGCGAGCTGAAGCCGTGCGACCCGGACGGGCCGCTGGTCGCCGAGGTCGTGAAGACGGCGTCCGACCCGTACGTCGGCCGGGTGTCGATGGTGCGGGTCTTCTCCGGGACCCTGCGCCCGGACGAGACGGTGCACGTCTCCGGACACGGTCTGGCCGACCGCGGGCACGAGGACCACGACGTCGACGAGAAGATCGGCGCCCTGTCCGCGCCGTTCGGCAAGCAGCAGCGCACGCTCAGCCACGCCATCGCCGGTGATCTCGCCTGCGTGGCGAAGCTGAGCCGTGCGGAGACCGGCGACACCCTGTCGGCCAAGGACGATCCGCTGCTGATGGAGCCGTGGCAGATGCCCGACCCGCTGCTGCCGCTCGCCATCCAGGCGCACAGCAAGGCGGACGAGGACAAGCTGTCGCAGGGGCTGTCCCGGCTGGTCGCCGAGGACCCGACCATGCGGCTGGAGCAGAACCAGGCCACCCACCAGGTCGTGCTGTGGTGTCTGGGCGAGGCACACGCGGACGTCGCCCTCGAACGGTTGCGCAGCCGGTACGGGGTGCAGGTCGATGTCGTGCCGCACAAGGTCTCCCTGCGGGAGACGTTCGCGAGCAGGTCGGCGGGGCGCGGCCGGCATGTGAAGCAGTCCGGCGGGCATGGGCAGTACGCCATCTGCGAGATCGAGGTGGAGCCGCTGCCGGGTGGCTCGGGCATCGAGTTCGTGGACAAGGTCGTCGGCGGCGCGGTGCCTCGGCAGTTCATCCCGTCGGTGGAGAAGGGTGTGCGGGCCCAGGCCGCCAAGGGAGTCGCGGCCGGTCACCCGCTCGTCGACATCCGGGTCACGCTGCTCGACGGCAAGGCGCACTCGGTGGACTCCTCCGACGCCGCGTTCCAGACGGCCGGCGCGCTGGCGCTGCGGGAGGCGGCGGCCGATGTGAAGATCCATCTGCTGGAGCCGGTCGCCGAGGTGTCCGTCCTCGTCGGCGACGAGTACGTCGGGCCGGTGATGAGCGATCTGTCCGGGCGGCGAGGCCGCGTCCTCGGCACCGAGCAGACCAGCGGAGGCCGGACGGTCATCAAGGCCGAGGTGCCCGAGATCGAGATCGGGCGGTATGCGATCGACCTGCGGTCGATGTCGCACGGCACGGCACGGTTCAGCCGCCGCTATGCGCGGCACGAGCCGATGCCGCAGCAGATCGCGGAAAGGATTCGTGAAGAGGCGCGCGCCGCCTCGTAGTTCGCGCCGGGCGCCGCCGAGTGGCTGTGCGGCCCCGGTGGAACGCTTCCCTCCGCGTCGGCGGGCGGCTTCGGCCGTCCGCCGACGGTTGTCGGTGGCTGGGGATACGCTGATCATCGATCAACAGGTGTGCGCAGTACGGAAGTCGGGAAGGCCGCAGAAGCGACAGTGCGGCGATCGGGGGCGGGAATGACCGTTGAGGGCGGTTACGCGGACATCTTCGGTCCGCAGGTGCCGCGCACGGCCGGCGAAGGGCAGACGGCGACGTACGCGCTGGCCTCCGCGGCCTACCGGGACAATCCGTTTCAGGACATCAAGAAGGCCGACAACGAATGGCACCAGACGGACGTCAAGGAAGGCCGCAGGTGGGCGAGGATCTTCCGGCCCAACCTGGGTGAGGCCTTCTCGCGCGCCGTCGTCGACCGCATGCTCGACAGCGGCCGCAAGCCGCTGATCCAGTCCTTCGGTACCGAGCCGCAGGTGGTCGTCGAGCACTGTCTGGCCGCCAACAACATCCGCAAGGCCCGCGACCGGATGCTCTCCGCGATCACGGTGGTCTGCGGTGTGCTCTTCCTGCCCGGCCTCCTGGTGTGGCTGCTGATCTTCCAGCTGCGCACCACGATCGGCAAGGCGAACGAGAAGCGGGGCGGCGCTCTCGCCTCCGTGCTGCTCGTCGCGGCGGGCGCGCTGGCCGTGATCTTCCTGATCCGGATGCCGTTCGGCGGGTTCTGGGCGTGGTACGCCCGGGCCTGTGTCGTCATGCCCGTGGTCGGCTGGTTCTGGGCCAAGCAGGTCTGCGAGCGCACCGCGCGGGACCTGCGGGAGCGGTGGGACAGCCTGCTGGCGGGCAGCAGCGTCGGCGCGAAGGTGCCGGAGGCGGTGCCGACCAGCCCCAGCGAGACCCAGGCCGAGCAGCTGCGCCAGTCGCTCGCCAAGCTCAGCGCGGAACAGCAGTCCAACTCCGTGTTCTACGCCGGGCCCAAGGGGATACTCGGCATGGGAACCCGCTGGGGCAGCTGGCAGCTGGCCGAGAACCTGGCGCCGGCCGACCCCGGCCGGGAGATCCACCCCTTCCGCAGCTGGGACGTGATCCGCTCGATCCATGACCAGTTGCGCATGCTGGAGCGCGGTCCGCTCAACACCGGTGGTTTCCCCAAGCCTTCGATACGGCACTGGGTCGTCACGCCGATCGCCGAGGGCGCGAAGGCGGTGTCCCGGCCGGAGGGCACGGACGTCGAGGCGTACCAGGTCAAGCCGCACGCGATACAGGACATCTGCAACAAGCAGCAGTTCGGCAGCGGTGACCGGCACTACCTGGGCGTCCAGTGGACGCTCTGGGACGGGCAGTTGATCATCACGATGCTGATCACGGTGACCGTGCTGCACGAGACGTTGCGCATCGAGGTCACCGGGCACGCGCTCGGCCCGGTGAACGGGCTGTTCCAGGAGAAGCCCGAGGCACCGACCAAGGAGGTCGCCAAGTCGCTGAAGCCGTGGGAGACCCGCAAGATCAAGCTTCCGCTGGTGAACAGCGACGAGGTGGTACGGCTGGCGGTACGGGCCCCGATCTCCTGGTACCCGCCGCTGCTGAACTGGCTCGGCGGGACGATAGGCCTGCCCGAGCCGTTCGGGCTCCGGCACGCGTGGGCGGACCAGCCGTGGCGCCACCGCTTCATGGCCGACGACGCGCTGCGCGCGGCCACGCCGGTGCTGCGGGTGGTCCATGCCGCGGCGATCAAGGTCTTGGAGGAGAACGGCGTGGACACCGAGAAGTTCGGTGCCCGGTCCGCGTTCCTCAGCACGGCCGTGCAGGATCCGACGCCGAGGAAGGCGGACGTCTACGACGCGTAGGCCGCACCGGGCGGGTCTGGGCGACCGCCCCGAGGGTTGTGCCCCGGACCCGTTCGGTGGTGGCCTCGTCCTCAGGCGCCGGACGGGCTGATCGGCCCCACCGGCGGCCGGGGCGTCAAGCGTTCGGCCACGCCTCCGCCAGCATCTTCCGGGTGTCGGCGAGGAGCTGCGGCAGCACCTTGGTGTGTCCCACCACCGGCATGAAGTTCGTGTCGCCGCCCCAGCGCGGGACGATGTGCTGGTGGAGGTGGGCCGCGATGCCGGCGCCGGCGACCGTGCCCTGGTTCATGCCGATGTTGAAGCCGTGCGCGCCCGAGGCGGTGCGCAGGGCCGTCATGGCCTGCTTGGTCAGGGCGGCGAGCTCGACGGTCTCCGCGTCGGTGAGATCGGTGTAGTCGGCGACGTGGCGGTAGGGCACGACCATCAGGTGACCGCCGTTGTACGGGTACAGGTTGAGGACCGCGTACACCTGCTCGCCGCGCCTGACGACCAGACCGTCCTCGTCGGACTTGGCCGGGATCGAGCAGAAGGGGCAGCCGTCGTCCGCTCCGGGACCGGTCGGCTTGTTCTCACCCTGGATGTAGGCCATCCGATGGGGCGTCCACAGACGCTGGAACGCGTCCTGGATCCCCACTCCCCACTGCTGCTCCGGCTCACTCGTCATGCGTGCAGCATATGGCTTCGTCCGTTCGCGGCGTGTCGCCGGGGCGGCGGGAGGACGGTCACCAGCCAAGCTGGCCCGGTGGACCACGACAGCCCCTACACCCGCTGGGAGCAGCGCACCGAGATCCCGCTGTTCCTGGCATCGCTGGCCTTCCTGGGCCTCTATGCCGCCCGCGTCCTCGCCGAGAGCATGCCACCCGGCCTGCGGACCCTGTGCTGGGTCTCGATGCTCGTGCTCTGGGCGCTGTTCGCCGCGGACTACCTGGTGCGCCGGCGCCTCAGTGGCGAGCGCTTCGCCCGCTTCGTCAGGACGCACTTCCTGCACACGGTGGTGGTCCTCCTGCCCTTGCTGCGGCCGCTGCGGATCGTGCCGCTCTACGACGCCATCCAGCGCCGGCAAGGGGAGCCCCGGCTCTCCCTGCACGCACGCGTGATCGCCTACGCGAGCCTGTCGACCCTGCTCCTCGGCTTCGCCGGTGCCCTCGCGGTCTACCAGCAGGAGCGCGGAGCACCCGGTGCCACCATGCGGACCTTCGGGGACGCGGTGTGGTGGGCCGCGGCGACCCTCACCACGGTCGGCTACGGCGACATCACCCCGGTGACCTCGGGCGGCCGGGTGATCGCGACCGGGATGATGGCCGGCGGGTTGGCCCTGCTCGGCGCGGTGACGGGCTCGTTCTCCTCGTGGCTCCTTCAGGTCTTCTCCCGTGAGAGCGACAAGAGGCCCCCGGAGAGCTGAGCTCCGGGGGCCCTTCGTCGCGGTCCGATCAGACCTGCGTCCGCTCCTCGACCACCTGCGCGATCTTCGCGATGGCCTCGTCGAACGGGATGCCGTTCTCCTGCGAGCCGTCGCGGTAGCGGAAGGAGACGGCGTTGTTGGCCATGTCCTCGTCGCCCGCGATGACCATGAAGGGCACCTTCTGCTTCTGCGCGTTGCGGATCTTCTTCTGCATGCGGTCGGAGGAGGAGTCGACCTCGACGCGCAGGCCCTTCTTCTTGGCGGCCGCGGCGAACTTCTCCAGGTAGTCCACGTGCCCGTCGCCGATCGGGATGCCGATGGCCTGGACGGGGGCCAGCCACGCCGGGAAGGCGCCCGCGTAGTGCTCCAGGAGCACGGCGAAGAACCGCTCGATCGAGCCGAAGAGGGCCCGGTGGATCATGACCGGACGCTGCTTGGAGCCGTCCGCGGAGGTGTACTCCAGGTCGAAGCGCTCGGGCAGGTTGAAGTCGAGCTGGATCGTCGACATCTGCCAGGTCCGGCCGATGGCGTCCTTGGCCTGGACGGAGATCTTCGGGCCGTAGAAGGCGGCGCCGCCCGGGTCCGGAACCAGGGGCAGGCCCTGCTTCTCGGCGACCTGGCGCAGCGTCTCCGTGGCCTCCTCCCAGACCTCGTCGGAGCCGACGAACTTCTCGGGGTCCTTGGTGGACAGCTCCAGGTAGAAGTCGGTCAGGCCGTAGTCGCGCAGCAGGTTCAGGACGAAGGTGAGCGTCTTGTCCAGCTCGTCGGACATCTGCTCACGGGTGCAGTAGATGTGCGCGTCGTCCTGGGTGAAGCCGCGGGCACGGGTCAGGCCGTGCACGACGCCCGACTTCTCGTACCGGTACACGGTCCCGAACTCGAAGAAGCGCAGCGGCAGTTCACGGTACGAGCGGCCGCGCGCATCGAAGATCAGGTTGTGCATCGGGCAGTTCATGGGCTTGAGGTAGTAGTCCACGCCCTCGTCGAGCTGCATGGGCGGGTACATGCCCTCGGCGTACCAGTCGAGGTGGCCGGACGTCTCGAAGAGCTTCCCCTTCGTGGCGTGCGGGGTGTAGACGAACTCGTAGCCCTCTTCCTCGTGGCGGCGCCGCGAGTAGTCCTCCATGACGCGGCGGACGATGCCGCCCTTGGGGTGGAAGACCGCGAGGCCGGAGCCGATCTGCTCCGGGACGGAGAACAGGTCGAGCTCGTTGCCGAGCTTGCGGTGGTCGCGCTTCTCGGCCTCGGCGAGGAAGTCCAGGTACTGCTTCAGCTCGTCCTTCGACGGCCAGGCGGTGCCGTAGATGCGCTGGAGCATCGGGTTCTTCTCGCTGCCCCGCCAGTAGGCGGCGGCGTTGCGCATCAGCTTGAAGGCCGGGATCGCGCGGGTCGAGGGCAGGTGCGGACCGCGGCAGAGGTCCTTCCAGCACAGGTCGCCGGTCTTGGCGTCCAGGTTGTCGTAGATCGTGAGCTCACCGGCACCGACCTCGACGTCCGCACCGTCGTCGCTGGAGGCGGCGCCCTTGAGGCCGATCAGCTCCAGCTTGTAGGGCTCGTTCGCGAGCTCCTCGCGGGCGCCCTCGTCGGTCACGACACGGCGGGCGAACTTCTGCCCCCGCTTCTGGATCTCCTGCATCTTCTTCTCGATGGCCTTGAGATCCTCGGGCGTGAACGGCTTCTCGACGTCGAAGTCGTAGTAGAAGCCGTCCTTGACGGGCGGCCCGATGCCCAGCTTGGCCTCGGGGAAGAGCTCCTGCACGGCCTGCGCCATCACATGCGCGGTCGAGTGCCGCAGGATGTTCAGCCCGTCCTCGGAGGAGATCTCGACGCCCTCGACCTCCTCGCCTTCGGAGAGCACGTACGACAGGTCCTTGAGCTCGCCGCCCACGCGCGCGGCGATGATCGAGCGCTCGCCGGCGAAGAGGTCGGCGGCCGTAGTGCCCGTCGTCACCACGCGCTCTTCCCGCTCGGAATCGCGTTGGATGATCACACGGACGTCTGACACCGGTCTCTCCTGACTGAAGGGGGAATGCGGCGCCATACCAGGAGCGCGCGCATTACGCGATCGTACCGACCCCGGACGGTCGACCGCGAAACGGTCACCCTCGGCCCATGGGGAACTGCCGTCGGCGACCGTCGGGATCTGCCTTCAGTCCTCCCGTTCCTCCCCGCCGAACGTCTCCTCGAAGAAGGCCGTCACGTCCGCCGTCTCCTGCAGCGACTTCATCAGCCGGTCCCGCTCCGCCTCGTCCACCTGTACCGGTGCGACCCCGCAGGCCCCGGTGAGCCTGCGGAAGCCGCCTCGGCTCTCCAGCCGCCCGTGCACCCGCACCGGCAAGCCGACCAGGTGCGCGTGCCCGGCGATGCGGTACGCCTCCTCGTCCAGCGTCATCCGGACGTGCGGCACCTCGACGCCCGCGATGACCCGCAGCCGTACGGTGCCCTCCCCACGCGTGCCCGACCTGCGCATCCGGACGACCGCTCCCGTGATCTTGACCGGCACGGAGGGTTCCGCGCGCAGATAGCGGGCCCCCGCCTCGCGCAGCACGGGCAGGTCCCCGGGCGAGAACTCGACGCTCTCCCCACCGGCCGCGCAGTCCTCGGGCACCCCGGCCGCGGGCGCCCATTCGACGGCGATGCGCGCGCCCTCGGTGCCGCGTACCAGCGCGATGAGCGCCTCCGTGAGTTCACGGCTGACGCCCGCCTCGACGGCACCGTCGAAGGCGTCCATGCCGCCGGTGGCCCGGCGGTAGTCGATGGCCTCCCGGGCCGCGTACAGGGCCTGGTGCAGGCGTACGGCGAGCGGGCGCCCGGTGCCCACGGGGACGAAGGCGGTGAGGCCGCGCCCGCCGGCGGCGGAGCCGACGAGGACGTTCTCCAGCAGCGCGGCGGCCGAGCGGCGGTGCCTGGCACCGTGATAGCCGGCCCGTGCGCGGGTGGCGAGCGCGGCGGCGAGGAGGGTCCGGCGGGCCGCGGTACGCAGCTCTTCCTCGGCGACCCAGGAGGCGGCACCGGCAGGTCCGGCGGGCGCGTCCCGCCACCAGCGGATCTCGTCGCTGGGTACGGCGAGCCCGACCAGCACCTCGCGCGCGCAGGGCAGGCCGCTGCGGGAGAGGGCGAGGAGGGCCTCGCCGAGCAGGTCGTCGCTGTCGGGGAAGGCGCGGGACTCGGGCACGAGCAGGCTGGTGCCGTTGCCGCCCGGTCCGGGCGGGGTCCAGCGGCCGTAGCGCCCCACCGCTCCCCCGCGTCGCTGCCAGCCGTGCCGGTGCAGCAGGGCGCCGAACACGGCCGGGTCGACCTCGCGGGGCTCGGGGGGACGGTCCCAGGCGGCGTCGACCGGGTGCGGCCTGGCCTGCCGTGCGGGCTCCTCCAGCGGCCGGTGGGTCATGGTCTGCCTCCCGTCCCGACGCGCGTCATGATCTCGCAGAGCGCCCGGTCGTCGAAGATGCGTGACGTCGGTATCCGCACACTGGTCCGGCGCCGGCCGGTGACCGGGTGGCCGGCCAGGTTGACCCAGTAGCAGCAGTGCCGCAGATCGAGCCGGTCGTGGCCGGCCCGCAGCCACTGCTCCCGGGACCGGGGCACGATCATCACGACCAGGATCTTGTGCACCGAGACGGGGGTGCGGGCGAGCTTCGCCAGGTGGTCGTTGTCGAGCGTGAAGGAGAAGAACCGGCCCGGTGGGTTCGGCGGCACTTGGTACGTGGCCTTGAGCTGCACCTTGATGGTGACCTCGTCGTCGACCGTGTGGCCGGGCGCGCTGTGGCTGACGTGCCAGTCGATGCCGTTGTCCGGGAACGGCTGCGACAGCGAGCACCCGGCGGCCGCCGCGACGGCGTGCAGATAGCCCACCTGCAGTGTCTCCATGCACGCGGTGGTGGCGAGTGAACCGCGATGAGGGCCCGTCCGTTCGGGCAGCAGCCCGCCCCGCTCGGGCTGCGCTATCACCATGACCAACAGCCTTCCAAGCAAAGTGAATCCCCGTTGCGGACCGCTGAACTGCAAGGACCCGCACTCCTGTTGTGTCCTTCCGGCGTACGGCGCAAACGGTCCGGGTATCACCAAACGGGCAGAAGACGGAACGTCAGCTGCCGTGGGTGAACGAGGGGTTGTGTAGGTATGGCGTGCTGGTATGAGGGCCCGCTGGCGGCATTCGACACGGAGACGACAGGCGTGGACGTCGAGACCGACCGGATCGTTTCGGCGGCCGTCGTCGTCCAGGACGCCCCGGGGACCCGGCCGCGGGTGACCCGGTGGCTGGTGAACCCGGGTGTGCCGGTGCCGGAAGCGGCGACGGCGGTGCACGGGCTGACGGAGGAGCATCTTCAGCGCAACGGCCGCTGGCCGGCGCCGGTGATCCACGAGATAGCCGCCGAACTGGCGGAACACGCGGCCAGGGGGCGGCCGGTGGTGGTGATGAACGCCCCGTTCGATCTGACGCTGCTGGACCGGGAGTTGCGTCGGCACCGGGCTTCGTCGCTCGACCGCTGGTTCGAGTCGACACCGCTGCTGGTGCTCGACCCGCGGGTCCTGGACAAGCATCTGGACCGCTACCGCAAGGGTCGCCGCACCCTGACCGACCTGTGCGCGCACTACGGCGTGACACTGGACGGCGCGCACGACGCGGCGGCCGACGCGCTGGCCTCGCTGGAGGTCGTCCGGGCGGTGGGGCGCCGTTTCGCCGCCCGTCTGGAGCGCCTGTCCCCCGCCGAACTGCACACGCTGCAGGCGGTGTGGCACGCGGCGCAGGCCCGTGGGCTGCAGGCGTGGTTCGCGCGCAGCGGCTCGGAGGAGGCGGTGGACCCGGCGTGGCCCCTGCGGCCGGACCTGCCGGCGGCTGCCGCCTAGCCAGAGCCTGCCGTTCGGATCAGGTCGGCCGGGACGGACTGTTCCGCTCAGCCGGCCCGGACAGGACCCGCGACGCGGGGCATGGCTCGAACGACGGTCCTGGGCGCAACCACGGCCCCGGGCGGGTCGAGCACACGAAAAAGCCGGTCCGCTGCTGCGGACCGGCCCTTCCCGGTGGGCGATACTGGGTTCGAACCAGTGACCTCTTCGGTGTGAACGAAGCGCTCTCCCACTGAGCTAATCGCCCGGGAACGCACTGAACAATACAGGTCCCCGCGCGGTTCCTTCAAACCGCTTGTCGTCCGCCGGCGAGGTACGCGAGAAGCCCGCGCCGGCCGGCCCGCATCATCAGCCGGTGATTGACTCGGAAGACGGGCCGCCCGGGTACGGCGAGCCGCCTCAGCAGCGGCTTGTTCACGTCGACGACCTGGTCGTAGCGGGCGAGGCTGCCGCTGCCGCGCGGGACGACGGTCCAGCGCGCCCAGCCGTCGATGTCGCCGGACATGGTGATCTCCAGTACGCCCGCTTCCGGATCCCGCCGCGCCTCGCGCGCGGTGAACGTCATGGCGTACGGCAGGGCGGAGCGGATCGTGATCACGCCGCTGGTCTCGTCGATCCGGTCCACCTGACGGACCTGGGGCCACCAGCGGGGGTAGTCCTCGGGCTGGGCCAGCACGTCGTAGACGGTGCCGGGGGACACGGGCAGCGCCCACAGGCTGCGGAAGCGGTAGTGGCTCCAGTCCATGGCCCGAGTCTGCACCCGACCAGCGGGTTTCCGCCGCACTTGAGTACGTTCTGAGTACGCGCACTCATGCCGTACGACGTGACGCGAACCACACTGCAGCCATGACGCACTTTCCGCCACCGGCCGAGGAGTTGCGGCTCCTCGACGCCGAGCTGCTCCAACTGGACGCCCGCCGGGCCCAGTTGCTGCACCGCCGCGCCTGGCTGGTCTCCGCCCTGCACGCGGCGGCCGGGGCCACCCCGGCTCCTGTCACCACGCCACGTCCCGAAGCCTCGGCACCCCGGGTCCAGAACGTCCTGCTGGTGCTCGGCGGTGTCCTGCTCACCATCGCCGCGGTGGCGTTCACGCTGGTCAGCTGGGGGCACATGGGGATCACCGGCAGGGCCCTGGTACTCGGCGGGGTCACGGTGGCGGTGCTCGCCGCGCCCGTGGTGCTGCTGAAGCGCGGGCTGCGCTCGACGGCGGAGTCGGTGGCGGGCCTCGGCCTCGCGCTGACCGTGCTCGACGCGTACGCGCTGCACGCGGTCATGTTGGCCGACGTGGACGCCACGGAGTACGTCGCGGCCGCGTCGGCGGCGCTGGCGGCGCTGTGGACGGCGTACGGTCTGCTGCCGCGCCTGTCCGGGTTGCGTCTGCCGCTGCCCGCCGCCCTGGTCGTCGCCCAGCTTCCCCTGGCGCTCTGGGCGGTCGCCGCCGACCTGGGCCTCTACGCGGTCACGGCCGCCGTGCTCGTGACGGCCGGGATCGACGCGGGTGTGGCGCTCCGGGTGCCCGCCAGGTCCGTACGGATCACAGCGATGATCGGTGCGTACGTCCTGGGCGCCTGGGGTGTGTGGGCCGCCGGCTGGCTGTCCTGGACGGCCGACGGCCCGAGCGCCGCCGCCCGTGCGGCGGCGCTCCTCCTCCTCGCGGCGGGCGTCGCGCTGACGGTGGCCTGGCAGGAGACCGCCGCGAAGCACGCGGACGGCCTCGCGGTCGCCGCCGGTCTGCTCACGGTGGCCGCGTTCGGCGGCACGGCCCGCTCGGCGGTGCCGGACGGATGGACGGTTCCGGCCTGTCTGGCCTGCGGTGTCGCGTTGCTGGCGGCGGTACGGCTCAACCGGCTGCCGGATGCGGTACGGCGTGGGCTCGTCAGGGCCTCCGCCGCGGTACAGGGGCTCGCGCTGCTGTGGACGCTGCCCCCGCTGGGGATCATGCTGCTGGGTCCGGTGGGGTGGGCGGAGCGGGTGTGGTCCGGTGCCCCGGCGGACCTGCGGCAGGCGGTGACGGTGGACGCGCCGTGGCCGCCGGACGCCGCAGCGGTGCCCGTCGTCTCGGCGGTCGTCGCCGCCGTGCTGTTCCTCGCGGTGCGGGACGCGGTGTGGCGGCCCCGGGCCCTGACCGGTGTGCTGGTCCTGGTGTGGGCGACGGCGCTGGTCCTTCCGGTGGTGCTCGAAGTCCCGTACGTGGTGGGTCTGGTGGCGCTCGGGCTCACGGCGGCGGGCGCGCTCGCGGCGGCCGCGTGGCTGCGTCCGGCCGCGGCCCCGGAGGCGGAAGGGGCCCCCGCCCCGGGCGTCCCCACCCCCGCCCCGACCGCCACGGTCCTCGCCCTGTGCACCTCCGTCCCGCCCGCCTTCCTCTCCCTGGCCTCCGAGCCCGCGACCATCGCCGTACTGTGCGCGATGACGGCACTGTTCGCGCTCGCCTCCTCGAAGCCGCACCTCGCCCCGGTGACGGCCCCTGCCGCCCTCGCGTACGCCGCCGCGCTGGCCTGCTCGGCCGGTGCCGCGGCCGGCTGGCAGCCGCAGTACACCGCGCTGCTGGTCCTGGCCGTCCCGGTGGCGGCGGCCCTGCTCGCCGCACGGCTCAAAGGCTCGCCGGCGACGGTCCCGGTGGAGATCGCCGGCGCGGTCGCCGCACTGCTCGCCGTCGCACTGGTCGCGGCCGCGGCCGACCTGCCGATGCTCGCGCTGGTCCTGGCGCTGTGCGGGGTGATCAGCGCCGGGACGGCGATCCGGCCCGACCGCCGTCCCGTCGCCTACGCCTCCGCCGCCCTCTTCGTCCTGGCCGCCTGGGTGCGCCTGGCGGCCTGGGACATCGGGACACCGGAGGCGTACACGCTCCCGGTCACCGCCCCCGCGCTGCTCGTCGGTGCCCTGCGCAGGCGGGCCGACACGCAGGTCTCCTCCTGGACGGCGTACGGTCCCGGACTCGCCGCCACGCTCCTGCCGAGCCTCGTCACGGCCTGGGGCGACCCGCACTGGACCCGCCCCCTGCTGCTGGGCCTCGCGGCCCTGGCGGTGACCCTGCTGGGAGCCCGGCACCACCTCCAGGCGCCCCTGCTGCTCGGCGGCGCGGTGCTCGCCCTGGACGCGCTGCACGAACTGGCCCCCTACCTCGTGCAGGTGACCGACGCGCTCCCCCGCTGGGTGCCGCCGGCCCTCGCCGGCCTCCTGCTGCTGGCGATCGGAGCGACGTACGAGCAGCGCCTCAGGGACGCCCGCAGGATGCGGGAGTTCCTGGGAACGATGCGCTGAGCCGCCCTACGGCATCCGGTCCCCGAGCAGCGCCAGGTTCTCGATGGCGGCGAGGCCGTACAGCGCGGTGTCGTTCGTCGACACCCACGCGGCCTCGTCGCCCGGCACCAGCGCGTCCGGACCGCTCAGCTTCTCCGTCCGCCAGGGGGCCGACTCCTTGTAGCCGTCGGAGTTGTAGAACTTCTCCCACGCCCGCTCGGCGAGCTTCTCGTCACCGGTCTTCACGGCGGCGTACGCGTCCAGGCGCGAGTGGCCCTGGAACAGGATGAGGCTGCCGAAGTGGGAGCCGTAGCGCGCCGCCTGCTCGGCCTTGGTGGCGTTGAAGTAGCGGCAGTAGTCGAAGTAGGCCTCGTTGAACTTCGGCATGTCGACGAGGTCGACGAGTTCGGCGCACAGTTCGTTGAGGCCGAACACGGCGGAGAGGTGGGAGACGCTGACGACCGGCTTGTCGGCGACGGCGAACCTGCCCGTGTCGAGGTCGTACAGGCCGGTCCCCTGCACGAAGCCGTTGGGCTGGGCGGCGATCGTCTCCATGGTCGACAGCACGCGTGCCTTGGCCTTCTCCCACTTGGGGCCCTTGCGCTCCCACTCGGTCAGCCACGCCGACACGAGCCCGCTCCAGTCCGTGCCGAAGCCGATCGACAGGGCGTGCCGGTCGGGGGTGTACGGCTCGGTGCGGATCTTGCGGATCGGATCGAGGACGAGGAAGGTCTCGTCGGAGTCGACGTTGGCGTGCATGAGGTCGCCGACGCGTTCGTCGGCGGTGAGGAAGTAGTAGTAGCGGCGGTACGTGGTGTTGGCGATGCGCTGCTGCTTGGCGCTGTCGGCGTAGTGCTGCACACCGTGCCGGGTGCCGAGTCCGGCCCACTTGCCCAGGTGGTACACGTCGACCTCACCGGTGTGCCGGGTCATCGCCTCGGCGAACCGGAAGATGTCCGCGCGGCCGGAGCGAAGGTAGGCGAACCACAGCCACAGGTCCGGCGACAGCTCGGAGTTGTCCCAGGCGTAGCCGCCGATGTCGTACCGCCACTGGTGCCGCACGGTGTCGTACGTGTGCATGATGTCGCCGTGGTCCCAGAAGCCGTACCAACGGCGCATCTCCACCTGGTCCTTGTAGTAGGTGAAGAGGAAGTCGAGGTGGTCCTCGATCTTCGCCTTGGCCGGGGTGGACCGGTCCGGCTCGGCGTACAGGCCGTGGCCGAAGACCTTGGCCCTGATGAGCTGCTTGGGCGGGGCGGCCAGCTGCGGCAGCACCCGGACGGCCTCGACCTGCCGGACGAGCGTCTCGGGGCTCGGGGTGGACGCGTTGGCCCAGAAGAGGAGTTCGCAGGTGCGGGCGATGCCGTACGGCGTGCCGAAGCCGGGCTCGTAGTCCTCGTAGGTGATGTTGAGGCCTTCGAGCTGCTCGGGATAGGTGTCCTGGCCCATGCCGTCGTGGTAGAAGCGCAGGTCCATGGGCTGCGCCTCGGGCGACCAGAGCCACAGGGTGACCTCGGCCTCGTCGGTGTGGGCGTCGCGGATGTCGAGCTGGGCGGGGAACCTCTCCCAGAAGTCCCGCAGCCCGAAGGAGAGTCCGCCGCCGACCCCGCCGACGCGCCGAAGCCGGAGGCTCGCCGGCCGCCGCCCGCGCCGATCCAGCCGTGGCCCTTCTTGGTGCGCTTGCGCAGGGTGAAGCCGTCGGCGGACAGCTGGGAGAGGGTGTAATCGCCCCACTCGGGGATGTACTGCAGGCGGGTCGTCACCCGCTGGTCCCAGGTGGCGGGGTCGGGCAGCTTCCGCCCTGCGAACTGCGCCGCCTGCACGGCCGCCCCCGGGTCGCGGCGCAGTCCGGTGATCCCCTTGACGGCCTCGCGGAGCATGCCGGTGCCCTCGCCGCCGATGCGGATGTGGCGGTCGTAGGACTCGTCGCGCATCGGCACGCTGAAGCGGACGCCGATGCCGCGGATGAAGTCGCCGCTCGCCTTGCCCGGCTCCTGGGTGCCGTCGTAGGTGAGGGTGTGCACCATGCGGAAGGAGTCGGCGCCCGCGTAGAAGTAGAGCCGGATCGAGAAGGGAAGCCAGCTGCGGCTGCCCCTGCGGTGCTTGCCGTCGATCTTGACGACCGCCCGGACCGGGCCCTCCTGCTCGACCTCGACCCTGGAGATGGCCCCCTCGAAGCGCTCGGTCCTGACCGCGCCCTGCTCCTCGTCCTCGATCTCCGGCTGGCGGATCAGCACCAGCCGCCCGTTTCTGGCGATCTCCGTGGAACCACGGGTGACCGACTTGACGAGGGTCGCGCCCGACGTGCCGATCTTCGCGGTGATGACGCCGGTGGCCACGGTGATCACGCCGCCGCTGGTGTCGACGGTCACCTTCCTTTCCGGTACCGCGGCCTTTCCGGCGGCGAGGGTGAGCTTGCCGTTGCCGGAGCTCACGGCGTGCGCGGTCCACTTGAGGGAGCCGTCGGGCCAGTGGGCGAGCGGCCAGGACTGCACCGGCACGGCCCTGCCGTCCGCGTCGGTCACCGCGAAGGCCTGGCCCGGCTGGTACGTGCCCCTCGGCCACGGCACACCCACGGTGGAGCCGGGTGCGGCACCCAGGCCGCCGTCCTCCAGCCAGTTCAGGGTCACGGGGCCGTCGTCGGCCTCGGCGGCTCCGGGCGCGGCCTGCGCGTCCTTGGCACCCGGTGCCCAGCCGAACTGCGCTGCGGCTCCGGCGACGGCGGCCGCCTTGAGGAGGGACCTGCGGGGGATGGGGGACATGGCCTTTCCTTTCCGTGCGAGTGCAAGGTGGTCAGGGGCATGACAGAGAGGGCCTCATACGGCCCACGGGTCCTGTGCCGCGTGCGAGCACCGCCGCTTCAGCGGTGCCGGTACCGCTCCTCCACGGCGACGGCGGCCGCCGCGACGGCCCCCAGGACGGGGACCGCCAGCGGCGGGACGAACCAGGCGGACACGGCCACGACCGCCAGCCCGCAGACGACCAGGAACGACCCCGCGGGATCGAGCACGGTCCGCCGGCCGGCGGCCGCCAGCAACGCCCGCCAGGCCGCACCCGGCGTCCAGACCGCGGCCGCCCGCAGCAGGGCCACCGCGGCCCCGATCAGCGCGAAGACCCCGACCGCCCCGACCACGGGTCCACCGGGAATCCCGGCGCGGGCGGCCAGGACGTCCACCCACACGGCGACGGCGACCGCCCACCCGCCGAGCCCGACGGCCCAGCCGCGCCGCACGCCCGCCCGGAAGTCCTCGGCGAACTCCCGCAGGCCACCGCCGTCGTGAGCCGTACGACGCCGCAGATGCCGCGCTCCGGCGGCGAAGGCCGCGGGTAGGTGACGACCCCGAGGCAGGCCACGGCGATCCAGACGCCGGTGAGCAGGCATTCGGCGAAGACCGCGAACCGCTCGCCGAACACCGACTCCCCGCGCGGGGCACGGGCCTTCACGCGTGCGTGCGCCATGGTGACCGCCTCAGCCCTTCAGTCCGGAGGTCGCCATGCCGTCGATGAGGTACCGCTGGAAGGCCATGAAGAAGGCGATGACCGGCACCAGCGCCACCAGCGACATCGCGATCATGCTGCCGTAGTTGGAGATGCCCTCCTGGTCGCGGAACATCATCAGGCCGAGCGAGACGGTGTACTTCTCGGGGGTGTTGAGGTAGATCAGCGGCCCCATGAAGTCGTTCCAGGCGTTGATGAAGGTGAAGATGGCGCTGGTGATGAGGGCGGGGCGGCTCAGCGGAAGCACGATGGACCAGTAGGTCCTGAGGTGCCCGCAGCCGTCGAGCCTGGCGGCCTCGTCCAGCTCGCGCGGCAGTCCGCGCATGAACTGCACCATCAGGAACACGAAGAACGCCTCCGTGGCCAGGAACTTGCCCGCCACGAGCGGCACCAGGGTGTCGGTGAGTTCGAGGTTGCGGAAGAGCACGTACTGCGGGATGAGCAGCACGTGGTACGGCAGCAGCAGCGTGCCGATCATCAGCGTGAAGAGCAGGTTCCGCCCGGCGAACCCGATCTTGGCGAAGGCGTACGCGGTCAGCGAGCTGGACAGCACCACACCGGCCACGGCGAGCAGGGCGTACACCAGCGAGTTCCAGAAGAAGCTGCCGATGGAGATCCCCGAGATGCCGTCGGCGAGTCCGGAGAAGTTCTCCCGGACCGGCGCGGTGGGCAGCAGGTCGAGGCTGGCGATGATGTCCTTGCTCGGCTTGAAGGAGGCGCCGACCACCCAGACCACGGGATACAGGACGACCGCGAGGACGACGAGCGCGCCCAGGTGCCAGGCGATCGATCCGGCGCGCCGCCGCTCGTTCCCGGTGTGCGGGGCGGGGCTGACGGCAGTGGTCACTTGGCGGCCTCCTCGTAGTGCACCCACTTCTTCTGCGACCAGAACAGGACCGCCGTGACGAGCGCCACCGCGACCACCAGCGTCCAGGCCATCGCGGAGGCGAAGCCCATCTGGGCCTCCTTGAAGCCCTTCTGGTAGAGGTAACAGGTGTAGACGAGCGTGGCGTCGGCGGGCCCGCAGCGGGTGTCGGAGACGACGTAGGCGGAACCGAACACCTGGAACGCGTGGATGGACTCCAGCAGCACGTTGAAGAACAGCACCGGGGAGATCATCGGCAGCGTGATGTTCCAGAAGCGGCGCAGAGGGCCGGCACCGTCCACCTCGGCGGCCTCGTACAGCTCCTGAGGGACCTGCTTGAGGCCTGCCAGGAAGATGACCATGGGGGCGCCGAACTGCCAGATGCTCAGGGCCACGAGGGCGTAGATGACGTAGTCCGGGTTGCCGATCCAGCCGCCCACGTCGAGACCGAAGATCTTCTGCGTACGGTCCACGATCGCGTCGTCCGAGAACAGTGCCCGCCACACGAAGCCGACGGAGACGCTGGCGCCGATGAGCGAGGGCATGTAGAACGCGGCCCGGTACAGGCCCTGTCCGCGCCGCTTCTGCGCGAGCAGCAGCGCGACGCCGAGCGCGAGCAGCAGCTTCAGGGGGGTGGCCACGACGACGTACTTCAGCGTGACCTCGACCGACTTCTGCCAGCGCGGGTCCTGGAACATCGTCGTGAAGTTGTCCAGCCCCACCCACTTCGGCGGCGTGAACAGGTTGTAGCTGGTGAACGCGTAGTACAGCGACGCGATCATCGGCCCCGCCGTGAGCAGCAGGAACCCCGCGATCCACGGCGACATGAAGAGGTAGCCGGCGAGGTTCTCGCGGCGCCGCCCGCGCCGCCCGGCGGCGGGAGCGGCGGGCCGCTTCCCGGCCGGGCGCGCGGGCGCTTGCTTGACGAGCGTCATGGCGGTACGTCCCCTCAGCCCGCGAACGCGGCCTTGGCCTCGCTGAACAGCGCCTTGGCGGCGTCGGCCGGCTTGGTCCTGCCCTGGGCGACCTCGCCGCCGATGCGCAGGAACGCCGCCTCGATGACGTCGGCGCCCGACGGGTGCGGGGTGATCTTCCCGAGGACGCCGGCCTCGGCGACCTGCTCCTCGTAGGCCTTGACGCCCTTGTTGTTGGCGTCGGTGGGCGTGAAGGCGTCGTACTGCTCGTTCGTGGCGAGGATGCCGCGGTCGTAGCCCATGACCTTTCCGACCTCGGGGTCGTGGACCATGAAGTCGATGAACTGGGCGACCTCCTTGGGGTGCTGGGTCCCGGAGAAGGCGCTCAGCATCAGCGAGCCGAGGTACTGGCCGGTCCGCCTGCCGTCCGTGGTGGGGATCGGCGCCAGCCCGTAGTCCGACTCGCCCTCGCCCTCGTAGCGGATGGAGAAGTTGTCCCAGGTGAACTCGGACGCGGCGAGGCCCGCCGAGAGCGCGGACTTGGGCTTGACCTGCTCGACCTTCTTCGGGTCGGCGACGAGCCCGGACTTCACGCGCTTGTAGCCGTCCTCCCACCACTCGGTCAGATCGTCCTCGGTGAAGCCGAGCGCGGTGTCGGTGAAGAAGGCCTTGCCGTTCTGACGCAGGTACAGGTCGTAGAGATACATGATGCTGAAGTAGCCGGTGTCCCCGGCGATCTTCAGCTTGTCCTGGATCGTCTGGAGCGCGTCGAAGTACTCGTCCCAGGTCCAGCCGAACTTCGCCTCCACGCCGGCCTTCTCGAAGGCCTTGAGGTCGATGACGAGCGCCATGGTGTTGGCGCCGACGGGGATGCCGATCTGCTTGCCGTCGACCTGGCCGTTCGCCAGAACGCCGTTGCGGAAGTCGTCCAGGCTCAGATTCCCGGCGTCCGCCTGCGCCTTGAGGTCCATCAGGACACCGCGCTTGTCGTACTTGCGCAGGAAACCCACCGCATTCTGGAAAACGTCCGGCGGATTCCCGCCGGACGCCTGCGTCTGGAACTTCTCCCAGAACGCCTCGTAGTCGGTGAATTCAGGCTTGATCTTGATCTTCGGGTACTTCTTCTCGAAGAGCGCGATCGTCTTCTTGATGGCGATGGTGCGCGGCTCACCACCCCACCACGCGTAACGGAGGGTGACCGTCCCGTCTCCGGAACCGCTGTCACCGCCGCAGGCGGTCGTCGCACCCAGGCCGAGCGCGGCCGCGGAGGCCCCTGCCGCCTTCAGGATCGTACGCCTCTCAACATTCCTGCTGGTTCCCATGGTCGGGCCCCTCCCCGCAGCGTCGCCTCCGACGGCATGAATCGTTTCAAGTAAGCGCTTGCTGGCACAAGCTACGAGGGGGCCAGTGATGCGTCAATGATTCGGACAGGAATTTCTTGCGGGCCGGGGCGGCGACTTGACGGGCCGTCGGAGGCGCCCCGGCAGCCGGGCCGTCCAACTCCGCAGGCAGGACGGGCGCGACCGAGGAACCGAAAGCAAACCGGACCTGCGCACACGGCTGCCGGTCGGCCAGAACCGGCCCGTTCGGGCAAGGCCACCACAGGGCCCTCACACACGGAAGCGCACATACGACGGCGGCCCGTCCGCTCTGTCGCAGACGGGCCGCCGCATCCGGGTGGGCGATACTGGGTTCGAACCAGTGACCTCTTCGGTGTGAACGAAGCGCTCTCCCACTGAGCTAATCGCCCGGGCGCAGGAAGAACATTACCCCATGTCAGGGGGTGCGGGTGACCAGCGCGGAGCCGCAGCGGCCGAGGCCCGCACCCCGTCGCGGATCACTGGTTCTCGATCTTCCAGGGCATGACGATGCCGAACTTCCACAGGTAGATCCCGACGAGCACGCCCACGATCACGAGGCCGATCGACGTCAGGATGATGTTGCGGCGGCGCACCTTCGGGTCGAGGGCGCGCTGCGCAGCCTCGGTCACCTTGCGCTTGGTCCAGCGCAGGACGAGCTGGGCCCAGACGAACTCGGTCGCCCAGACCGCCATGCCGCAGAAGATCACGACCCAGCCGGGACCGGGCAGCGGCAGCATGACGATGCCGGCGGCCACGATCGCCAGGCCGATGATGAAGACGCCCACCTGCCAGCTCAGATGCAGCACACGGCGCGCCTTGATGAACTCCGGCGCTCTGGAGCCGAGGCCCTGCTCGCTGTCGCCCTTCACACCGTCCACTTCAGTCTCGTCCGCCGCCACGGCAACCTCGCCCGGCTCGTCACTCCCCGTATTCATACGGCCAAACCCTACCGGACCGAAACCAGTCACCGGAATGGCCGTACCTCGCAAACGGGTTCTCGGCCGGAAGAGTTACGTAAACGCACGCAAAACACTCAGAGGGGTTTACAACGGCACCGTAGGTGGCATGTCGATTTCGCCGACGTGCGAATCCCCGAGCGCACACTGAGCGAAAGGCCCTGGCGCTTATGAACACCACGGTCAGCTGCGAGCTGCACCTGCGCCTCGTTGTGTCGAGCGAGTCCTCCCTGCCTGTCCCCGCAGGCCTGCGGTACGACACGGCCGACCCCTACGCCGTGCACGCCACCTTCCACACCGGAGCCGAGGAGACCGTCGAGTGGGTGTTCGCCCGCGACCTCCTGGCGGAGGGCCTCCACCGGCCCACCGGAACCGGCGACGTCCGCGTCTGGCCGTCGCGCAGCCATGGCCAGGGCGTCGTGTGCATCGCCCTGAGCTCCCCGGAGGGCGAGGCCCTGCTTGAGGCACCTGCGCGCGCCCTGGAGTCCTTCCTGAAGCGAACAGACGCCGCCGTGCCTCCCGGCACGGAGCACCGGCACTTCGATCTCGACCAGGAGCTCTCGCACATCCTGGCGGAAAGCTAGGGCGAGGCCGCACAAGCCGCCCGGTGCCGTCGACTCGGGGAGACGGCTCGGGCCAAGACAGCCGTACAGCGGCATGCAGCAGCGCCGCCTCCGCTCAGCGGAGGCGGCGCTGCTGTGCGTGCACGCGCATCCGTCGGGCCAGGGGCCCTGCGGGAACCGTCGGCGCTCCCTCGGCGTTGTAATCGACGTCACCAGTAGGGCCTGGGCCGGTACAGCCCGGGCAGATGCCGTTACCATCGGCCACCATCGGCGGGCGCCCGCCCGACCCTCAGGCCAGGGAGCGAAACGTGCTGATCACCCATGACACCCGGTGTGCGCTCGATGCCGTGGTGGACCTGGTGAACACCGCCCCGGAGGACGACACCGCCCCGGACGGCCTGCCGGACGTCACGGCCCTGGCCGAATTCGTACGAAAGCACGAAATCAGCGATGTCGGTGTGCTCTCGGAGTTCGATCTCTCGGCGGTGCGCAAGGTGCGTGGACGGTTCGCCTCGATCTTCGAGGCGGCGGACGCGCGTGTCGCGGCCGGGCTGATCAACGAGCTGGTCGCCGCCGCGGGCACCACCCCCCGCCTCACGGACCACGACGGGTACGACTGGCACGTGCACTACTTCGCCCCCGGTGCCTCCGTCGCCGACCACCTGGCGGCCGACTGCGGGATGGCACTGGCGTTCTTCGTGGTGGCCGGGGAGCAGGAGCGACTGCGGCGCTGTGAGGCTCCGGACTGCCGCCATGCCTTCGTGGATCTCTCCCGCAACCGCTCACGGCGGTACTGCGACAGCCGTACCTGCGGAAACCGCCTGCATGTGGCCGCCTACCGGGCGCGCCGCAAGGAGGCGGCCGGCTGAGCGGCAGGGGCCGTGCACGGCGGGCACGGCGAGTGTGTCGACGCGGACCCCGGCGGGTGGCGCCGGGGACCGCGAGTACGGCTCAGAGCAGCAGCAGATCGTGCAGCGCAGCCATGAGCAGCAGACACCCGATCACCGCAAGGAAGATCATCAGCGGTGGCTGGGAAAGGGCGAAGAGGCACCCGCGAGGCTCGTCCTGAGGGGGCGCGGCCTCGCTTTGAGTCGTGTCCAGCATCTCGCGGCGATGATGACGCAGTTGCCCCTCACCGCGCGATCACCACGCCCGCGATGAGCGGGTCTTCGCTGTTTTCCGCGGTCTCCGGTCCGAGTCGTGATCGCTTACGGACGGGCGGCGACCCACTGTGTCGTTTCCCCTCCACCCAGGGGGTTCAGCCAAGGCTCATATGCCGTGCTTCTTGAGGATGGCCTCGATGTCACTGAAGTCGTCCCCGGCGTCGGCTCGGGGTGCGGTCGCCGGGCGCTTCGCCTGCCCCGAGCCCGGGCCCAGGGAGGGCGCCGAGGCCGACGGGGCCACCGCCTCGCGCTGACCGGCCGCGCGCGCTTGTCCGCGCTCCTTGCCGGTGCCGCCGCGACGGCGCTCCACCGCCCGGGTACCGGCGAACAGCAGCCAGGACGCGCCGAGGACTCCGAAGCCCGCCCAAGCCGTCGGGCTGAAGGCGGTGTCGGCCAGCCAGTCGACGACCCCGGTCATCACCAGGCCGAGCGGCACCAGGGAGTACGCGACCAGACGCGTGGCCGCGAGGAACCTCTTGCGGTAGGCCGTGACCGCCGCGATGCCCAGGCCGGCCGCGGCGACGGCGGAACAGACTGTCTCGGCAATCATCCGGGCCTCCTGGCAGGCAGGGTCGAGGTCACGGCACTTCGTCCCTTCCATCCTGCACCGCGGCCACCCCGCCGGGCCATGCCTGGCCCCGACATCAGGGACATCTCGGGGTCGCCTCCTCCGCAGGTGCCGGTCGATCCGCTCGGCGCCCCCGCCGGCACGGCACCGCCCGGGGCGCCTCCGCGATCGATCCGTGCCTCCCTGTGCAGCACGGCCGAGCGGGCGTCGAAGCGCGGGTTCCCGCTGCCCTCGGAGGGCCTCTCGTCGGGAGCGGTCCCCGCCGGTGAGTCCCGGCGCCGCACATCCCGCGGTCCGGGCCGTGCCAGGCTCGGGTACGGAACACCGGTCCGCCCTCGCCGGAGCACGAGGCCGGGTTGGGCCGTCCGCGCCGGTGCTGGGAGACTGGCGCCATGAGCGACTCCTTCCCCTACCGTCCCGCCGCCGTACTGGAGGTCTGGTGCGAGCTGCAGTGCCCCGACTGCCGCAGCGCCCTGGACGATCTGCGTGCCCTGCGCGCCCGCTACGGCGACCGGTTGGAGCTGCGGCTGCGGCACTTCCCGCTGGAGAAGCACAAGCACGCCTTCGCCGCCGCCCAGGCCGCCGAGGAGGCCCTGGAGCAGGGGCAGGGGTGGCCCTACGTCGAGGCCGTGCTGGACCGGGTCGAGGAACTGGACCGCAAGGGAGAGTCGTTCCTGGTCGAGGTGGCGCGGGAGCTCGGCCTGGACGCCGAGGAGTTCGACACGGCCCTGATCGACGGCCGGCACATCCTGATCGTCGACGCCGACCAGGCCGAGGGCAGGGCCCTCGGCGTGACCGGCACCCCGACGTACATGATCGACGGCGAGCGCCTCGACGGCGGCAAGAGCCAGGAGGGGCTGCGCCGGCGCATCGAGGAGATCGCCGACCGGCTGCTCGCCGAACAGAGCGCCTGACCGAACGCCTCCGGTCCCGGCGCCGGTCCCCTTCCGCTACAGCAGCGTCTTGTAGAGGCTGTACTGCTTCGTCTCGTAACCGAGCGACGCGTAGAGCCGCTCGGCCGGGGTGTTGTCCGCGAAGACGTTCAGACCGAGGACCCGCTGCCCCGCGGCGATCGCCTGGGCCTCGGCCAGCAGCATCAGCGTGCGGCCGTGGCCCCTGCCGCGGTGGGTCGCCTCGGTCTCGACGTCGAAGACGTAGGCGCGGCCCTCGACCGAGGCCAACCACAGCGTGCCGACGCGTGTCCCCTCGTGTTCGAGGACGCTGAGGTACACGTCCGGCGTGCGCGGGCCGTCCGGCAGCAGGGCGGCGTGGTCGCGCTCGGACCTGGCCCGGGCCTCGTCCTGCGGGACCCCGCGCCGCACCCAGTCCCGGATGTAGTTCTCGCTGCCCCTGGCGAGCCACGGCCCGTACTCGGCGTCCGTCATGGGGCGCGCCCGGCTGCCCGCCGGCAGTCGGGGCGGAGTGTCGCCGAGCGTCTTCTCCATGCCGCGGTTGCGCACGACATAGCCCAGCGCCGTCGCGAGCCGGAGCGCCGGTGCGGCGTCCGCGGGGACCGCCACCTCGATGCGCTTGCAGCCCCAGCCGCGCGCCACCTCCTCGGCCGCGAGGGCGGCCACGGTGCCCCGGCCGCGCCGTCGGTCCGGCACCTCGATGCACAGCTGCGTCACCCGGGCCACCGCCTCCCCGAAGACGGGGTGCGTGCCGAGGTGGAGGCCGCCCACGGGACGGCCGTTCACACACACCTGGTAGCGGCGCGAGCGCGTCCCGTCCGCATGGCGCTGAAGCGGCTCGGTCGGCCGCAGGGTCGTGGTCATCAGGGGTGTTCTACCCACCGTTGCGGACCACGGCAGCCCTTTTTCCCGACTCTCACGGGTCCAGGTCGTCGCCGGACCGCTCGTCGAAGACGCGCATCGCCTTGGCGGTCACCGGGCCCGGGGCGCCCGGCAGTTCGCGGTCGTCGACGCGGTGCACGGCCTGGACGTCGCGCAGGGTGGAGGTGAGGAAGATCTCGTCGGCCCGCTGGAGGACGTCCAGCGGCAGGTCGGTCTCCCTGGCGCCGGTCCACTCGATCGTCAACTGGCGGGTGATGCCCGCGAGACAGCCCGAGGCGAGCGGCGGGGTGTGGATCTCGCCGTCCAGGACGACGAAGACGTTCGACCCCGTGCCCTCGCAGAGTTGCCCCACCGTGTTGCCGAACAGGGCCTCGCTGGCACCTTGTTGATGGGCGCGGGCGAGTGCGACGACGTTCTCGGCGTACGAGGTCGTCTTCAGGCCGGTGAGGGCGCCGCGCTCGTTGCGGGTCCAGGGAACGGTGATCACAGCCGTGGAGTCGGCGCGCCGGGTGGTCTCGCCGAGAGCGACGACGAGGGTCGGGCCGTGCTCGCCGCGGTCGGAGCCGAGGGGGCCGTGGCCGCCGGTGTAGGTGATGCGCAGCCGGCCGAGCGGCATCGGGTTGGCCTCGATGACGGCGGCGCAGGCGCGGCGCACCTCGTCGTGGTCGGGGTCGATCAGCCCGAGCCCGTTCGCCGAGCGAGTCAGCCGGTCCAGGTGCCGGGTCAGCGCGAACGGACGGCCGTCCACCACCTTCAGCGTCTCGAAGATGCCGTCGCCCACGGTCAGCCCGTGGTCGAAGACGGAGACACGGGCGGACTCGATGTCCTGCAGTCCGCCGTCGAGCCAGATCCTCACGATTGCAGTCCCTCTCCACTCACCTCATACGCTCCCGACGCTACCGCGAGCAGCCGGGCGGCCTTCAGCTCGGTCTCCCGCCACTCCCCCTCGGGGTCCGACCCCCAGGTGATCCCGGCGCCGGTTCCGAACCGCAGCAGCCCCGCACCCCGGTCGACCCAGAAGGTGCGGATCCCGACGGCCAGCTCGCCGACGCCGCGGTCGGCGTCGACCCAGCCGATGCCGCCGCAGTACGGCCCGCGGGGCGCCGTCTCCAGCGCGTCGATGATCCGCAGGGCACTGGACTTGGGCGCGCCGGTCACCGAGCCGGGCGGGAAGGCGGCGTCGAGCAGCTGCGGCCAGCCGGCACCGGGGCGCAGCTCACCGCGGACGGTGGACACCAGGTGGACGAGCCCCGGGTGCTTCTCCACGGCGCACAGGTCGGGGACGGTGACGGTCCCGGTGGCGCACACCCGGCCGATGTCGTTGCGCACGAGGTCCACGATCATCACGTTCTCGGCGTAGTCCTTGTCCAGCAGGTCCGCCTCGGTACGTCCGGTGCCCTTGATCGGCCCGGACTCGACTGTCCGCCCGTCCCGCCGCAGGAACAGCTCGGGGGACGCGGTGGCGATCTCCACACCGTGCCGCGGCAGACGAATCGTTCCTGCGTACGGGGCCGGATTGCCGCGCGCGAGCAGCGCGGTCAGGGCGTCCACGTCCGCCTCCGGACCGATCGGCGCGCTCAGTACGCGGCAGAGGTTCGCCTGGTAGACCTCGCCGGCCGCTATGTGCGCGCGGATGCGCCGTACGCCCGCCGTGTACGCGGCGCGGTCGAGCGAGGACGTCCAGTCCCCGGCGACCGGGCCTCGCCAGTGCCCGGGGACCGGCGCCGGCACCGGTTCCTCTCGTACGTCGCGGAAGCGCGCGCAGGTCAGACGGCCCTCGAAGTCGGCGCAGACCGCCCAGAAGCCGCTGGAGTCCAGGGCGGCGGGATCGCTGGTGACGTCGAGGAGACCGGTGGCGACACGGTCGCCGAAGCGGGCGAGAGGAGCAAGGTCGGGCACGCAGTCGAGTCTATGGCGGCTGTCCCCCGGGTGACCTGGCCATGCCGGTTCCGGGACCGTCGGCCGGTCCCTGAGCGGGTGCAGCGCAGCACGCTGCACAAACGCGTTTTTGTACTGGCCCCGGAATCCGCTAGAGTTCAACTCGTCGCCGGGCCGCGAGAGCGGAACGAAACGACAAGCGGACGTAGCTCAGTTGGTAGAGCGCAACCTTGCCAAGGTTGAGGTCGCGAGTTCGAACCTCGTCGTCCGCTCGAAGGAACAAGGGGATCTTCCCGAACCCCTACACTCCTGGTGGAGTGGCCGAGAGGCGAGGCAACGGCCTGCAAAGCCGTCTACACGGGTTCAAATCCCGTCTCCACCTCCAAGGACGATTAGCTCAGCGGGAGAGCGCTTCCCTGACACGGAAGAGGTCACTGGTTCAATCCCAGTATCGTCCACTGGATCTTCGGATCCCCCGCGCGATTAGCTCAGCGGGAGAGCGCTTCCCTGACACGGAAGAGGTCACTGGTTCAATCCCAGTATCGCGCACGCAAGATCCACGACCCTCGGGTCGTGACCCCGAGGACGATTAGCTCAGCGGGAGAGCGCTTCCCTGACACGGAAGAGGTCACTGGTTCAATCCCAGTATCGTCCACAGCCAGAAGCCCCCGGTCGTGACCGGGGGCTTCTTCGTGCTCGGTGCGTGCTCAGCTGGAGAACAGCATGTGACCGAAGCTCTTGTGGCGGCGGTGGCCGTAGTGACCGCCGTGGGGGCCGCCGTGCGGGGCACCCCAGGCCGGGGCCTGCGGGGCCGCCGGGTAGGCCTGCGGGGCGGGTGCGGCCGGAGGCGGCGGGGCCGGCTGGGACCACTGGGACTCCAGGCGGGTCAGCGCCTCCAGCTCCCCGTAGTCGAGAAAGATGCCGCGGCAGCCGCTGCACTGCTCGATCTGGACGCCGTTGCGGTTGTACGTGTGCATCGGGGCTCGGCACTTCGGACACTGCATGGTCGGGTCAACTCCTCGCCGGTCGGTCCTGTTTCGCGTATCGCCAGGACAGACTCTGTCCGGCTGCGGTCGGTTGCACCCTACTTTGCGTATCCCTGGGTCAACTCAAGGGGGACGGAAGTCATTCGGTCACAGGCGTCGACGAGGCACTGCTCGACCTCGTCCAGGAGACGGCCTTCGGCCAGGGCTTTGGTGATCGCCCGAGCGGCCGTCTGCACGGCGAGGGCGCGGGCCGGAACGTCCAGGGCGGACCAGGGGTCGGCGTCGGCGGGGACGGCCGGGCCGCCGGCGTCGCGGTACGCGGTGAGGAAGCGGTCCCACTCGTCGGGCGGGAGCAGCCCGACGGCGTACCAGGCCGCGGGCCGCCCGAGGTCCCAGGTGGGCACGCCCACACCGAGGTCGTCGACGTCGATGAGGAGCCAGGGGCCGTCCGGGGCCGGGTGGCGGACGAGTTGCCCGAGGTGGAGGTCGCCGTGGCAGAGGGTGCTGGTGTCGGGCTGGGGCGCCTCGGCGCGCGCCCAGGCGGGGAGGGTGTCCCAGGCACGGAGAACGGCGGTGGCCTCGGCGGTGAGGGCGTTGCCGGGCGCGACCGCCGCGGTGGCCGTACGCAGACGGGACACCGCGAGCGCGGCCTTGACGGGGCCTCGCATGGGAGGAAGGGGGGCCGGGGCGGGCGTTCGATGCAGGCGGGCCAGGAGGCCGGCGGCGGCTTCCCAGGGGGCCGAGTCGGGATCGGTCGGGTCCACCGGGGCGCCGTACGGCCAGCAGGTCACCAGCCGGCCGTGCAGGTCGACGGGGGCGGGGGTGAGCGGGGGGAGGAGAAGGCCGGGGAGGCGAGCGGCGGCGGTGAGGCGGGGTGTCAGATCGGCGGGGGTGCTGTCCGGGGCGTGGGCCTTGGCGACGGTGTCGGCATGGCGGACGACGGTCGCGTCGGGGCGGTCGGCGAGGGTGACGGTGGCTCCGCAGGGACAGGCGGAGGTACGGGAGTGTGCCGCTGCTTCGGCTCGTGCGGTGAGGTCGGGCAGCAGGGGGTTCGCGGTCACTGTGATCCCTTGGGTGCGGATGCTCTGGGCGCGAGGGTACGTGGGAGGGCCGGTGATCCGACCCCCGCGGGTACCCGGGGCCGTGTGTCCCGTGGAGCCATCGCTCGCGGGCAAGAGCAATGCCGGCGCAGCTCCCCAGCTGCGCCGGCATCTGTGCCGTCCGCCGCACCCCCGTCCCCACGGGGTTTCATGGGTGGATGTCCCCGCCCGAACCGCTCTTCCGGGCCTGGGGTCGCCGCTCAGCGCCCCAGCATCACGCCCACGGACGACGCCTGTGTGGCCACCGTCTCCCAGCCGTCGAAGACGACGAGGAGCAGGGCCGCCAGGGGAAGGGCCATGATCGTCGCCACCAGGGGGTGGCGGCGGCCCTGGCGACGGGAGCGCAGAGTGATGCGCTGCTGCGTGCGGATCAGCGTCCGCGGTGCCGTCTGGGCCATGGTCCCTCTCCCGACCTGTGTCAGTTGTCGTTGGCAGCGGCGGGTGTCTGACCTCGGGGGACGAGTGCTGCACCCGCCGCTTGACCTCAAATCTAGGCGGGCGACGCCTCCGGCACGTCATGCCCTCGTACCCATTGCCGGGCCTCCCCGAGGATGAGCCATGACGTGCGGAGTACTCCCCTGGGTGGAGACGAGGTGCCAGGTCTCGGGGTCTTCCCCGAGGGGACGCCCGGAAGGATCAGCTCTGCCCTACTTTGTCTCCGACCTCTTCTCCGGACCGTCCTCCCGCGGAACCGGCTGCTCGACCAGGGCGAGCACCCGGTTCGCCATGAAGCGGGCGGTACGGACCACCGCCCCACTTCGGGTGACTTCGCTCACTTCGACGACACCCCGGCGCACCGCCGTCTCCACCCTGCGGCCCGCCCTGCTCGCCACCACCTCGTACGTGCGCGTCGTGTCCCCCGCGTCCACGACTATCTCCACGCGGTCACCCTTCACAGGATCAATCCCCCTTCTGCGATGGCTGGTTGGGGGCGGCGACCAGGTTAAGTCGCCCTGCTCACCCGCCCTCTGACCACTCTTCAAGTCTCTCACCCACCACTGACAATCGATCGCGTCGAGAGGGCGCGGCCTCTGCGCACCGCGGCCCGTGGAAACGTAAGCTGTGGCTCGTCAGACGGACCGGGCAGCGGGGATGAACATGGCGATGATGCGCCTGAGGCGCGAGGACCCGCGCGTCGTCGGCTCCTTCAGGCTTCACAGACGGCTCGGCGCGGGCGGAATGGGCGTCGTCTACCTGGGTTCCGACAAGAAGGGGCAGCGGGTCGCGCTGAAGGTGATCCGGCCCGACCTGGCGGAGGACCAGGAGTTCCGCTCGCGGTTCGCGCGTGAGGTCTCGGCGGCACGGCGGATTCGCGGCGGCTGTACGGCACGGCTGGTGGCCGCCGACCTGGAAGCGGACCGCCCCTGGTTCGCCACCCAGTACGTACCCGGCCCCTCCCTGCACGACAAGGTCGTCGACGAGGGCCCGCTCGGTGCGGCGGAGGTCGCCGCCATCGGCGCGGCCCTGTCCGAGGGACTGGTCGCCGTGCACGAGGCCGGGGTCGTCCACCGTGACCTGAAGCCCTCGAACATCCTGCTGTCCCCCAAGGGCCCACGGATCATCGACTTCGGCATCGCCTGGGCGACGGGCGCCTCGACCCTCACCCACGTCGGTACGGCGGTCGGCTCGCCCGGCTTCCTCGCCCCGGAGCAGGTGCGCGGTGCCGCCGTCACTCCGGCCACGGACGTCTTCTCCCTGGGTGCCACGCTCGCGTACGCGTCGATGGCCGACTCACCCTTCGGGCACGGCAGTTCGGAGGTGATGCTGTACCGCGTCGTCCACGAGGAGCCCCAGCTGTACGGCGTACCCGACGCGCTGGCCCCGCTGGTCCGGGCCTGTCTGGCGAAGGACCCCGAGGAGCGGCCCAGCACGCTCCAGCTGTCGCTTCGCCTCAAGGAGATCGCGGCCCGGGAGGCGCAGGGACTCTCGGACGTACGTCCGCCCGCGCCTCGTAGCGCCGAGGCGGACCGCCCCACCGGGCGGCTCGCCGACACCTATGCGCAGCAGCCGCGTGCCCAGCGACGTGCCCAGGGCACTCCCCCGCCGCGCGGCGCCGGGATGTCGCGGGGCAGCGGCGCTCCGCGCGTGCCCGGGCCCGCCCGCGACGGGGCTCCCTCACGCGGTGGTTCCCCGCACAGCGGTACCGGGGCGTCCCGGTCCGGCGCGCGGCCGATTCCCGCCTCGCGCAACCAGCCCCGGTCCGGCAGCGGGAACCGGCCCGCGCCGCGCAGCGGCACCGGGCGTCCGGCGCCGAGGAACACCGGTACCGGGCGCCGGCCCGCCAACCCGCAGCTGCTGCGGCAGCGGCTGTTCGTCTTCGTCGTGGTCACGCTGCTCGTGGCGCTCGGCATCGCCGCGGCGCAGGGCTGCCAGGGCCCGCAGCGCGGGCTCGGCGACGACGGGAACGGCGTACGGGAGCGGCAGGAGCATGTGGACCCGGGCTATGTGCCGCTCGACGGGGACTCGATGTCCGAGCGGTACGAGTCGACGTTCGAGATCACCGAGTAGCCCTTCCCCGGGGAGTGCGAGGCTTCACAGGCCCGGCAGGACGCGCTCGAAGAACTCGCGGTCGCCGTCGAAGACCGGGTCCAGGGCCAGGAACTCCCGCGGTGTGACCCAGCGGGCCTCGGCGACCTCACCCGGGTCGGGGACCACCTCGCCGGCGTCGGCGTGCGCCGTCCACCAGTGCAGGCGGAACGACCCGTCGTCGGTCTCGGACTCCCAGACCTTCGCCACGGGTACGACGGTGAGCCCCACCTCTTCGCGGACCTCCCGGACGACGGCCTCCCGCTGCGTCTCCCCCGGTTCGATCCTGCCGCTGACCGGCTGCCAGTAACCGGGGCGGGGCACGGCGGGGCCGCGGCGGACCGCGAGGATCCGCTCCGCGCGCAGCAGCACCGCGACCACCGCCTCACCCCGCGCCCTCACCGAGCTCTCACCCCTGCGGGCGGCCCGACGCCACGGCGTAGAAGGCGACCGCGGCCGCCGCGCCGACGTTGAGGGAGTCGACGCCGTGGGACATCGGGATGCGCACCCACTCGTCGGCGGCCACCAGGGCCTGGGTCGACAGCCCGTCCCCCTCGGCGCCGAGCATCAGCGCGATCCGGTCCATCCGGTGCGGGGCGGCCTCGTCCAGGGTCCTGGCCTTCTCGTCCGGGGTCAGGGCGAGGAGGGTGAAGTCGGCCTCGCGGACCGACTCCAGGCTCTTGGGCCAGGTGTCCAGGCGGGCGTACGGGACGGAGAAGACCGCGCCCATGGAGACCTTGACGCTGCGTCGGTAGAGCGGGTCGGCGCAGTCCGGTGAGAGCAGCACCGCGTCCATGCCGAGGGCGGCCGCCGAGCGGAAGATGGCGCCTATGTTGGTGTGGTCGTTGACCGACTCCATGACCACCACGCGGCGGGCGCCGCGCAGGAGTTCGGTGGCGGTCGGCAACGGCTTGCGCTGCATGGAGGCGAGCGCTCCGCGGTGCACGTGGTAGCCGGTGACCTGCTCGGCGAGGTCCGGGCTGACCGCGTACACCGGAGCCGGGAGCTCGTCGATGACGTCGCGCATGACGTCGACCCACTTCGCCGAGAGCAGCATGGACCGCATCTCGTAGCCGGCTTCCTTGGCTCGTCTGATGACCTTCTCGCCCTCGGCGATGAACAGGCCCTCGGCCGGCTCGCGCTTACGGCGCAGCTCGACGTCGGTCAGGCCCGTGTAGTCGCGCAGGCGCGGGTCGGCGGGGTCATCGACGGTGATGAGATCGGCCACAGGGTGATACTGCCTTGTCCTGGGTGCGGTGCCAACGGCTCGGTACGGGTTGTGTTACCCGGGGTTACTCGCGGGGCGCGACGGCTTCGGGGCCGACCTTGACGACATCGCCGATGACGATGACCGCCGGGGGCTTCACGTCCTCGGCACGTACGGTCTCGCCGACCGTCGCCAGGGTCGCGTCGACACGGCGCTGGGTCGCCGTCGTGCCCTCCTGGATCATGGCGACGGGCGCGTCCGGGGACTTGCCGTGCGCGATGAGCGTCTCGGCGACCTTCCCGATGGTGCCGACGCCCATGAGGATCACCAGGGTGCCGGTCAGCTTGGCGAGGGACGGCCAGTCGACCAGGGAGCGCTCGTCGTCGGGGGCGACGTGGCCGCTGACCACCGTGAACTCATGGGCGACGCCCCGGTGGGTGACCGGGATGCCGGCGGCGGCGGGCACCGAGATCGAGCTGGAGATGCCGGGGACGACCGTGCACGGGATGCCGGCCTCGGCCAGTGCCTGGACCTCCTCCATCCCGCGCCCGTAGACGAAGGGGTCGCCGCCCTTGAGGCGTACGACCGACTTGCCCTGCTTGGCGTACTCGATCAGCGCGTTGTTGATGGCCTCCTGGGCCATGAACCGGCCGTACGGCAGCTTCGCCGCGTCGATCACCTCGACGTGCGGGGAGAGTTCCGCGAGCAGGTCGCGGGGGCCCAGGTGGTCGGTGATGACCACGTCGGCCGCGGCGAGCAGGCGGCGGCCGCGGACGGTGATGAGGTCCGGATCGCCGGGGCCGCCGCCGACCAGGGCGACTCCGGGAGTGCGGGTGCGGTGGTGCGGGGCGACCAGAGTGCCGTCGCGCAGTCCTTCCACGACCGCGTCACGGATGGCGGCGGTGTGACGGGGGTCGCGGTCGCTCGCCTCGGTCGTGAGGACGGCGACGGTGACGCCTTCGCTGTGACCGGTGGCGGGGGTCCAGGCCGTCGCCTCGTCGGCGTCGTCGGAGCGGACGCACCAGACGCGGTGGCGCTCGGCCTCGGCGGAGGCCCGGGTGTTCGCCTCCGTGTCGCCGGTGGCGATCAGCGCGTACCAGGCGTCGGCGAGGTCGCCCTCCTCGTAGCGGCGGGGGAGCCAGGTGAGTTCGCCCGCGTCCGCCATCGCCTCCACGGAGGGAGTCACCTCGGGGGACACGAGGAGGATGTCGGCGCCCGCTGCGATGAGGGCCGGGAGGCGGCGCTGGGCGACCTGACCGCCGCCGAGGACGACGACCTTGCGGCCGGTGAGGCGGAGGCCTACCGGGTAGGCGGGGTTTTCGGCCATGAGGGTGCGGCTCCTCTGGTGCGCGGTGCGAGGCCCTGACGTGCGGATTTTACGGTGCGTGCGGGAAGGGCGGTTCGGGTGTCCGGTGGCTGGGCGCCGTCGCCTGGGCGGCGGGGGGTCCGTGCCCCGCCGTCGCCTTGGCGGCCGGGGGGTCCGTGCCGTCCGCTCCACTGTGCGGAACGACCGGCCGCGGACCCACGGGCCGCCCGGGAGCCACCGGCGAACAAGGCTCAGAACCTGTGGTGCGGCTCCCGCTACTTCTCGGTCACTCCCGCCGAGTCGAACGTCGCCACCTCGTGCATCGCCCTGGCCGTGCTCTGGACCAGCGGCAGGGCCAGCAGCGCTCCGGTGCCCTCACCGAGGCGGAGGTCGAGGTCGACCAGCGGGCGCAGACCCAGCTTGTTGAGCGCGGCCACGTGGCCGGGCTCGGCACTGCGGTGGCCGGCGATGCAGGCCGCGAGGACCTCGGGGGCGATCGCTCGGGCGACCAGGGCCGCGGCGCCCGCGCTCACGCCGTCCAGGATCACCGGGGTGCGCAGGGAGGCACCGCCCAGCAGGAGGCCGACCAGCGCGGCGTGCTCGAAGCCGCCGATCGCCGCCAGGACGCCGATGGGGTCGGCGGGGTCGGGCTGGTGGAGCTCGATCGCACGGCGCACGACCTCGGTCTTGCGGGCGAGGGTCTCGTCGTTGATGCCCGTGCCACGGCCCGTCACCTCGGCCGGGTCGGTGTCGGTGAAGACCGAGATCAGGGCCGCCGACGCGGTCGTGTTGGCGATGCCCATCTCGCCCGTCAGCAGCGCCTTGTTGCCGGCCGCCACCAGGTCACGGGCCGTCTCGATGCCGACCTCGATGGCCTGCTTGGCCTCCTCGCGGGTCATCGCGGGACCGGTCGTCATGTCGGAGGTGCCCGCGCGGACCTTGCGGGGCAGCAGACCTGGGGTGGCCGGCAGATCGGCCGCCACGCCCACGTCGACGACGCACACCTCGGCGCCCACCTGGCCGGCGAAGGCGTTGCACACCGCTCCCCCGCCGAGGAAGTTGGCGACCATCTGGGCCGTCACCTCCTGCGGCCAGGGCGTGACGCCCTGGGCGTGCACGCCGTGGTCGCCGGCGAAGATCGCGACGGCCGCGGGCTCCGGGATCGGCGGCGGGCACTGGCGGGACAGACCGGACAGCTGCGCGGAGATGATCTCCAGCATGCCCAGCGCACCGGCCGGCTTCGTCATGCGCTTCTGCCGCTCCCAGGCCTCGCCGAGCGCCTTGGCGTCCAGCGGGCGGATCTGGGCCACGGTCTCGGCGAGCAGGTCGTGCGGCTCCTCGCCGGGCAGGGCGCGACGGCCGTACGTCTCCTCGTGCACGACCCACGACAGCGGGCGGCGCTTGGACCAGCCCGCCTGCATCAGCTCGGGCTCCTCCGGGAACTCGTCGACGTACCCGACGCACAGGTAGGCGATGACCTCCAGGTGCTCGGGCAGGCCGAGGGCGCGGACCATCTCGCGCTCGTCGAAGAAGCTGACCCAGCCGACACCGAGGCCCTCGGCGCGGGCGGCGAGCCAGAGGTTCTCCACCGCGAGCGCGGCGGAGTACGGCGCCATCTGCGGCTGGGTGTGCCGGCCGAGGGTGTGGCGGCCGCCGCGGGTCGGGTCGGCGGTGACGACGATGTTCACCGGGGTGTCGAGGATCGCCTCGATCTTCAGTTCCTTGAACTGCTTGGCGCGGCCCTTGGGCAGGGACCTGGCGTACGCCTCGCGCTGGCGCTGGGCCAGTTCGTGCATCGCCCGCCGGGTGTCGGCGGACCGGATGACGACGAAGTCCCAGGGCTGCGAGTGGCCGACGGAGGGCGCGGTGTGCGCCGCCTCCAGGACGCGGAGCAGCACCTCGTGCGGGATCGGGTCGCTGCGGAAGCCGTTGCGGATGTCGCGGCGCTCGCGCATGACCTTGAGGACGGCCTCGCGCTCGGCGTCGTCATATGCGGGCGCGGCCGGCCCGGTGGACCGGCGTGCTTCTTCCGCCACGGTGGTGCTCTCTTCTGCGGTGTCTTCCTGGTCGGCCACCCGGGTCTCCAGGTCCTCCGCGTGCTGGACGAGTTCGGGGTCGCCCTCACGGGGGGCGGGGACGGTGGCGACGGTCGCGTCCTCCGGGGGAAGCACGGTCGGCTGCGGCGGGGTCGGCGCGAGGTGCGGGGCGGTCGGCACCGTGCCCTCCACCGGGACGAACTGACCCAGGGGCTGGTCCGGCGCGGGTTCCAGCGGCACCCCGGACGGCAGGCCCGACACGGTCTCGCCCGTACCGGACGTGTGCTCGACGGGCGGTCCGGCCGGGGCCCCGGCCTGCGCGGACCGCAGCTGCGGGCCGGCGGGTTCGGCGACGTACGGCTCGGGGGCCTCGGCCGCGGCGGGTGCGGCGTCCGGCGCCTGCGGGTCGACCGCTTCGGGCGCGACGGCTGCCGCGGCGAGCGGCTGCGGGGCCTCGGCCGGTGCGGCGTCGACCTCCGCGGTCGGCCCGGGGTCCGCCGCCTGGGCGGCGGGGTCGTCGGTGACGGCGGCTTCCGGCTGCGGGGCCTGCGCGTCGGGGGCGGTCGCGTCCGCCGGGACGGCCTCGGCGCTGTCCGGGGCGGCGGCGACCGGTGTCGGCGGCTGGGCCTGCGCGAGGTTCGGGTCGGCCATGGCTGCGGGCGCCTGCTGCGGGTCCGCAGCGGGCTGCTCGACCTGGACGGCGGGCTCCAACGGCGGGGCGGCCGAGTCCGCGTCCGCGGGTTGCGCAGCCGCTTCGGGGGCTACGACGGCGGAGGCGTCGTCCGCGGGTACGGCAGCGGCGTCCGCGGGCTGGGGCGCCGCCGCGGGCTGCTCGGCGTACGCGGACTCGTCTGCCTGCGCGGCGTCCGGTGCCGTCTGGACGGCGTCGGCCTGCGGGTCGCCCTGGGCGATCGCGGTTGCGGCGGGAGCGGCGTCCTGCGCGGCATCGAGCACCGGGGTGCCCTCAGCGGCCTCGGGAGCGGGGGCCCCGGAGGGCTGCGGGGTGGCCTCGGGAGCGGGCGCGTCCGGGCTCTGGACGGTCTCGGCAGCGGCGGCGGCCGGGACCTGCTCGGTCTCAGGGGCGACCGCCTGCGCGGGCTGGGGGGCCGTCTCCGGGGCGGTGGCCTCCGGCACGTGGACGGCCTCGGGGGCGGCTTCCTCGGCGAGTTGGGGGGCCTCGGGGGCGTGCACCTCGGCAAGCTGCGGGGCCTCGGGGGCGCTGCCCTCGGGCACCTCACCGGTCTCGGGGGCGGGCACCTCGGCGGCCTCGGGGCCGGGCACCTCGGCGGCCTGAACGGCCTCGGGGGCAGGCACCTCGGCGGGGGCGTCCGCAGCCGGGGCCGCCTCGGTCTGCGCTGCCTCGGTCTGCGCTGCCTCGGTCTGCGCTGCCTCGGCCGCGGGGGCCTGCGCGCCCGCAGCGGCGACCGAGCCCGCAACATCCGCGATCTGCACGGCGCTTGCGTCGGCCTCGCTCAGCGGGCCGCCCGGGGTGTCCGTGTCGACGGCGTTCTCGGGGACGGCGATCTCACCGGCGCCGGCATCGGCGCCACCGGTCGCGGCTTCGTCGGCCTCCTGAGCAGGCGCTGCCACCGCGACCTGTTCGGCTCCCGCAACGGGTGCGACCGCCACGGCCTCGTCGGTCTCGCCCACGGCAGCGCCCGGGACCTCGCCGGCGCCCGGGACAGGCCCGCCCTCGGCGCCCGCCATGGCGTCACCGGCCGACGGCCCCGCTGCGCCGTTCCCGGCGTCCCGCGGGGCCGGCACACCGGCCTCGGCGCTCTGGGCGGCACCCTCGGGGCCGGTGCCCGTCGCGGCACCGGCCTCGGTGACCACCCGGGCCACCACCGCCTGGGCGACGCCTCCGTGCTCACCGGCCGGGACAACCGTTTCGGCAGCCGACACCTCGACGCTCACCGGCGCGGGGGCAGGGGCGTGCACGGCCTGGGCGTGCGCCCCCCAGGGCGTCGCCGCCTGCGGGGCCGCCGCCTCGCGGTGCTGAGGGGCTTCGAAGTACTCGGGGCCCGGCTGGCGGGCGGGGGCGCCGACGGCGCCGCGGTCGGCGAGGGAGCGGACCGGGCTGGCGGAGGCGTCGGGGATGGGCGGGCCGAGATGCAGCGGACGGCGCGGGGTGATCGGTGGAATCGGCGTCGTGGGGGCCGTCGGAGCCGGCGTGCGGACCGCGCTGAGGTCGACGGAGCCGCTGTCGCGGCCGGAGAGTTCGTGCGCCTCCGGCTGGTGCACGGCCTCCACGACCGGCTCGGGCGCGGGCGGGGCCACCTCGTTGCCCCAGGCGCCCTGGGAGCCGGGCAGCAGCAGGTCTTCGTCCTCGGCGGTGGTCTCGGAGAGGTAGGGGTACGAACCGTGCGCCGCGGAGGCGCCCGGCTGCTCCACCATGCCTGCGCTCTCCGGCTGTCCCTCGGCCGGGACCTGGCCGGTGTCGGTCATGCGTACCCCTCGCCCATCGGTTAGTGCTCCTACGACCAGCTCACCGGGAACGGCGCACCGACCGCCCCCGCAGTGAAGAACGAGCGTGCGTGCCCAGCGGCACGAACGACCCGCCCAAAAAAGGCGACAAAGCCATTGAGTGGCATTGTCGTGGCCGTTCGGCCGTCGCGACAGGCTGATCCGCGACAGGCCGCTGTGGACTGCGCCACGTTGCGCGTCCTCCGGTTTCCGCCGTACCACACCCACCCCAAACGGGGCGCGTTTTTCCGGACATTGACCGACGAAGTGCCGGGCGACCGAGTGCGGTACAACGATCGGCCAGCCTACCGCGCGCGGTAGGACAACCCGATCACGGGGACGGCGGTGCGCTCACGCCGTACGGTCCGGCAGCACGCCGCTGAGCAGGAACGCGACACTGCGCTCCCGCTCCGTCCAGGCCCGCGTGTCGAGTTCCACGGACTGCAGGAGGGCGCACTCGACCTCGTAGCCGTGCTGGGCGAGGTCCCTGCCGACGAGTTCGGCGGCGTCACGGGTCGCGGCGTGCGTGACGATGCGCTGCGGACGTCGGTCCGCGACGGCGGAGACGACGTCCGGTCCCCCGCCGCCGACGCGGACGACGTCCGGTTCCGGAAGGTTCTCCAGGACGTGCGGGGCGGTGCCGTGGACGATCTGGAGCTGGACGCCGAAGGCGCGCGCGTTGGCCTCGGTGCGGGAGCAGGCCCGTGGGTCGCGGTCGACGGCGATGACGGCGGCGCCGGCCCGGGCGGCCTCGGTGGCGAAGGCGCCGCTGCCGCAGCCGATGTCCCACACGAGGTCGCCGAGGCGCGGGCCGAGCCGGGCGAGTTGGGCCGCCCGCAGCCGTTCCAGCTCGCCCTCGCCCATGAGGCCGCCGTAGGACTCGGCGGGCAGCGTCCAGCCGCGCAGTCCGGCGGCCGGGTCGCGTCCGGCGATCCAGTCCCCTGACTCCCCCGCGGCGGCCGTGCCGCCGATGACGATGACGACGTTCGGATCGCGCCAGGTGTGGTCGGCGGCCTTGTCGGAGGTGACGACGCTGACCTGCTCCCGATCGCTGCCCAGCGCCTCGCAGATGACGAAGGTGCGGTGGACGCCCTCGAGGAGCAGTCCGAGTTCGGCGGGGCCGGCGCCGGGTGAGGTGAGTACGGCGACCTTGGGGTGGGCGCGGCACACGTTGACCGCGCGTCGCAGGGTGCGTCGGTGTGCGACGACCACCTGTGCGTCGTCCCAGGGCATGCCGGCACGGGCGAAGGCGGCGGCGACCGAGGAGACCGCGGGGACGACCTCGACCTCCAGCCCGAACTCGGGCGCGCGCAGGGTCCGTACCACTCCGAAGAACCCCGGGTCGCCGTCGGCGAGCACCACGGCCGTGCCGCGGTGCGCGGCGATCCGGCGGGCGGCGAGGGCGACGCTGCCCAGCCGGATGCGCTCGGCGGCGGGCGGCACCTCGGGAAGCGCCAGGTGGTGGGCGGCGCCGGCGACCAGCGTGGCGGCCCCCAGCGCGGAGCGTGCCGCGGCGGTCAGCGGCGAGCCGTCCCAGCCGATCACCGTGACGCGGTCGGCCATCGTCGTCAGTCTCCAGGTTTCGCGCAGGTCGTCGTGGGCGGCCCGCGGGGCGGGCTTCGTGAGGGTACCCGGTCGTGCGGGCCGGGCATTCGGTGCCCGAGGGCTCGTTTCCCGTCAGTTCCACTCGCCGAACGAGGTGAAACCGCCGGTGTCGGCCAGCTGCTCGCCGGCGCCGTCGAGGTCCTCCGGCAGGAGGCTCCACACGATGAAGTCGGTGCGTACGTCGGTCCAGGTGCCGTCCTCGGTGCGGACGCGCGCTATGCAGGCGTTGCGCAGGACGCCTTCGCTGATACAGCCGATCTTCTGGGCGACCTGCTGGGAGGCGGTGTTGTCGGCGGCGGTGCGCAGCTCGATGCGCTCGAACTTCTGGTCGGTGAACAGCCACTGGGCGGTCGCGAGAGCCGCCTCGGAGGCGTAGCCCTCGCCGCGCGCCCACGGGGCGACGACGTACGACAGCTCCGTGGCACGCACCTGCCAGTTGGTCTTGGTCAGCTGGACGATGCCGACCAGCCGCTGGGTGAGGAACTCGGTGACGGCGAGGTCGAGCCCGCGGCCGCTCTCCCGTTCGGCGGGGGCGTACTCGGTGATCCAGGTGCGGGCGCCGTCCTCGGTGAAGGGCTGGGGCACGTCCGTCCACGCGCCGACCTGCTCGTCGTTCATCATCTCGGCCAGCGCGGGCACGTCGTCCTCGTCGAGGGGGCGCAGCACCAACCGCTCCGTGCTGATGGAGATGTTGGGGAAGGTGCTAGTCATGCGCCGCTCCGTAACCTTCGGAAAATCCTTCAGGACCTGCTGAACTGCCCAGCATGCAGCATGAAAGCACCGAACTGCACCACGGGGTCCACACCAGGTGATGGAGTGGACCCCGTGCGTGGCGATACGCGGTAAACGCACCGTCAGATGGAAGTCGACCTCTCAGAACGCCGCGACGACAGCCCCGTCGTACTTGTCCTCGATGAACTTCTTCACCTCGGGCGAGGTCAGCAGCTTCGCGAGCTTCTCGACGCGCGGGTCGCCCTCGTCGCCCTTCTTCACGGCGAGGAAGTTGCCGTACGGGTTGTCCTCGGGCGACTCGGCGGCGATGGCGTCCTTCGCCGGGCTGAGGTCGGCCTCCAGCGCGTAGTTGCCGTTGATGACGGCGGCGTCGACGTCGCCGAGGGAGCGCGGCAGCTGGGCCGCCTCCAGCTCCTTGAAACGGAGGTTCTTCGGGTTGGCGGCGATGTCCTTGGGGGTCGCGTCGTAGCCCACGCCCGACTTGAGCTCGATCACTCCGTTGGCTTCCAGCAGCTTGAGCGCGCGGGCCTCGTTGGTGGTGTCGTTCGGCAGGGCGATCGTGGCGCCCTTGTCGAGGTCCGTGAGCTTCTTGACGCCCTGGGAGTACACGCCGAGCGGTTCCAGGTGCACCGTGGCGTCGGGCACGGCGACGATGTCGGTGCCGTTCTTCTTGTTGAAGTCGTCCAGGTACGGCTGGTGCTGGAAGTAGTTGGCGTCGACCTCGCCCTGCTGGACGGCCGTGTTGGGGGTCACGTAGTCGGTGAACTCCTTGACCTCCAGTTCGAGGCCGGCCTTCTTCGCGAGCTTGTCCTTGACGTAGGTGAGGATCTCGCCCTGCGGGGTGGGCGTGGCGGCGACCTTCAGGGGGGCGTTCGCGTCGGAACCGGAGTCCGAGCCGCACGCGGTGAGCCCGAGGGTGAGGGCTCCGACGGCGAGGGCGGCGGTGGTGATCTTGGCGGTGTTACGCACGAAAAGTGCCTTTCCTATGGGTGGTGCGACCCCGACATGGGTGTGCGGGGAGTTCTGGGTTTCCGGCCGGTCCGGCCGAGGGCTCAGACGGTCTTGCTGGTGGCGGTGGCGGCCTTCAGCAGGCGCAGCCTGGGCGCCGGGCCCGACTGGCCGCCGCGGCGGTGCAGGGAGCGGGCCGCGTAGTCGCCGGCGAACTGGATGAGGGAGATCACGACGGCGAGGATCGCGACGGTGAGCCACATCAGCTCGGTCTCGAAGCGCTGGTAGCCGTAGCGGATGGCGATGTCCCCGAGGCCGCCGGCGCCGACCGTGCCGGCCATGGCCGAGTAGCCGATGAGGGCGACGATCGTGGTGGTGGTGCCGGCGATCAGCGAGGGCAGGGATTCGGGTACGAGGACCTTGCGGACGACGGTCCAGGTGTTGCCGCCCATCGACTGCACGGCCTCGACGAGCCCGCCGTCCACTTCCCGGACAGCCGTCTCGACCAGGCGCGCGAAGAACGGGATCGCGCCGATCGCGAGCGGCACGATGGCGGCCTCGCGGCCGATGGTCGTCCCGGTGACCCAGCGTGTGAAGCTCATCAGGGCCACCATCAGGACGATGAACGGCATCGAGCGGGCGACGTTCACGATCTGCCCGATGACCTTGTTGGCGACCACGTTCTGCAGCAGGCCGCCCCGGTCGGTGAGGACGAGGAGCACGCCGAGCGGAAGGCCGCCGACGACGGCGATGAGCGTGGAACAGCCGACCATGTAGAGGGTGTCCCAACAGGCCTGCTCCAGCAGGGGCCGCATCTCGGACCAGGTCACTTGGCACCTTCCTTCACCAGCGCGGACTCCTGCTGCGCAGCGCCCAGGACGTCGATCTGCAGGCCCTGTTCGCGCAGGAAGCCGATCGGCACGACGTTGTCCTCGTAGCGGCCGGGCAGTTCGATGCGCATCCGGCCGACCTGCAGGCCGCCGACGGTGTCGATGGCGGCGCCGAGGATCGAGATGTCGATGTTGTACGTCCGCGAGAGCTTGGAGATGACCGGCTGGGTGGCGGCCTCGCCCTGGAAGGTGACGTCGACGACGGTGCGGTCGTCGCCGGAGGCCTCGCCGCCCACCGGGAAGAGAGCGGAGGTCAGTTCGGAGCCGGGGGTCGCGAGCAGCTCGCCGACGGTGCCGGACTCGACGATGCGGCCCTGCTCCATGAGCGCGGCGGAGTCGCAGATCGACTTCACCACGTCCATCTCGTGGGTGATGAGCAGGACGGTCAGGCCGAGTTGCCGGTTGAGGTCGCGCAGCAGCTGGAGGATGGAGCGGGTGGTCTCCGGGTCGAGGGCGCTGGTGGCCTCGTCGGAGAGCAGCACCTTGGGGTCGCCGGCCAGGGCGCGGGCGATGCCGACACGCTGCTTCTGACCGCCGGAGAGCTGGGCGGGGTAGGCCTTGGCCTTGTCGGCGAGCCCGACCAGGTCGAGCAGTTCGAGCGCCTTGCGCGAGCGCTCCTTGCCGGACCTGCCGAGGATCTCCAGCGGAAGTTCGACGTTGTCCTGGACCGTGCGGGAGGACAGCAGGTTGAAGTGCTGGAAGACCATGCCGATGCGGCTGCGCGCCTGCCGCAGTTCGCGGCCGGCCCGGGGGCCGCGGCCGGCCAGGGCGGTGAGGTCCTGTCCGGCGACGGTGACCGTGCCGGCGGTGGGGCGTTCCAGGAGGTTGACGCAGCGGATGAGGGAGGACTTGCCGGCGCCGGACTGGCCGATGACGCCGTAGACCTCACCCTCGCGGACATGGAGGTCGACGCCGTCGAGGGCGGTGACCTCGCGGCCGCGTGAGCGGTAGACCTTGGTCAGGCCCGTTGTGGTGATCACTGGGGTTTTCCGTCACTGTCGAGTGCGCGGCGCATCGTGGGCGCCGGGCACGTGGCGTTCATGGTCGAAGGCGGCCAGGACGCAGCACAGTTCTCGCGGGCACGGTGGGACCGGGGAGGAGAATGTGTGCGCGGGGCGGGGCTCGGTCCCGTACGCCGGGCGTACGCGTGGACATGAGCGGGCTCTCGCTTCGGGGCGCGAGGCGCAGGGGCCCTCTAGAAGGCGCACATTCGACACATACAACGAGCACCGGGCGTCATGGTCGCCTCGGTCGCAAAGGTGCGGCAGCTCGTCGTGGTCATGCGATCAGTAAACCAGACGTACGGTCCTTACCGGCCGCCGCTGTCCGCATGCTGGACAGCGGCGGACAGTTGTCAGCCGCGGACGGAGATCTCCACGCCCGCGCCCGTGACCAGGGCGGACAGGGCCGACAGATCCCGCACCACCAGATCGGCGTCGAGCTCGTGGGCCTGGTGGGTTGTGGTCAACGCCACGGTGGTCATGCCGGCGGCGCGACCGGCCGCGAGACCGGCGGGGGCGTCCTCGAAGACGACGCAGCGGGCCGGGTCGACGCCGAGTTCGCGGGCGGCGAGGAGATAGGGCTCGGGGTCGGGCTTGCCGCGGGTGATGTCGTCGGCGGTGATCATCGTCTTGGGGAGGATCCCGACGGCGTCGAGCCGGGCCTCGGCGAGCCGCCGGGTGGCGGAGGTGACGACGGCCCAGCGGTCGGCGGGCAGTGAGCCGAGGAGGGCCTTCGTGCCGGGCAGCAGGTGGACGCCGCCGTTCGGCACGTCCTGCACCTCCAGCGCCTCGATCCGGGCGAGCGCTTCCGGCACGACGTCGGCCGGGAGCAGGTCGGCGACTATCTCGACCGCCGGACGCCCGTGCAGCTCGACCCGGGCGAACTCCCGTGTGACGCCGTACTCCTCGGCCCATCGCGCCCAGCAGCGGTCCACGGAGGCCAGGGAGGAGACGAGGGTGCCGTCGTTGTCGAACAGGAGAGCGTGCGCATGGATCGTCATGGTCTAGACCCTACGGGCCGCAGCGGTCCGCCCGGCGGGGAGGCCGAGGGACGAGGTCGACCGCCGGGTGGAGCGGACGGGTGCGATCGGGAGCGGAAGACGGCCCGGGCCCGCGCACCGAGGCGGTCCGGCCGACCGACGGGGGCGGCCGCATCAGGTCTTTTGGCCCGTAATAGGCTCGCCACATGCTTGATGCCCTGACGCTGGTGACCGGTGTCGCCGCGCTGCTGCTCGCCGCCTGGTGCGGGTGGGCGGCCTACCGTGACCAGCCGACGAAGGACTGGCACTTCATCGGGATGGCCGTGGTGACGGTGCTGGCCCTGGTGCAGTTGGTGGCCGGGATCGTGCTGCTGGCGCAGGGCGAGAAGCCGGAGCAGGGCACGACGATCTTCGTGGCGTATCTGCTGGGCGCGTTCGCGTGCGTCCCGGCCGCCGGGTTCATGTCACTGGCCGAGCGGAGCAAGTGGGGTTCGGTGACGGTCGCCGCGGGTGGTGTGGTGCTGGCCGTGCTGGAGGTGCGGCTCTATGACATCTGGGGAGGCTGAGGTGGCCGCGACGCAGGAGAAGCGGACGCGGCTGATCAGCGGGCCGGGGATGCTGCTGGTCTGGCTGTACGGCGTGATGGTCGTCGGGGCCGTGTCGCGCTCGGCGTACCAGATCGCGACTCAGTTCGACCGGGCGCCGCTCGCCTACGCGCTGTCGGCGGTGGCGGGGCTCGTGTACGGCTTCATCACGTACACCCTGGTCCGCGGCGGGGAGACGGCCCGCAAGGCGGCGCTGGTGTGCTGCGCCGCCGAACTCGCGGGCGTGGCGGTCGTCGGCACCTGGACCCTGCTGGAGCCCTCGGCGTTCCCCGACGCGACCGTCTGGTCCGACTACGGCATGGGGTATCTGTTCATCCCGGTACTGCTGCCCCTGTCGGCCCTGTACTGGCTCCGCAAGGCGCGCACCGTCACGCCGTAGCGGCGAACGCGCCCGCCTGCTTCTCCAGGACGATCATCGGGACGCCGTCGGCACCCTTGGACGTGCCCACCGCCTCGTAGCCGACCTTGCGGTACAGGCGGAGGTTGCCCTCGCTGCGGTGGCCCGCTTCGAGCCGGAACGTCCTGGCTCCGCGCTGCTCGGCCAGGGCCGCTTCCGCAGCGCGCAGGAGGCGGGCGCCGATGCCATGGCCCTGGAGACGGGGGTGTACGCAGAGTTTGCCGATGGCGGCGGCGCCGTCCTCGGTGACACTGCCGCGGACCGAGCCGACCACCTCGTCGCCGAGCCGTGCCACGAAGACGCAGTCCGCGGCGACCTCGGCCCGGACCGAGTCCAGCGTCTGGACCAGCGGGTCGATGCGGTAGTTCCCGTACAGCGCCGCTTCGCTCTGGAAGCACAGGTACTGCAGCCTGAAGATCTGCTCCGCGTCCTGCTCGGCCGCCGCAGAGATGGTCACGCTCATGCCCATGTGCGCACGCCTCCCGCTCACCTGATCGCCTGTCGTCCCTCACTCCTATCCCCGCGCTCCGCGGGCCGCAACCTCCGGTGCAAGCAATCGACGCAGACATCCCAGGCATCTGGAACGTTCCGGGCCGAGACTGCCCTGTGAGATACCCAACTCCCCCGCGATTTCCCGGTATGTCAGGTCGTCCGGGGAGAGAAGGGCCTCCATCAGGCGGGGGCAGCGGCCCGGCAGGCGGCGCACCGCCTCGCGCAGGTCCCGGTGGTGGGCGGCCGCCAGGGCGAGGTGTTCGGGGCCGGCGGCGGCTTCGTCCGCGGGCTCGTCCTCGTACGGCCGCTCCCGGTGGTTCGTACGGCGGTTGCGGCGTGCCTCGGAGCGGACGGCCCTGCGCAGCCACCGGTGGGGGTCCGGGGGCGGGCCGTGCGCGTCGAGGCGCTCCAGGAGGCGGAGCCAGACCGCCTGTTCCAGGTCGCCCGGTTCCGCTCCGCAGGCGCGGGCCTCGGCACGGGCCTCGGCGGTGAGCAGGGGTCGCAGGGTGGCGACCAGGTCGTTCCTCATATGCGGCACGACGCGGCCGCCCGGGCACGGGGTTGCCCGGGCGGCCGGCCGTCACCCTGACCGGCGCCCGGGGCTCAGTCGTTGACGAAGTCCTGGCGGGCCAGCAGACCCGTGTCCGGCTGGTCGGTGAACACACCGTCGATGCCGGTGGCGAAGTACGCCTTGTAGGCGCCGAACACGTCACCGTAGGCGTCGGCGTCGGTGCCCTTGCGGAAGTTCGCGGGCAGGAAGGGGTTCTCGTTGCGCAGCGTCCAGGGGTGCAGGAGCAGGCCGACCTTGTGCGCGTCGTTCACCAGGGTGGTGGGCGTGGTGAGGTTGCCGCCCGCGTCCTTCGGGATGATCAGGTCCAGGGTGGGGCCGATGCCCTGGGCGTAGGAGGCGATCTCCCTGAGGCCGGCCGGCTCGACCAGGTCGGCGACGGTGCGCGGGTCGCCCGTCTCGACGAAGTCCCAGGGGCGGGTGGCCGGGCCGGAGAGCAGGACCACCAGCGGGTTGTCGACCAGTTTGTTCAGGCGCTGGATGCTGGTCGGCTCGAAGGACTGCAGGACGACCGGCGAGTTCCGCCGGTCCTTGCGGTGCTTGTGCAGCACTTTGGCGACCCGCTCCTCCAGGGGAAGGCCGAGCTTGCGGAAGTAGGTGGGGTGCTTGAGCTCGGGGTAGATCCAGACCTGCTTGCCACGCCTGCGGGTCTGCTCGTCCTGCCACTTCAGGACCTCTTCGAAGGTCGGGATCTCCCAGCGGCCGTCGTAGAGGGTGTTGTGCGGCCGGTTGGCCGGGATGCGCTCGGTGGCGCGCAGGGTCTTCAGTTCGGCGAGCGTGAAGTCCTCGGTGAACCAGCCGGTCGTGGCGACGCCGTCGAGGGACTTGGTCTTCTTGCGGTCGGCGAACTCGGGATGGTTCGCGACGTCGGTGGTGCCGCCGATCTCCGGCTCGTGCCGGCAGACGAGGTGGCCGTCCCTGGTCGGCACCAGGTCGCCCGCCTCGACGATGTCGGCGCCCATGTCGAGCGCCAGCTGGTAGGCGGCGAGGGTGTGCTCGGGCCGGTACCCGCTGGCGCCGCGGTGGCCGATGATCGTGGGCTTGGGCAGGCTCCGCAGACCGCCACCGCCGCCGTGCCCGCCCTCGGCCGCGCGCGCCGTGCCGGACAGCCCGAGGACCGCTCCGCCGGCGCCGAGCACGGCCGCGCCGAGAAGCATCCGCCGTCCGGTCACGCCCGTCTGCTCATTGTCCTGCGTTCCCATGGGGCCCTCCCTGGCCGTCTTCCGTTCGGTGCGGGCCGATCGTAGGTGCGTGTACATGACGGACGGGAGACGTGCGGCGAAACTCGCCGGTGACGCCGGATGTCGTACGAGAACAGAATGATGTCGTCCCGTCGGATTCGGACGGGCGATCGAGGGGAGTCGTTCGGCAGGGCCTGTCGTGTGAACGCCGGGGCGACCGGGCGACGGGCTTCAGGGCTTCAGGGCTTCAGGGCGATGTCCGTCACATCATGGCGGGAGCGTTACGCGCCGTCCTCGGCGCGGCACCGCAGGTGAACGTGCGTCAACAGTGCGTAAGACCTCGGTGAAGTCGACGCACCCGATGTGCGGGACCCCCGGGTCCGCGAGTATCGTCCTCACCTGCACAGACTCATACAGAACCCCTTGACACCGGAGGGCCCGTTGTCCCGCTTCGCGCTCATCAAGGCAGTGCTCGGACCGATCATGCGCCTGATGTTCCGCCCACAGGTGGAGGGTGCGGAGCACATCCCGGGCGACGGTCCGGTCATCCTGGCCGGCAACCACCTGACGTTCATCGACTCGATGATCCTGCCGCTGGTCTGCGACCGGCAGGTGTTCTTCATCGGCAAGGACGAGTACGTCACCGGCAAGGGCCTCAAGGGCCGTCTGATGGCCTGGTTCTTCACCGGCGTCGGCATGATCCCGGTCGACCGGGACGGCGGTCGGGGCGGCGTGGCGGCGCTGATGACGGGCCGCCGGATCCTGGAGGAGGGCAAGGTCTTCGGCATCTACCCCGAGGGCACGCGGTCTCCCGACGGCCGGCTGTACCGGGGCCGTACCGGCATCGCGCGCCTGACGCTGATGACCGGGGCGCCGGTCGTTCCGTTCGCCATGATCGGCACGGACAAGATCCAGCCGGGCGGGGCGGGGATGCCCCGGCCCCGCAAGGTGACGGTTCGCTTCGGTGAGGCGATGGAGTTCTCGCGGTACGAGGGGATGGACCGGGACCGTTATGTGCTGCGGGCGGTGACCGACTCCGTGATGGCGGAGGTCATGCGGCTGTCCGGCCAGGAGTACGTGGACATGTACGCGAGCAAGGCCAAAGAGGCCGCGTAAGGCCCGTTCGGAACGGCGGGTCGCCCATCGGGCGGCCCGCCGTTCGTGTGTTCCTGACCGCCGCGACCGCAGACCGGTCACGACCCCCCGTCCCTCAGCCGGTGCTGTCCAGCCGTTGGCCCCGGAGCATGAACCAGGCCGCGACCGCCGCGGCCAGCAGCACCGCCGCGCCGGTGCCCGCCGCGAGGGACAGGCCGTCCACGAAGGACTGCCGGGCAGCGTCCAGCAGCGCCTCGGACGTGTGGGCGGGCAGGCCCGCCGCCGCCTCCACGGCTCCGCCCAGCGACTCGTGCGCCGCGGCCGGAGTGCCCGCCGGGCCGACGAAGTCCCGGTACACGCCGGTCACGATCGAACCCAGCACCGCGATGCCCAGGGCCGCGCCCAGTTCGTACGCCGTCTCCGAGACGGCCGACGCCGCGCCCGCCTGCTCCTTGGGGACGGACGACAGGATCACGTCGGACGTCACCGTGAAGGACAAGCCCGCGCCGGCGCCGACCACCAGCAGCGCGGCCCCGAGCAGGGGGTAGCCCGTGGTGCGGTCGATCACGGTGAGCACGGCCAGGGCGAGGCCGATCGCCGCGAGGCCGCCGGAGACGACGGCCCGAACCGAGAAACGGCGGGCGGCACGACCGGCGATCAGGCCGGCGACCACCGCGCCGATCGCGGCGGGCAGTTCGGCGAGACCCGCCTCGAAGGGGCCCCTGCCCTGCACGAGTTGCAGGAACTGGGAGAGGAAGAACACCAGCCCGGACAGGCCGAGGATGGTCAGCAGGTCGGCCAGCACCGCGCCGCTGAAGCCGCGGTGGCCGAACAGCCGCATGTCCAGCAGCGGCGTCGGCAGGGTGAGCTGCCGGCGTACGAAGCCGTACAGCGCGGCCGCGCCCAGCAGGCCCATGGCGAGTGTGGCCCAGGTGACGCCGTGCGTGGCGGCTTCCTTGACGGCGTACACGACGCCGACCATGCCGACGAGGGACAGCGCGACGCTGCTCAGGTCCCACGGACCGGAACCCGGGTTCCGTGATTCGGGCAGCAGCTTGATGCCGACCAGGACGAGGACCGCCATCACGGGCAGGTTGATCAGGAAGACCGAACCCCACCAGAAGTGTTCGAGCAGGAAACCGCCGACGATGGGGCCGACGGCCGTGCCGGCGGAGGCGGTGGCGCCCCAGATGCCGACGGCGAGGCTGCGCTCGCGCGGGTCGTGGAAGAGATTGCGGATCAGGGCGAGCGTGGCGGGCATCAGGGTGGCGCCCGCGACACCGAGCAACGCCCGCGCCGCGATCATCAGTTCAGGGGTCGTCGCATAGGCGTTGAGCACGGATATCGCGCCGAACGCCGTGGCGCCGACGAGCAGGATCCGCTTACGGCCGATGCGGTCGCCGAGGCTGCCCATCGACACCAGCAGACCGGCGATGACGAAGGAGTAGACGTCGCCGATCCACAGGAGCTGAGTGCCGGAGGGGTTGAGGTCCTCGCTGATGTAGGGGGTCGCGAGACCGAGGACGGTCGCGTCGACGGCCACCAGCAGCACGGCGAGCACGAGGACGGACAGCGCGAGCCAGCGGCCGGGGCGCTTCACCGCCTCGGTCGTGCTCGCCGGCTGCAGGGTGCTGGTCATGGTTCCTCTCTCCGTAGTGCGCCGCCGAGCAGCAGCTCGACGATCATGTGCTGGAAGTCCTTGGGTGCGCCCTTGCCGCTGTGCACCATCCAGGCGCCGGAGGCCATGAGCCCGTACAGCGCTTCGGTGAGCCAGGTCGGCGTGAGGTCGATGCGGAACTCGCCGCTGAGCTGACCGCGCCGGAACACGGCGGCGATGCGGTCGTCGATCCGGGTCCAGCCCGCGTTCTGCTCCTCGCCCTCGAACAGCTGGTTCTCGGTGTAGAGGAAGGCGAGCAGCCCGGCGACCGGCTCGACCGCGGCCACCAGACGGCGTACCGCATCCGGTGCCGTGCCGGCGTCCAGGTCGGCCGCGTCCAGCGCGGCCTCGCACTCCGCGATGCCGAGTGCCTCCAGCGCCCGTACCAGGGCGTCGCGCCCGGCGAAGTGGCGGTGCAGGGTGGCCCGGCTGATCCCGGCGGCCTTCGCGACCTCGTCCATGGTCGCGGTGGATTTGCGGGTCAGCAGGGCTGCGGCGCTGCGGAGGACGTGGTCACGATCGACGGCCATGAGACAAGAGTAGCGCATGTGAGACATTGATGTCTCATTCTGAATCCGCGTGACTCACGACTGCCTGATCATCGGCGGCCCTTCAGTGCCAGGGCAGCTGTCCGCGCCGCTCCCAGTACGCTTCCGGCTCCTCCACCAGCGCGGCGAGGCGCTCCAGCTGGCCTTCGTCGAGGTCGACGGCGGCGGCGTGCAGGTTGGAGGCGAGCTGTACGGTCGTCGCGGCGCCGGAGAGGACCACGCCGGCCCAGGGCTGGCGCAGGACCAGCGCGAGGGCGACGGCGTCGCACCCCAGAGACGTTTCTTCGGCCACGGCTTTCAGCGCGTCCGGCGCGTACGGGTCCGCGAGCCGTCCGTTGGCCATGCCCTCCTTGACGATCACCGTGAGCCCGGCGTCGTGGGCCTCGGCGAGGGCTGGACCGGCCGAGGTCTCCAGGGCGTTGTACGTCGACTGGACGGTACGGAAGAGGGGCTCGCCGTCGACCGTCACGGCGAGGGCGGCCCGGATCGCGTCGGCCTGGGCGGGGCCGCTGGTGGAGAAGCCGATGGTGACGCCCTCGGCCGCGGCTTCGGCCAGCCGGGCATGGAGGTCCTTGTCGGTGAGCGCTGGGCTGTCCGGGGTCACCGAGTGGATCTGGTAGAGGTCGAGCCGGTCACCGAGCAGGGCGTCGGTCTCGGCCCGCTGACGTTCGTACGTCCGGAGGCTGTGGTCCTTGACCTCGTGCTTCTCGGCGTCGGTGGTCCAGCCCGCCGTGTAGGTGTAGCCCCACTTGCTGCCGACGACGATGTCGTCGATGTCGGGGCGGGCGTTCAGCCAGTCAGCGAGGAACTCCTCCGAGCGCCCGTAGGAGCGGGCGGCGTCGAAGTACCGCACGCCCTGGGCGTAGGCGGCGTCGAGCAGTTCGTGGGTGCGGGTGCGCAGGGCGTCGACGGTGCGCTCGGCCGGGAGGTCGTGCTCCCGGCCGAGGTTGATGTACCCCGGGCGGCCCACCGCGGCCAGGCCGAGCCCCAGGTGGGCGGTGGGGGTGGTAGCGGCGGCCAGACGGCTGAACGGCATGGCGGGCTCCGTGCACGGTCGGCGGACGGGTAACCCGCACCAATCTACCGACGCCCGTCCGGCGAGCGTGCGTGCCGGGCGGCACCGGGCGTGCGGGAATGCGGCGACAGGACCCAGGCACGGGCGGGCGCGGACGGGCGCGGACGGCTCAGCCCACGCTGAGGCAGCGCGGCGCGAAGGCCGGGTCGGCGGGCCCGCTGCGCCCGAGGGCGTTGAGCACCCACTGCCGTACCAGCGCGGACTTGGGCGCCTGGTCGTGCTCGGTGAGGTCGAGCGGGCAGCGGTCCTGGAGCAGGACGTTGGTGACGTAGGAGGCGGGCCCGTCGAGGAAGGAGCTGGTGTACGGCAGCACGACCTCGTCGTACTTGGTCGCGATCGCCGTGTAGTCGGGGCCGACGGGGGTCTCGGGGTCGGCGTTGAGCTGCTGCAGGAAGTCCGAGCCCGCGGTCTGGTCGACGCAGGACGGGCAGAGGGTGGCGCCGGCCACGAGGGCGAGCGGGTTGGTGGTGCCGTGGTTGGAGGGCACGATGCCGACGAGGTCGTCCACCTTGGTGGCGCCGCCCAGGAACTTGACGTAGTAGCGGGGCATCATGCCGCCCTGGCTGTGGCCGACGAGGTCGGCCTTCTTGGCGCCGGTCGCGCCGAGCACGGCGTTCACGAAGTCGCGCAGTTCGGCTGCGGAGTCGGCGACCGGTGCGGTCTCCAGGTCGCCGTACTCGAAGGTGAAGACGCAGTAACCGGCGTTCGCGAGGGCGGGCGAGAGGGTCAGCCAGTTCTCGTAGGAGGTCTTGAAGGTGCCGTTCACCAGGACCACGGGCTGCGGATGGGCCGAATCCGGCTTGCAGGACCAGTCGTTGGCGCCGGGCGGCGGAGTGTCGGCGGCGCTCGCGGGGGCCGTGAGACCGAGGGCGCACAGGGCGGCGGTCGCGACGGCGGCGAGGAGGCGGGCGGTTCGTCTGGGGCGTCTCGCGCGCATGATGTCCCTTTCATGCTCGACCATGATCGACCGGCGTTCGGCAATGTCGACCGGGAACCGGAATGCTTACTTCCGAGTAGGAAGAAGTCAAGGATTCGGTCAGTGGCCGAATCCTTACCGTTACCGGGCGCGCCGGGACGGCGTGAACGGCGCGGCCCGCCGCAACAAGGCCCGCCCCGGACAGCGCGAAGGGCCCGGACGAGATGTCCGGGCCCTTCTCAGAACTGTGTGCGGAACGCTACGCGCGCTTGGCCGTGGCCCACTCGTGCTGCGCCGCCACGTCCGCCTTCACCTCGGCCAGCTGCACGGCGACCGCGCTCGGCGCCGTACCGCCGCGGCCGTTGCGGGAGGCCAGGGCACCCGGCACGTTCAGCACCGAGCGCACCTGAGGCGTGAGGTGGGCCGAGATCTTCGCGAACTGCTCGTCCGTCAGGCCGTCCAGTTCCTTGCCCTCGGCCTCGGCGACCTTGACGCACTCGCCGGCGACCTCGTGCGCCACCCGGAAGGGCACGCCCTGCTTGACCAGCCACTCGGCGATGTCGGTGGCGAGGGAGAAGCCGGCCGGGGCCAGTTCCTCCATGCGCTCGCGGTTGACGGTGAGGGTCGCCATCATGCCGGTGAAGGCGGGCAGGAGGACCTCCAGCTGGTCGCAGGAGTCGAAGACGGGCTCCTTGTCCTCCTGGAGGTCGCGGTTGTAGGCGAGGGGCAGCGCCTTCAAGGTCGCCATCAGACCGGTCAGGTTGCCGATCAGGCGGCCGCTCTTGCCGCGGGCCAGCTCCGCGATGTCCGGGTTCTTCTTCTGCGGCATGATCGACGAGCCCGTGGAGAACGCGTCGTGCAGGGTCACGAAGGAGAACTCCTTCGTGTTCCAGATGATGACCTCCTCGGCGATCCGGGAGAGGTTCACACCGATCATCGCGGTGATGAAGGCGAACTCGGCGACGAAGTCACGCGAGGCCGTGCCGTCGATGGAGTTGGCGGCGGAGCCGTGCTCGAAGCCGAGGTCCTTCGCCACCGCCTCCGGGTCCAGGCCGAGGGAGGAACCCGCCAGGGCTCCCGAGCCGTACGGCGAGACCGCCGTGCGCTCGTCCCACTGGCGCAGCCGCTCGGCGTCCCGGGACAGCGACTGGACGTGGGCCAGGACATGGTGGGCGAACAGCACCGGCTGGGCGTGCTGGAGGTGGGTGCGGCCGGGCATCGCCACGTCCGGGTGGGCCTCCGCGAGGCCGATCAGCGCGTCCTGGAGGTCGGCGATCAGGCCGCCGATGATCCGGGCGTGGTCGCGCAGGTACATCCGGAAGAGGGTCGCGACCTGGTCGTTGCGGGAGCGCCCGGCGCGCAGCTTGCCGCCGAGATCGGGACCGAGGCGCTCCAGCAGGCCGCGCTCCAGGGCGGTGTGCACGTCCTCGTCGGCGATGGTGCCCACGAAGGACCCGTCGGCGACGTCCGCTTCGAGCTGGTCCAGTCCGGCGATCATCCGGGTCAGCTCGTCCTGCGTGAGCAGCCCCGCCTTGTGCAGCACGCGTGCGTGGGCACGGGAACCGGCGATGTCGTACGGCGCCAGCCGCCAGTCGAAGTGGACGGACGCGGACAGCTTGGCCAGGGCCTCGGCGGGACCGTCGGCGAAACGGCCGCCCCAGAGCCGTACGTCACCGCTGTTGCTGCTCACTTGCTGTGCTCCTTGGGAGGTCCGGGTGTGGCACCGCCTCCCCGTGGCGTGAACGGGGAGGCGGTCGTCAGGTTAGTGCGTCGCAGATGCTGTGACCTGGACGCGCGCGACCGAGGTCCGCGTCAGGCTCCGCCGGCGAGATCGCGCCGTGCCGCGAGCTTCGACGACAGGCTGTGGATGTCGATGAAGCCCTTGGCCGCGGACTGGTCGAAGGTGTCGCCCGTGTCGTAGGTGGCGAGGTCGAAGTCGTACAGCGACTGCGCCGAGCGCCGGCCGGTGACGACCGCGCGACCGCCGTGCAGGGTCATGCGGATGTCGCCGGAGACGTACCGGTTGGCCTCGTCGACGAAGCCGTCGAGGGCCCGCTTGAGCGGGGAGAACCACTGGCCGTCGTAGACGAGTTCACCCCAGCGCTGCTCGACCTGGCGCTTGTAGCGGGCGAGTTCGCGCTCGACGGTGACGTTCTCCAGCTCCTGGTGGGCGGTGATCAGGGCGATCGCGCCGGGGGCCTCGTAGACCTCGCGGGACTTGATGCCGACGAGGCGGTCCTCGACCATGTCGATCCGGCCGACGCCCTGGGCGCCCGCGCGCTCGTTGAGCTGCTGGACCGCCTGCAGGACGGTGACGGGCCTGCCGTCGACGGCGACGGGGGCGCCCTGCTCGAAGGTGATGATCACCTCGTCGGGAGCCCGCTGGACGGCCGGGTTCTGGGTGTACTCGTAGATGTCCTCGATCGGGCCGTTCCAGATGTCCTCCAGGAAGCCCGTCTCGACCGCGCGTCCGAAGACGTTCTGGTCGACGGAGTACGGGGACTTCCTGGTGGTCGCGATCGGGAGCTGCTTCTCCTCGCTGAAAGCGATTGCCCTGTCCCTGGTCATCGCGTAGTCGCGGACCGGGGCGAGGCACCTGAGGTCGGGGGCGAGGGCGACGATGCCGGCCTCGAAGCGGACCTGGTCGTTGCCCTTGCCGGTGCAGCCGTGGGCGACGGTCGTGGCGCCGTGTTTCTTCGCGGCGGCGACGAGGTGCTTGACGATCGCCGGCCGGGAGAGCGCCGAGACCAGCGGGTAGCGGTCCATGTAGAGGGCGTTGGCCTTGATCGCGGGGAGGCAGTACTCGTCGGCGAACTCGTCCTTGGCGTCGGCCACTTCGGCCTCCACCGCGCCGCACGCGAGAGCGCGCTTGCGGATGACGTCGAGGTCCTCGCCGCCCTGGCCGACGTCCACCGCGACGGCGATGACCTCGGCGCCCGTCTCCTCGGCGATCCAGCCGATGGCGACGGAGGTGTCCAGACCGCCCGAGTAGGCGAGTACGACGCGCTCGGTCACGGGATTCTCCTCAGCACCGCATTCCCTGTCCTGCATGAGTATGCAGAGCAATGCATGATTCGTCAATCGAGGGTGGTGGACCGGCCGGGCCACCAGCCCGCCGAGGAGACCGGGGAGGGCAAGCGTGAAGGTTTTTCATCTCTCTTTGAACGCGAGCAACCGCTTTCCCGTACCTCTCGCCGAACGCAGGCGCCGCGTTTCACGACCACGACCACCTGACCCGAGTGAGGCATCCGCATGTCCAGGGCTCTTCCGAAGTACAACAAGCGTCGCGTCGCGTTCATCGGCGGCGCTGCCGCGGTGGCGCTGTCCGGCACGGTGATCGCCGGCTTCGCCCTCGCGGGGGAGACGTCCAAGAGCAACGGGACCAGCGCCCGCACGCTGGCGAGCCCGGGCACGATCACATGCCCGGACGTCAGGTCGAAGCTGCCCGCGATCCCGGCCTCCGCCAAGGCCGAGGTCGACCGCAACCTCACGCTGCTGAACACCCAGATCCAGGAGGCCAACCAGCGCCTGGTCAAGACGGTCGGCCAGGGCGGGCCCAACTTCGTCCAGAACGCCATCCTCGGCCCCCTGAAGGACAAGCGGGTGGCGACGGTCAACCGCATCGCCACCGCGATCGGACGGACGGCGGCCAAGCCGCAGGGGCTGGACGCGCTGGCCCCGTGCGCCCTCAACCGCGCCGGCGCCAAGGCCACGCCTGCGGCGCCCGCACAGCAGCAGGGCGGCGGCAACACCGGCAATGCCGGTGCCGGCAACACCGGCAACGCGGGCGCGGCCGGCACCATCAGCTGCCCGGACGTCACCGGCCGGCTGCCCGCGATCCCGGCCTCCGCCAGGGCCGAGGTCGACCGCAACCTCGCCCAGCTCCAGACGCAGATCGACGAGGCCAACAAGCGCCTCGTCGACACGGTCGGCCAGGGCGGGCCCAACTTCGTCCAGAACGCCATCCTCGGCCCCCTGAAGGACAAGCGTGTCGCCGCGCTCAACCGCATCGAGACCGCGATCGGCCGAGCGGCCGCCAAGCCCGAGGGACTGGAGGCGTTCGCCACCTGCACGCTGAACAAGTGACGTGACAGCCGGCCATGGCCGCCCCGTCCGCACGCCGGCCGGGGCGGCCATGGCGCTGCCGAACGGAACACGCAATTCCTTAGACAGTCGAACGACCCCCGCCCATACTCGGTGGACGTGGGAAAAACTTACGAACGCATAGACGGCAGGCTCCGCAGGTTCATCGAGGAGCAGCCCCTCTTCTTCACGGCGACCGCTCCCCTCTCCGAGGAGGGGACGGTCAACCTCTCCCCCAAGGGCCTCAAGGGCTCCCTCGTCATCCTCGACGAACTCACCGTGGCGTACCTCGACTTCGCCGGGTCCAACGCCGAGACCGTCGCGCACCTGCGGGAGAACGGCCGGATCACCCTCATGTGGTGCGCCTTCCAGGGCCCGCCCAACATCGTCCGCGTGCACGGCCGCGGTGAGGCCGTCCTGCGCGACGATCCGCGGTTCGCGGAACTCCTCGCCCACTTCCCCGACATCGACCCCTCCCAGCACGGCCTGCGCGCGATCATCGTGGTGCGGGCCGAACTCGTCCGTGACTCCTGCGGGTACGCGGTGCCCCTCATGACGTACGACGAGGACCGCGACCTGCATGCCAAGCGGTTCGCGCGCGAGGACACCGAATCGCTCAGCGCGTACTTCGCCAAGAAGGAGCACATCGCGAGCAGCCTGGACGGCCTGCCAGGCCTGCCGCTGCCGCTGCCGCTGCCGCTGCCGCTGCCGCCGTCCAGCGTGTGAGCCACGCGCCCCGGTGCCGTCGTCGCCCGCGCGTCCGTGCCCCTGCTCCTGCCCGGCGCCCCGCCCGGGCGGAGGCGGCCTCGGCTTTCCGCGCGCACGACCGGCACCGGGGCGGCCGGGCACCCCGTCCGGCACGGGCTGCCGCACGCACTCGTCGCCGGAACGGCGGGCGAACCGACCGCGAACGCCCGGTACCGGACGAGCGGCACTGAACACACGGGCCTCCCCGCACGTATCTCTGGGCCAAGGGACCACGTCGATAGCCCCTTGCTCCCGTCCCCGGAGGAACCGTGACCACCACGCTCGCAGGCGGCCGTGCCGCCCGCCGCCAGACGATGCGCCGCATCCGACCGCGCCGATCCCCGGCCGTTCCGCTGGTCGTCGCCCTATGGGCGGGCGCGGCGGCGGTGTTGTGGCTGTGGTGGGACAACACGCCTTCCCTGGCCGACAACACCGCAAGGATCCTCGCCGCGGGGCGGATCACCGGCCTGCTCGCCGGATACCTCATGGCGCTCGTGGTGCTCCAGATGGCCCGGGTGCCCGCCCTCGAACGGCGGGTGGGCTCGGACCGGGTGGCACGCTGGCACGCGATGAGCGGCCGCTACACGGTCTGCCTGGTCATCGCGCACGTGTTCCTCACGATGTGGGCGTACGCGCTGCAGGCCGGCAAGACGCTCGGGGACGTCGTCCAGCAGACGATCGACTCGGTGAACACGCTGCCGGACATGGGCAAGGCGGCCATCGGCACCGGCCTGTTGTTCTTCATCGCGTTCATCTCGATCGGGGGCGTCCGCCGCCGGATCCCCTACGACACCTGGTACCACGTGCACCTGCTGACGTACGCGGCGGTGTACCTGACGTTCTGGCACCAGATCACCACCGGCAACGAGTTCGCCGTCGAACCCGCGGCGAAGACCTTCTGGTACGGGCTGTACGGCGCCGTCACGGCGCTGGTCCTCTGGTACCGGATCCTCACCCCGATCCGGCTCAACCTGCGGCACCGGATGTACGTCGAGGCGGTGATCGAGGAGACGCCGGGCATCGTGTCGGTGCTGATCGGCGGGCGCAAACTGCACCGGATGGGGGCGGAGGCCGGGCAGTTCTTCCGGTGGCGGTTCAAGGCGCCCGGCATGCGTTTCAGCTCGCACCCCTACTCGCTGTCGGCGGCGCCCCGCCCGGACATGCTGCGGATCACGGTCAAGGCCATCGGTGACCACACCTCACGGCTGCGCGACCTCGAACCCGGCACCAAGGTGTGGGCCGAGGGCCCGTACGGTGCCCTGACCGCCCAGCGCCGCAGCCGGGGCAAGGTGCTGCTGGTGGCGGGCGGTGTCGGCATCACGCCGATGCGGGCCCTGTTCGAGACGCTGCCCGGCGCGGCCGGTGACATCACCCTGCTCTACCGGGCCAACAGCACCCAGGACCTGGCCCTGTGGGACGAGCTCGCGGCCATCGCCGACGAGCGCGGCGCCCGGCTGATGTACGCGGTCAACAGCCCGGACGGCGAACGGCCCGACATCTCGGCGGAGCGGTTGCGGCAGAAGCTGCCGGACATCGACGAGCACGACGTGTTCATGTGCGGGCCGCCCGGCTTCGCGCAGTCCGTGTACGAAGCACTGCGCGGCGCGGGTGTGCCCGCCCGCCGCATCCATCACGAGTCGTTCGAGATGTGAGCGACGGGATCTCACAGAACAGACTTTCGGACTTCAGGAGCTGTAGGACCGATGAGGAAGAGTCACCCCATCCGGCGTGTCGTGCTGGCCGGCGCCGCCACCGTCTCCGGGATCGTGCTGCTGCTGTCGCTGAAACCGGCGACGGATCCCGGTTCCGCGCAGGCGGCCGGCGTCGGGGTACCACCGGCGGCCTCGGCTCAGGGCGGCGCCCAGGCGGCCGGGACCGGCACGGTCACCGGTGACGCGGCGCAGACCCAGTACGGGGCCGTGCAGGTACGGCTGACCGTGAGCAACGGCAAGATCACCCAGGCGGAGGCCGTCCAGGCTCCCAAGGGCGGCCAGAGCGACCAGATCACCGCGAACGCCGTACCGAAACTCAACCAGGCGGCCGTGACCGCGCAGAGCGCCGACATCGACGCGGTCTCCGGGGCCACCTACACCAGCGCCGCGTACAAGAAGTCCCTCCAGTCGGCCATCGACAAGGCGAACGCGAGCGCCGGCTCCTCACAGGGCTCGGGGGCCGCCCAGGCGGCCACGGTCACCGGCAGCGCCTCCCAGACCCAGTACGGTGCGGTCCAGGTACGCATCACCGTCAGCGGCGGCAAGATCACCAAGGCGGAGGCCGTCCAGGCTCCCAAGGGCGGCCAGAGCGACCGGATCACCGCGAACGCCGTACCGAAACTCAACCAGGCGGCCGTGACCGCGCAGAGCGCCGAGATCGACGCGGTCTCCGGGGCCACCTACACCAGCGCCGGCTACAAGGAATCCCTCCAGTCGGCCATCGACAAGGCGAACGCGAGCGCCGGCTCCTCGCAGGGGTCGGGCTCCCAGGGCTCCGGCGCCGCCCAGGCGCGCACCGTCACCGGCAGCGTCTCCCAGACCCAGTACGGCCCGGTCCAGGTACGCATCACCGTCAACGGCGGCAAGATCACCAAGGCCGAGGCGGTCCAGGCACCCAGCGGTGGCCAGAGCACCAACATCACCGCGAACGCCGTACCGAAGCTCAACCAGGCGGCCGTGGCGGCCGGGACCGCCGACATCGACGCGGTCTCCGGGGCCACGTACACCAGCGCCGGCTACAAGGAATCCCTCCAGTCGGCCCTGGACCAGGCCGGTGGCTGACACGGTGGCCGGGCCGGCAGAAGCTCCCGCCGCGGTACGTCGGGCGGAGGAGGCCATGGGGACGGTCTTCTCCTTCGACGTCCGCGGCGGGGATCCCGGTGCCGTGCGGTCGGCGCTGGATGCGGCGGTCGCCGGGTTGCACCGGGTCGACGAGGTGTTCAGCACCTATCGCGACGACAGCCAGATATCGCGGCTGGCGCGCGGGGAGCTGACCGTGGACGAGTGCGATCCGGAGGTCGCCGAGGTGCTCGATCTGGGTGCCGAGGCCGAGCGGACCAGCGAGGGCTGGTTCAGCACGACCTACGAGGGCCGCGTCGACCCGACGGGCGTCGTCAAGGGCTGGTCGGTCGAACGGGCGGCCCGGCTCCTCGCCGCCGTCCCCGGGGTGACCGGCGTGAGCGTCAACGGCGGCGGTGACGTGCAGCTCCTGGGCGTTCCGGGTGGGCAGCGGCCGTGGCGGGTGGGTGTCGCCGACCCGCTCCGCCCGGGGGGCCTGGCCGCGGTGATCTCCGCCGCCGGTCTGGACGAACTGGCCGTGGCCACGTCCGGTACCGCGGAGCGGGGCGCCCACATCGTCGACCCGCGCACGGGACGCTCGGCGGTGACGGACCTGGTGGCGGTGACGGTGGTGGCCCCCGAGCTGACCTGGGCGGACTGCTGGGCGACAGCGGCGTTCGCGATGGGGTCACGGCAGGGACTGCGCTGGCTGGAGTCCCTGCCGGGCGTGGAGGCGCTGCTCGTCACGGCGGGCGACGAGGTGCGGTGCACGGGAGGCCTGGCGGCGCGGCTCGGCTGACCGGGCCCCGACTCACGCACCGGCTCTCGTCCCCGCCGGCCATGAAAGCCCAGCTCGTGTACGACGGGCTACGGGTGACGGGCGACGGCATGCAGTGCACAGTCACCCCTCGGCGCGCGGCACGATGGGCCGAGGCCGCCCCGCGTCGAGGGGCGAGGCACCGCATTGCCCTGCGCCGTTCGCCGTGTGGGCGCGTCCGGGCCCGGCACACCCCACCCGGCTCGCGGCCCGCGCGGCCGCCGGCTCAGTCGCCGTCGGCCGACCGCGACGCACCCCACTCGACGCACGAGCGCGGCCGCCGGCTCAGTGGCCGTTCTGCGCCAGCCTCAGCAGATGATCGGCCAGGGCCTGACCGCCGGTGGGGTTCCGGCTGATCAGCATCAGCGTGTCGTCACCCGCGATGGTGCCCAGGATGTCGTGCAGCTCGGCCTGGTCGATGGCCGAGGCCAGGAACTGCGCGGCTCCCGGCGGGGTCCGCAGGACCACGAGATTGGCGGAGGCCTCCGCGGAGATGAGCAGCTCCTGCGACAACCGCCGCATCCGCTCCTCCTTCGCCGACTCCCCCAGCGGCGCACGGGGCGTACGGAACCCGCCCTCGCTCGGCACCGCGTAGATCAGATCACCGTCGGTGTTCCGGATCTTCACGGCGTTGAGCTCGTCCAGGTCCCGGGAGAGCGTCGCCTGGGTGACGCTCAGCCCGTCGTCCGCGAGCAGCTTCGCGAGCTGGCTCTGCGACCGCACGGGCTGCCGGTTGAGGATGTCCACGATCCTGCGGTGACGCGCGGTGCGGGTCTGCGGCACGGCAGGTCCGGCGACTGAATTCGCCTCGTTCTGCCCGTGGTCCTGCGGCGCCTGACTCATCGTCGTCTCATTCTCCGGATCATGCGTCCCCGTCGGCCTCGCCGGCCCCGTCCAGGATGCCGGGCAGGGCCTGAAGAAGCGCTTCCACTTCGTCGACGCCGAGGTTCAGCGGCGGCATGAGCCGTACGACATCGGGGGCGGGCGCGTTCACCAGGAAGCCGGCGTCCTGAGCCACCTGCTGCACCCTGGCGGCGAGCGGCTCGGTGAGCACGATACCCAGGAGCAGACCGGAGCCCCGGACATGGCTGATCAACGGGTGACCGAGCGCCTCGATCCCGTCGCGCAGCGTCTCGCTCTGCCGCTTGACGTTCTCCAGCAACCCCTCGTTCGCGATGGTGTCCAGCACGGCGAGCCCCGCGGCGCAGGCGACCGGGTTCCCGCCGAAGGTGGTCCCGTGGTGGCCGGGCTGGAGCAGCTCCGCCGCCCGCCCGAAGGCGACCGTCGCGCCCAGCGGCAGCCCGCCGCCGAGCTGCTTGGCGAGGGTGACGACGTCCGGCAGCACGCCCTCGTGAGCCTGGTACGCGAACCAGTGCCCGGTGCGGCCGATGCCGGTCTGCACCTCGTCGAGGACGAGCAGTGCCCCCGTCGCGGCCGTGATCGCCCGTGCCGCCTTGAGGTAGCCGGCCGGGGGCACCACGACACCCAGCTCGCCCTGGATCGGCTCGATGATCACCAGAGCCGTCTCGTGCGTCACCGCGGCGGCCAGCGCCTGCGCGTCGCCGTACGGAACGTGGGTGACGTCACCGGGCAGCGGCAGGAACGGCTCCCGCTTGCCGGGCTGGCCGGTCATCGCGAGGGCGCCCATCGTGCGGCCGTGGAAACCGCCTTCGGTGGCCACCACGTGCGTCCGCCCGGTCAGCCGGCCGATCTTGAACGCGGCCTCGTTCGCCTCCGCGCCGGAGTTGCAGAAGAAGACCCTGCCTTCCCGGCCGAAGAGCTGGAGGAGCCGCTCGGCGAGGGTGACGGTCGGCTCGGCCATGAAGAAGTTGGAGATGTGGCCGAGGGAGGCGATCTGGCTGCTGACGGCTTCGACGACGGCCGGGTGGGCGTGGCCGAGCGCGTTGGTCGCGATGCCCCCGACGAAGTCGAGGTACTGCCTGCCCTCGGCGTCCCAGACCTTGAGGCCCTCACCGCGGACCAGCGGCAGTCGCGGTGTGCCGTAGTTGTTCATGAGCGCGCCCTGCCACCGCGCGGTCAGCTCCTGGTTGCTCATGACGCCCCCTGTTCGTCCGGCACGACCATCGTGCCGATGCCCTCGTCGGTGAAGATCTCCAGCAGGATGGAGTGCTGTACGCGGCCGTCGATGACGCGCGCGGTCTGGACGCCGTTGCGCACCGCGTGCAGGCAGCCCTCCATCTTGGGGACCATGCCGGAGCTCAACTCCGGCAGCAGCTTCTCCAGTTGGGAAGCGGTGAGGCGGCTGATCACCTCGTCGGAGTGGGGCCAGTCCTCGTAGAGGCCCTCGACGTCCGTGAGGACCATGAGGGTTTCGGCGCCCAGCGCAGCAGCGAGTGCCGCAGCCGCCGTATCAGCATTGACGTTGTAGACATGGTGGTCGTCCTGGGAACGGGCGATCGACGAGACGACCGGGATCCGGCCGTCGGCCAGCAGGGCCTCGATCGCGCCCGTGTCGATGTCGGTGATCTCGCCGACCCGTCCGATGTCGACGAGTTCGCCGTCGATCTCGGGCTGGTGCCGGGTGGCGGTGATGGTGTGCGCGTCCTCGCCGGTGAGGCCCACGGCCAGCGGCCCGTGCTGGTTGAGCAGCCCGACCAGCTCGCGCTGCACCTGTCCGGCCAGGACCATCCGTACGACGTCCATGGCGTCCTCGGTGGTGACGCGCAGGCCGGCCTTGAACTCGCTGACGATGCCGTGCTTGTCGAGGGCGGCGCTGATCTGCGGGCCGCCGCCGTGCACGACGACCGGCTTGAGGCCGGCGTGGTGCAGGAACACGACGTCCTGCGCGAACGCGGCCTTCAACTCCTCGTCGATCATGGCGTTGCCGCCGAACTTGATGACGACGGTCTTGCCGTTGTGCCGGACGAGCCAGGGCAGCGCCTCGATGAGGATCTGGGCCTTGGGAAGGGCGGTGTGCTTCCGCGTCGGATTGCTCATGAGCTGTAGGCGCTGTTCTCGTGGACGTAGTCGGCGGTGAGGTCGTTGGTCCAGATGGTGGCGGTCTCGGAGCCGGCGGCGAGGTCGGCGACGATGTGCACCTCGCGGTAGCGCATGTCGACCTTCTCGCGGTCCTCGCCGACACCGCCGTTCTTGCACACCCAGACGCCGTTGATGGCGACGTTGAGCCGGTCGGGCTCGAAGGCGGCCTTCGTGGTGCCGATCGCGGAGAGGACGCGGCCCCAGTTGGGGTCCTCGCCGTGGATGGCGCACTTGAGCAGGTTGTTGCGGGCGATGGAGCGGCCCACCTCGACGGCGTCGTCCTCCGTCGCGGCGTTGATCACCTCGACCTTGATGTCCTTGCTGGCGCCCTCGGCGTCCCGGATGAGCTGCCGGCCGAGGTCGTCGCAGACCTGCCGTACGGCGTCGGCGAACTCCTCGTACGCCGGGGTGACTTCGGCGGAGCCGGAGGCGAGCAGCAGCACGGTGTCGTTCGTGGACATGCAGCCGTCGGAGTCGACGCGGTCGAAGGTGACCTTGGTGGCGGCGCGCAGGGCCCTGTCCAGGGTCTCGCTGTCGAGGTCGGCGTCGGTGGTGAGAACCACCAGCATGGTGGCGAGGCCGGGGGCGAGCATGCCCGCGCCCTTGGCCATGCCGCCGACGGTCCAGCCGTCCTTGGTGACGACGGACGTCTTGTGGACGGTGTCGGTGGTCTTGATGGCGATGGCCGCCCTCTCACCGCCGTGCTCGGAGAGTTGCGCGGCGGCCGTCTCGACGCCCGGGAGCAGCTTGTCCATGGGGAGGAGGACACCGATGAGCCCGGTGGAGCAGACGGCCACCTCGATGGCACCGCGGCTGAGCACCTCGGCCGCCTTCTCGGCGGTGGCGTGGGTGTCCTGGAAGCCCTTGGGTCCCGTACAGGCGTTGGCGCCACCGGAGTTGAGGACGACGGCGGACACCTGTCCGCTCTTGAGCACCTGCTCGGACCAGAGCACGGGCGCAGCCTTCACACGGTTGGAGGTGAAGACACCGGCGGCGGCGCGGCGGGGTCCGGTGTTGACCACGAGGGCCAGGTCCGGGTTGCCGTTCTCCTTGATCCCGGCGGCGATGCCCGCGGCCGTGAATCCCTTGGCTGCCGTGACGCTCACGGTGCGACTCCGATCGTGGAAAGCCCGGTGGTCTCGTCGAGACCGAGGGCGAGGTTCATGCTCTGGACGGCACCGCCCGCGGTGCCCTTGGCCAGGTTGTCGATGGCGCTGATCGCGATGATGCGGTTCGCGGCCGGGTCGTACGCGACCTGCACCTGAACGGCGTTCGAACCGTGGACGGACGCCGTGGCGGGCCACTGGCCCTCGGGGAGCAGGTGGACGAAGGGCTCGTCGGCGAACGCCTTCTCGTACGCGGCGCGCACGGACTCGGCGGTCACGCCGGGCCGCGCGGAGGCGCTGCAGGTGGCGAGGATGCCGCGGGGCATCGGGGCGAGGGTCGGGGTGAAGGAGACGCGGACCCGCTCCCCCGCGGCCGCGCTGAGGTTCTGGATCATCTCGGGTGTGTGCCGGTGGCCGCCGCCGACGCCGTACGGCGTCATGGAGCCCATGACCTCGCTGCCCAGCAGATGGGGCTTGGGTGCCTTGCCCGCGCCGGAGGTGCCGGAGGCGGCGACGATCACGGCCTCGGGCTCCGCCAGGCCGGCGGCGTAGGCCGGGAACAGGGCGAGCGAGACGGCGGTCGGGTAGCAACCGGGCACCGCGATGCGCTTGGACCCCTCCAGCGCAGCGCGGCCACCCGGCAGTTCGGGAAGGCCGTAGGGCCAGGTGCCGGCGTGCGGGGAGCCGTAGAACGCCTCCCAGTCGGCCGCGTCCTTCAGCCGGAAGTCGGCGCCCATGTCGACGACCAGGACGTCCGGGCCGAGCTGCTCGGCGACGGCGGCGGATTGCCCGTGCGGCAGCGCGAGGAAGACGACATCATGTCCGGCAAGGACGTCCGCGGTGGTCTCCTGGAGTACCCGGTCGGCGAGCGGCATCAGGTGCGGCTGGAGGGCACCGAGGCGCTGCCCCGCGTTGGAGTTGCCGGTCAGGGCACCGATCTCGACCTCGGGGTGCGCCAGGAGCAGACGCAGGACTTCCCCGCCCGCGTATCCGCTCGCTCCGGCCACTGCCGCACGTACCGCCATGGAATCCTCCTCCTAGAGGGCATGACTATACGTTTCGCTGCACGTTTATGCAATCCTGGCCCGTGTCGGCCCGCCGGGGAGGGCCACCGGGCCGCCGTCCTGCCCCGGACGCCGAACAGGCACTGCCGGCGGCCCCGGGGTGGGCCGCCGGCAGGTGGCGCGTCGGGTCGGGGCGTCGTGTGCCGCCCCGGCGCCGTCACCTCTGCTTGATCCGCAGGAACGTGACGGAGTTCGCCGGGAAGGTGTAGGTGAACTTCCCGGCCACGCCTCTGAAGGTGGACGTCACCGGCGTCACCGGCGTGTCCGTCTCGGTGTTCACGGCGTCCTGGTCGGCCGCCAGCGTGGTCACGCGGGCCGAGGAGGAGACCTCGGCGCCGCCGAGGTCGATCGCCGTACGCGCCTCGGCCGACCGGGCGTTGACGACCTTGACGATCAGGTCACCGCTCTTCGCGTCCTCGGTGACGACCTGGCGGAACGGCTCGGCCGGCTTGTCGTCCCGGAAGCTGCCCCATTCCTCGCCGTCCAGGAACAGGGTGACCTGGCGGCCGCGCACCTTGATGTCGATGTCGTAGGCGCGGCCCGTCTCGATCGACCCGGGCTTCGTCATCAGGGTGCCCTTGGCGCCGCCCACGGCCTGCTCGATCGCGGACTGGGTGTTGTTCCAGCCGCCGAGGTTCCACCAGTAGTAGTTGCCGGTGTCCTTGACCCCGAAGGCGAGGAGGAAGCCCTCCTTGCCGGACTTCTTGGTGGCCCTCACATGCAGGTCGTAGTCCTTCCAGGCCGGGTCGCCCGCCGTGACCATGGTGTTCTCGGCGGCGGTGTCGGTCTGGACGTAGCTCCCGTCCTGGATGCTCCAGCTGCCCGCGCCGGAGTGCTTCCACTGCGAGGCGTCACCGGAGAAGTCGTCGCTCAGCAGGGTCGAGCCGTCCGCGGAGGTGACCTTCACGTCGTCGTACGCGGCGCTGGTCGCCCATGTGGACAGGCCGACGGCGCCGGAGATCGGGCCGCTGACGTCGGGCGTCGTGGTGGCCCGCGAGGGGACCACGCGGTCGCCGACGTTGGTCATGAACAGCTTCTGGACCTCGTAGTCGGCCGAGTTCCAGGAGGCCCGGTTGTTGAACCAGATCATGTCCGGGCGCCACTGCACATAGTCCTCGTTGGCGAGGAGCGGGGCGTACGAGGCGAGCTTGACGATGTCCGCGTTGCGCTCCAGTCCGGTCATGAAGGCGGCCTCGGCGAGGCCGTTCTTCCAGGCGTTGCCCTGGGAGGCGTATTCGCCCAGGAAGACCTTGGGGCCGTTCCTGTCGTAGGAGTCGTAGCGGTCGTTGTTCTGCAGGAACCAGTTCGGGCTGTTGTAGTAGTGCTCGTCGACCATGTCGACCTTGCCCTCGCGGTTGAGCTGCCAGGCGGTGTCGAAGGTCGCGCCGGCGTCGTCCGGGCCCGAGTTGGAGATGACGGTGATCTCCGGGTACTTCGCTTTGACGGCGGTCCGGAACCGCTCGAAGCGGGCGAAGAACTCGCGAGGCAGGTTCTCCTCGTTGCCGACCCCGAGGTGGGTCAGGTGGAACGGCTCGGGGTGGCCCATCTCCGCGCGGACCTTGCCCCACTTCGAGGTCGCCGGGCCGTTGGCGAACTCGATGAGGTCGAGGGTGTCCTGGATGTGCCGCTTGAGCAGTGCCTCGTCGTCGGTGGCCCTGTTCTGGCCGCAACCGGTCACCAGGGCCGGGACGACGGGCAGCGGCATGGCGCCGATGTCCTCGGAGAAGCGGAAGTACTCGTAGTACCCGAGGCCGTAACTCTGGTTGTAGCCCCAGAAGTTGGCGTTGGTGGCGCGTTCCTCGACCGGGCCTATGGTGTCCTTCCACTGGTAGCTGCGCTTGCGCTGCCAGCCGGAGGCCTCGCTGTAGTCCTGCATGGAACCGGTGTTGACCAGACAGCCGCCGGGGAAGCGCACGAAGCCCGGTTTCAGTGCGGCGATCTTCTCGGCGAGATCCTTGCGCAGGCCGTTCGGCTGGTTCTTGTACGTCTCGCGCGGGAACAGCGACACCATGTCGAGCGCGGCGGCGCTCGTCGCGGCGACGGTGAGACGCCCGCGGCTGCTGGTGCGGGTGGCGGTGAAGGTGGCCTTGTACTTCGCCCAGCCGGCCTTGCCGACGGCGATCTGACGGGCGGTGGCCAGGGTGCCCGCGGAGTCCTTGAGGGAGACGGCGAGCGTGGTGCCGCTGTCGGCGCGGGCCCACACGGAGAAGTCGTACCGCTTGCCCTGCTCGACCCGGATGCCGGTGTTGTAGCCGGCGTTCGTGACGGACGAACCGGCTTTGAGCGAGAGGTAGTTGCGGTTGCGCTCGTTGAGCCGGCCGGCGTCGTCGACGACCTGGGCGGTGCCGCCGACCGTCCAGGAGGTCAGGGGTGTGTAGGAGCCGTTGTCGGCGGTGGAGTACTCGAAGGAGCGGTTCTGCACGAGCTCGGCGTACAGGCCGCCGTCGGCGGCCCGGTTGATGTCCTCGAAGAAGACGCCGTACATCGTGTCGTCGATCGCCGCGCCCTCGGCGGACGGGTCGACGGTGATCGCGTAGTCGGTGACGTCCTCGGCGTGCGCGGGAGCCGGGACGAGGGTGGCCGCCGTCAGGAGGGCGGTGGCCGTGAGACCGAGCCTCCATCGGGTGCGGACGGTGCGTGGCATGGATACTTCGCGCCTCTCTGGTAGAGGAGTGTTCGAAATATCAGACATTGGTCAACATTGCGAACGGCAAGATAGGGAGGGGGCGGAGGCGCGTCAATGGGTCGCGCAGGAGCGGATGCGACGAAGGAGAGGACGCCATGGGCGAGTTCCGGTCAGTGCCCGACGCACTGGACTACCTCGCCGGGAGCTGGCGGGTGGAACGGTCCGTGCGGGATCTCGCGAGCGGGGAGGAAGGGACGTTCTCCGGTACGACGGTTTTCAGCCCGCTGGACGGCGGCGGCCTCCTGCACCACGAGTCCGGCACTTTCGTCTGGCGGGGAGAGCCCAGGCCGGCCGAGCGGACGCTGCGCTTCCTGCCGGGCGAGGCGGACGGCACGGCGGACGTACGGTTCGCGGACGGGCGGCCCTTCCACGGCCTGGACCTGAGTTCCGGGCGGCACATCGCCGACCACCCCTGCTCGGCCGACCTCTACCGGGGCGAGTTCACCGTCCGGGACGAGGACCACTGGCGGACGGTGTGGCGGGTGCGCGGCCCGGCCAAGGACCTGGTGCTGACCACCGACTACGCGCGCGAGAGTCGAGCGGGCGCTCCGTCGAGGCGGAGGTTCCAGCGACCCGCCCGGCCGGACACGGCGATCGTCGACAGGGGACGTACGTCGATGTTCCAGTAGGTGGAGGGCGGCGCCTTCAACGCGTACACCAGGGCGGCGCGGATCACCGAGGGTTCGGCCACGGCGACGATACGGCCGCCGTCCTCCACGGGCCGGGTGTCGAGCCAGCTGCCGACCCGGCCGATGAACGCCAGCAGCGACTCTCCGCCGTGCGGCGCCGAGCGCGGGTTCGCCAGCCAGGCGTCCACCGCCTCGGGTTCCCGGGCCATCGCCTCACCGAGGGTCAGTCCGCGCCAGCGGCCCATGTCGCAGTCGCGCAGGGCGAGTTGGATCAAGGGTGCGTAACCGAGGGCGTCACCGGTGGCCCGGCTGCGCGGGGTCGGGGAGCAGTAGCGCAGTTCGGCCGCCGCCAACGGCAGCAGGTCACGCGCGACACTCTGCACCTCGTCCCAGCCGGCCTGGTCCAGCGGCCGGTCGTCCTCAAAGCGCTCCGCGAGCGGAGAGGCGCTGCGCGCCGCGGCGACGAAGGTGACCCGAAGTGGCATGCGTGGATGGTGTGCCCGGAAAGTGCGCAGGTCAAGAGGTGTTGTGCAGGAGTCACCGAGGGTGGATGACACCTTACTGCCGGGTCAGGACCAGGCGGACATGTCACTGGAAAACGGCTGTTGGACATTCAAGTACAGCCGCCGCGAGGCGAGCGCCTACGAGAAGAGCGCCATGTACTGGTCCGGCTTCTCCAGCGGCGCGAACCCGAGCTTCTCGTAGACCCCGTGCGCGTCGTGCGTGGCGAGCAGCACGCGCTTCACGCCGTACGGCCGCAGTTGCTCGCGCACGGCTTCGACCAGCGCCGTCCCGATGCCCTTGCCGCGCGCCGACGGGTCGACGTACACATCGCACAGCCAGGCGAAGGTCGCCCGGTCGGTGACGACCCGGGCATACGCCACCTGCTCCCCCGAAACCGTCTCGTACACCCCGAAGTTCAGCGATCCGTCGATCGCCTGGTCCTGCTTCTCCCGCGCCCGCCCGATCGCCCAGTACGCGTCGGTGGACAGCCAGCGGTGCACCCGCTCGCGGTCGAGGCGGTGCGGGTCGGTGGAGATCTCGTGGCCTTCGGGGAGCGGGAGGGTGTCCGTCATGCGACGAGACTCGCAAACCGCGGGCGGCGGAGTCGAGCGATTTCAGCGCCCCCGCGGGGCCTGCGTTCGGACCGCGCCGAGGTCGCGCTCCCTGACCCGCCTCGGGAGCACCTCGTCGCACGCCGCACGCAGCCGCCGCACCCCCTCCACGATCTCACCGGCCCCGGCCACCGCCGCGAAGCTCAGCCGCAGGTGCCCCGCCGGCGGCTCCGCGCTGAAGTAGGGCCGCCCGGGAGTGATCGCGACGCCCGCGCGCAGAGCGGCCGACGTCAGGGCCGCCTCGTCGGTGCCGTCGGGCAGGCGCAGCCACAGGTGGTAACCGCCGGACGGGATGTAGGGAAGGGCGAGTTCGGGCAGGTCGAGGCGGAGCGCGGCCGTCATCGCGTCGCGGCGGGTCTTCAGCTCCGCCGAGACGGCCCGCAGATGGCGTGGCCAGGCCGGCGAACCGACCAGTTCCAGCGCCGCCTCCTGCAGCGGTCGCGGGACGAAGAAGGCGTCGACGACCTGGATGGCACGCAGCCGTTCCAGCACCGGACCGCGGGCGGCGAGCGCGCTCAGCCGGAAGCTCGGCGAGGTCGCCTTGGTCAGCGAGCAGACGTGGACGACGACACCGTCCGGGTCGTCGGCGGCCAGCGGGCGCGGCAGGGGACCGGCGTCCTCGTGCACCAGGCGCCGTACGAAGTCGTCCTCGACGACGAAGGCACCGGCCTCGCGCGCGATGCGCAGCACCTCCGCGCGCCGGTCGGGGGCGAGCACCGCGCCGGTCGGGTTCTGGAAGAGCGGCTGGCAGACGAAGACGCGAGCGCCGGTCGCCCGGAAGGCGTCGGCGAGCAGGGCCGGCCGGACGCCGTCCGCGTCGACCGGCACCGGGACCGGACGCTGTCCCGCCGCGCGGGCGATGGCCAGCATCCCCGGGTACGTCGGTGACTCGACCAGCACCGGGGCGCCGGGCGGGGCGAGCGCCCGCAGCGCGGTCGTCAGGGCCGACTGGCCGCCCGCGGCGACCAGCACCTCGGCGGCCGTGACGGATCCCCCGGCGCCGCCGATGCTGCGCGCGAACCACTCCCGCAGCTCCGGCAGCCCCTCCATGGGCGGCCTCCCCCACGCCCCGGGGCGGCGACCGGCCCGGGACAGCGCGGCTGCCATCGCGCGCTCCGGCTGCAGGGACTGGTGCAGATAGCCGCCGTTGAACTCGATCACTCCCGGGGGCGGGGCGGACAGCGAGACCAGCACTCCGGAGGCGTCCACCGAGCGCGGTACGAGTTCGGCGGCCGCCTCCGCGCTGAGGGTCACCTCCTGCCACGAGGTGTCCCCGGCGGTGGCGACCGGCGTCCGCGCCTCGGCTCGGAACGCCCCGGCGCCGGGCCGGGTGACCACGAGCCCTTCGGCCGCCAGCTGCGCCAGAGCCCGGGAGACCGTCACAGGGCTCACCCGGAACCGCTCCACCAGGGCACGACTCGACGGGAGCTTTCCGCCGGGTGAGTAGCGGTCAAGCTCCCGCCGAAGCTGGTTCGCCAGTTCACCCACGCTGCTACGCTCTTGCATGAGAGCCGAGAATAGCGCTACCAGGCCGACCTCGATAGCAGTCACCTCCCCGACCGACGCCCCGGCCGCCCCGGGCGGCACGGTCGCCGCGACCGCCGGCAGCCCGGCCCTGCGGGGCACGATCCAGGCCGCTCTCGGTGTCGCGGCCTTCTCCCTCACCTTCCCCGCCACCGCCTGGGGCCTGGAGGGCTTCGGCCCGTGGTCCCTCGTCGCCGTGCGCAGTGTGCTGGCCGCGCTGATCGCGGGCGGCTGTCTGCTCGCGCTGCGTGTGCCGCTCCCCGCCCGCCGGCACTGGGCCGGCCTCGCGGTGGTCGCCGCCGGAGTGGTCCTCGGCTTCCCCCTTCTCACCACGCTCGCGCTCCAGACGTCCACGACGGCCCACGCGGCCGTGGTCGTCGGTCTGCTTCCACTGACCACAGCGCTGTTCTCCGCCCTGCGCGTCGGCACCCGCCCCTCGCGCACCTTCTGGCTGGCGGCGCTCGCCGGCGCGGCCGCGGTGGCCGCCTTCACCGTTCAGCAGAGCGGCGGCGCCCTGACCACGGCCGACCTGTATCTCTTCGGCGCGCTGCTGGTGTGCGCGGCCGGTTACACCGAGGGGGGCCGGCTGGCCCGGGTGATGCCGGGCTGGCATGTGATCGGCTGGGCGCTGGTGCTGTGCCTGCCGCTCACCGTGCCGGCCGCCGCGGTCGCGTTGTCGTCCGAGCCCGTGCAGCTGACCTGGCACGGTGTCACCGGACTGCTGTGGGTGGCGGCGGGCTCGCAGTTCCTCGGCCTGGTCGTCTGGTACCGGGGCATGGCGGCCATCGGCATCCCGAAGGCCAGCCAGTTGCAGTTGGCCCAGCCCCTGCTCACACTGGTGTGGTCGGTGCTGCTGCTGGGTGAGCACCTGACAGTGGCCGCCCCGCTGACGGCCGCGGCGGTGCTCGTGTGCATCGCCGTGACCCAGCGGGCGCGTGGCTGAGCGGGCCGTACGACCCACTTCCCGCCACCGCTCCACGCCGTAGACTCAAGGCCACGGACCGCTGCTCCCGTACCTGGTGAGGAGGACCGACAGATGCGTGCAACCGTGGGCGACCAGCTTGTCCAGCACGGCAGGGTGGTCGGGCAACACGACAAGGTCGGCGAGATCGTCGAAGTCCTGGGCCAGGAGGGCAATCCCCCGTACCGCGTCCGCTTCGAGGACGGGCACGAGGGGCTGTGCTCCCCCGGCCCCGACACCGAGATCCGTCACCGGGACACGACGACGCGGTAGGGCGTCGCGTGACTCGGCCGCGCGGGAGCCATCAGCGCGGGAGGGCCGCCGGCTTCTGGTAGTGGTCGGCGACGACCTGCGCCATGGCTCCGATCCGGTCGGCCGCCACTTCCTTCGCGGCGAAGAAGACGTGCCCGCGCGCCTGCGCGTGGTTCTTGGCCAGGGTGAGGTGCCGCGACAACTCGCCGGCGTCCTGCCACGCGGCGGGCTGCGCCGGGTCACCGGCCTTGTAGAGCGCCTCGCCGATGTACAGCTGGGTCCTGCTGCCGCGGGCGACCTCCGCCCACCAGGGCAGCAGCTTGGCGTAGTCCGCCGCGGCGAAGCCGATGTTCCAGTACAGCTGCGGGCAGATGTAGTCGATCCAGCCCTCCCGCACCCAGGTGCGGGTGTCCGCGTACAGGTCGTCGTACGTCTGCACACCGGCCCGTGAGTCGGAGCCGAGCGGGTCGGTGGCGGCGTTGCGCCACACGCCGAACGGGCTGATGCCGAACTGGGTCGTGGGCCTGAGCTTCCTGATGCCGGCCGCCATCTCCTGGATGAGCCGGTCGATGTTGTCCCGCCGCCAGTCGGCCCGGGTCGAGAAGCCGCCGCCGTAGCGGTCGTAGGCGTCCGTGTCGTCGAAGGTCTGGCCCGCCACCGGGTAGGGGTAGAAGTAGTCGTCGAAGTGGACCGCGTCGACCGGGTACCTCTCGACCGCGTCGAGCATCGCCCGCTGCACGAAGGCACGGACCTCGGGCAGCCCCGGGTTGTAGTAGAGCTTGCCGCCGTACGCCACCACCCACTCCGGATGCCGGCGGGCGGGGTGGGACTCGGCCAGCCTGCTGCGGTCGGTGTGGTTGGCGACGCGGTACGGGTTGAACCAGGCGTGCAGCTGCAGGCCACGGGCGTGGGCCTCCTCGACGGCCGTGCCGAGCGGGTCCCAGCCCGGGTCGCCGCCCTGGGTGCCGGTCAGGACCTGCGACCACGGCTCGTGCGGCGAGGGCCACAGGGCGTCGGCCGTGGGCCGGACCTGGAGGATCACCGTGTTCAGACGGGCGTCCGCCGCGTTGTCCAGGTGGTCCGTCAGCTCGGCGCGCTGCCGGTCCGCGGTCAGCCCCTGCTTGGAGGGCCAGTCCCGGTTCGCCACGGTCGCCACCCACACGCCGCGCATCTGCCGGGCCGCCCGGCGCCGGTCCGGCCGTCCGCCCGCCGTGGCGGCGCCCGCGGCCAGCGCGCCACCTCCCGCCACGAGCGCCGACAGGGCGGTCACCGCGAACGCCCGTCGTGACAGCCGTGACTTCCGGTGCAGCATCACTTCTTACCTCCGTGTGCCGTGGTCAAGGGCCCACCCCGGGCCGATCCGTCGGCGCGGACCACACCCCGCGCCAGCTTTTCATGAGGCACCCGAACGATCGATCATGCTGCGCCGAAGGTAACGTGCAGGTTTGGAGCAGGCGTCGAACAACGGCGGACCTGCCGCAGTCGTGGATCAGCGAAGGGGACGATGTGACCGGCATCTCCGGAGATATTGCACGCGTCGGTGTGGTGGGCTGCGGCCAGATGGGAGCGGGCATCGCCGAGGTGTGCGCCCGCTCCGGCCTGGACGTGAAGGTCGCCGAGACCACCGGCGAGGCCCTGGAGATCGGCCGTACCCGGCTGTTCAACTCCCTGGCCAAGGCCGCCGAGCGCGGCAAGATCAGCGAGGAGGAGCGGGACGCCACGCTGTCGCGGCTGTCCTTCACCACGGACCTCGGTGAGTTCGCCGACCGTGACCTCGTGATCGAGGCGGTCGTCGAGAACGAGCAGGTGAAGACCGAGATCTTCCAGGTGCTCGACCAGGTCGTGACCCGCCCGGACGCGATCCTCGCCTCCAACACCTCCTCGATCCCGCTGGTGAAGCTGGCGGTCGCCACCTCGCGCCCCGACCAGGTCATCGGCGTCCACTTCTTCAACCCGGCCCCGGTGCAGAAGCTGGTCGAGCTGATCCCCGCGCTCACCACCTCCGAGGGCACGATCGCCCGCGCCCAGGCCTTCGCCGAGAAGCTGCTGGGCAAGCACGCCATCCGGGCCCAGGACCGCTCCGGCTTCGTGGTCAACGCGCTGCTGATCCCGTACCTCCTGTCCGCGATCCGGATGTTCGAGACGGGCATCGCCAGCCGCGAGGACATCGACAACGGCATGGAGATGGGCTGTGCCCACCCGATGGGCCCGCTGAAGCTGTCCGACCTGATCGGCCTCGACACGGTCGCCTCCGTGGCGCAGAGCATGTACGACGAGTTCAAGGAGCCGCTGTACGCCGCTCCCCCACTGCTGCAGCGCATGGTGGACGCGGGCCGGCTCGGCCGCAAGACCGGTTCCGGCTTCTACACCTACGGCTGATTACAGACCGTCAGATTCCGGCCAAGTACACGTGCCCGGCACCGCTGAGGTGCCGGGCACGTGTCTTTCACACACCGTGTGCGCTCCGGGCTCGCATATGCCCCTCGCACACTCTCCCCACGTGTCCACCAGGCGAGTTCACTTTCCCTGCGCATGCAAGGGATGACTGACGACTACGGAAAGGAGCGGACTCGTGACCGCCGATCCCGAGCATCCGGTCGTATCAGGAGAACTCGCAGAGTTACGGCGTCGCCTCGACGTCGCCTACGCCCGCGTGGAGGGCGGGCTGGCTCTGCTCACCCACCGCACCGAGGAGACCGCGAAGGAACTCGACGAGCTGAACACCCGGATCAACACACTGGAACACGCGCGCTGGCCGCTGCCCGCGGTCGCCGCCCTCACCGCCGTGGGTGCTCTCGTCGTGGCGATCTGGCAGGCGGTCGGACACTGAGCACGGGCAGGGTGACGTCCGTCAGGGCAGGACGTCCTGACCCAGCCTGAGGTGGTGCAGCAGCAGTAACGCGGCCGCCATGTTGGCGGCCGGGACCTCCCCACGGGCGACCATGTCGGGCACGAGCTTGAGCGGGACCCACTCCCGGCGGTCCGACTCGAAGTCGTCCACGGGATGTCCGACGTACTCGCCCTCGTCGGCCCAGTAGATGTGGTGCCGGGCGTCGGTGAGCCCGTTGGAGGGCTCCACGCTCATGAGGTGGCGCAGGGGTCCCGGCCGCCAGCCGGTCTCCTCCTCCAGTTCCCTGGCGGCCGCGCGGACGACGTCCTCGCCGTCCTCGACGACGCCCGCCGGGAGCTCCCACCCCCAGCTGTCGGTGATGAAACGGTGCCGCCATAGGAGGAGGACCTCGTTGGCCTCGTTGACCACCGTGGCCACGGCCACCGGCCGCAGCCGTATGAGGAAGTGGTCCAGGTGCCGTCCGTCCGGCAGCTCCACGTCTGCCAGGTTGACGGTGAACCAGCGGTTTTCATACACAGTTTGTTCGTTCTGTTTCGTCCACTGCACGGTTCTGCCACCTTCCGTCGAGTAAGTGGCAATATCGCAGCAGGGACTATGAAGGTGCCTGTGTACGAGTACCAGCCTGCATCCGCCTAGAGCGGTACGCGCAGCGCCCCGTCGATGAGTTCGGCGGCCTCGGCGGTGCCGGCGCAGCCGCTGCGCACCAGGTGCTGGCGTACCGCGCGGAGTCTGTCGCGCAGACGCTGGGACTCCATGCCGCGCGCCTGCTCGGCCATCTGCACCGCGGTGGCCACCGCCTTGTCGGCATGGCCCTGGCGCAGTTCGATCGTGCTGAGCATGGCCAGCCGGTGCACCCGGCCGCGGTCGTGGGCGGGGTTGTCGACGGCGGCCGCGGCGTGCTCCGCCGCGGCCGTCAACTCCCCGAGGCTGAGCAGTGCCTCCGCCACCTGCACGTTGACGAGGCCGGGCTGGACATAACCCGTTTCGTCGGGTTCGTACCCCCGGCGGATGCGTTCGGCGGCCTGCTCGGCACGCCGGATGCAGGACAGGGCGCTCGTGCCGTCGCCGAGGTGGGCGTACGCCTTCGCCTGCATCGCGTACAGGTCGGAGGCGAGGGCCGGGGTGATGTGCTTGCCGGCGGTCCGCAGCGCGGCTTCCGCGAAGGCGACGGCCTGCCGGAACTCCCGCATGAACAGCGACTGGTTGACCAGCAGAGCGATCACATACGCCCCGAGCCCCCGGTCGCCGCTCGCCTTCGCGAGCCGGAGCGCCTGGTGGAAGTAGCGCTGGGCGAGCCCGTGGGCGTCGGAGTCGTACGCGCAGATCCCGGCGACGGCCACCAGTCCGCCCGTGGCGCGGTGCAGTTGCCGGCCGGTGGCGTCGGTGTAACTGCCGCGCAGCAGCGGCGCGGCCTCGGCGTTGAGGAAGCCGACGATCCGGGTACGGGTCGCTATGCCGCCGGCCTTGCGGTACATCTGCTCGTAGTGCGTGCGTGCGGCCCGCAGCATCTCGATGTCGGCGGGGGTGACCCGGTGCCGGCCGCCTCGTGAGACGTCGACGTCCTCGGGCGGGTTCTCCCACTCCCACACGGGCATGACCGCGGGCGTGCCGGTGACCGCGGGCGCGCCGAGGATGTGCGGCCGCTGCTGCTCGTCGGAGCGCCACAGGGCGGTGGCCCGCTCCACGAAACCGGACAGCGAGGTGGTGTGCGCGGCGGACGGATCGCCGGGGACGCCGAGGCCGATGTCGTCGAGCGTGACGGTGCGGTGCAGCCGGGCGGCGAGCACCTCGCAGATCAGGTCGGGCACCTGGCCACGCGGCCGCTGCCCCTTCAACCACCGGGCGACCGCGGTGTGTTCGTACCTCAGCGCGAGACCGCGCGCTCGCCCCGCCTGGTTCACGTGTGCGGCCAGCCCCGCGTGCGAGATCCCGGCCTCGTCCAGGATCGCGTCGAGCAAGGTGTTGGGCTGCATGGATGCCCCCCGGGTGGCTCGGTGCCGTCAGAGTAGTGCCAACCGCTTCACACGGGGTGTGAACGGAGTGCTCGAATCCGTAGCGTGCGCGCGCTGTCGCGCACAGTGGTGATCCGGTTGACTGAAATGCCTCGCAAGAGGCCGGCCGGGCCGCCGGCTCCCCCTCGTACACAGCGGCGGCCCGCATCCGCGCCGTCCGCCCAGCCGCCTGCCCGACACTCCGTGGCTGGGCGGATGGCGACTGAACGCCGTCGCGTCAGGGGTGGTTGGACGGCTGCGGGTTGCGTGCGGCCGCTCGCGCCCCGGCGGCGGAGCCGTCTCGGTCACGGGCCCGCGCCCCTGGGGAGCCGCGGTCGGCCCTTGTCCGATCGTTCCGCAGGACCAGGAGCGCTATGTCGTCCGCCTGCCTTCCTCGCGTGTGGCGGACGAGCGCCGTGAACAGGGTGCGCAGGACCGTCTGGGGGGTGGGCGGGTCGTGTCGTACGACTCCCGTGAGCGCCGCCTGCAAGGAGAAGAACCTGCCCCGTGCGTCCCTCGCGTCCTCGACACCGTCCGTGTACAGGACCAGGGAGTCACCGGGCTGCAGCGGCCCGCACCGCACGGGGGCCAGATCGGCCGGGAGCGGGAACGGCCCCAGCGGCGGGAGAGGATCGGCGCGGGCCAGCGGCTCGACGCCGTCGCCGCTCAGCAGATACGGCCAGGGGTGACCGCAGTTGAGGGCGGTGACCTCACCGTCCCTGCCGATCTCCAGCAGCAGGACGGTGACGAACTCCTCGGCGACCGGGGTGTCCGGCGCCAGGCCGGACGACGGGTGCTCGTCGCGTGCCCGCTCGCGCAGGTGGCGGGCCAGGGCACGGTCCAGTCTGCGCAGTACGCGGCCCAGGTCGGGTTCGTCGTGGACGGCCTCGCGGAAACTGCCGAGGAGGGCGGCGACCGTGCCCAGGGCGGCGATGCCATGGCCGCGTACATCGCCCATCACCGCCCGTACGCCGTGCTCGGTGGCGATGACCTCGTACAGGTCACCGCCGACCGAGGCGCCGCGATCCGCGGAGAGCTGGGCGGCGGCGACGTTCAGCCCGTCGATGCGCGCGGGCAGCGGCCGCAGCAACGCGCTCTGCGCGGCACCGGCGACCTTGCGAGCCTGCCGGAGCTCGCGCAGCAGGGCCTGCCGGACGTGGAGGATGAGCCCCGTCCCCACCGCGAAGAAGACGGCGCTGGTGACGACCCGCGCGCCGAGGCCGTCCTGCTGGGCCAGTGGACAGGCCAGCTTGTACGAGATCGCCATCGCACCCCAGGCGGTGGGCAACCCCATCGCCAGCACCCTGTGGGGAACCCGAGCCTTGATGCGGAACATGCCGATGGCCCCCCAATAGGCCCTGACAACGCAGACGGACCGGCCTCGAAAGGCCGGTCCGATTCTGTCGGCAGATCGTCCGGAAGTACCGGATCACCCGGAGAAGTCACCCTATTGAGTGAGGTGACCTCAACGCCCGAAGAAGTGCGGGGACTTGCACCCGTCAGGGGCGCGCTATCCCCTGAGCACCGCGCCCGTACGCTCGCCCGCCAGGGCGACCGCGGCGTCCCGAGCCGCCGAAGCCTCGTCCACGGTCAGCGTCCGGTCACCCGCACGGAAGCGCAGCGCGTACGCCAGCGACTTCTTCCCGTCGCCGAGCTGCTCGTCATTGACGTACACGTCGAACAGCCGGATGCCCTCCAGCAGTTCACCCGCCCCCGCACGCAGCGCGGCCTCGACCTCGGCGGCCGGCACCGGCTTGTCCACGACCAGGGCGACATCCTGCGTGGCCACGGGGAACGTGGAGATGCTCGGCGCCTGCGGGGTGCCGTCCCCGACCTGCTCCAGGGCGTCCAGGTCCAGCTCCATCGCGCAGGTGCGCGCGGGCAGACCCAGCGTCTTGAGCACCCGCGGGTGCAGCTCGCCGGCGTGGCCGACGACGCGCTCGGCGCCGTCCGCGGTGATCGCCAGCTCGGCGCACCGCCCCGGGTGCCACGGCCCGTACTGACCGGCCTTGACGATCAGCTCGGCCCCGGCCTCACGGGCCACGAGCCGCGCCGTCTCGACCGCGTCGGCCCAGTCGGCCGGACGGCCCTTGCCCCACCAGCCGGCCTGCTCGCGCGCACCGGCGAGCACGACGGCCACATGCCGGGGCTGCTCGGGCAGCACGGCGTTCAGTCCGGCGAGCTCCTCGTCGGTCGGACGCCGGTCGACGGGCAGGTGCCCGGCGGCACCGCGCTCCTCCCTCGGCTGGAAGACCAGGCCGGTCTCGAACAGCGCCAGGTCGTGCGAGCCCCGCCCGTCGTTGCGCCGCAGCGCGCCGAGCAGACCCGGCAGCAGCGACGTGCGCAGCGCGGGCTCCTCGTCGTTGAGCGGGTTGACCAGCTTGACGACGCGGCGGGCCGGGTCGTCGGCCGCCAGAGCGAGCTGGTCGAAGACCTGCTCGCTGACGAAGGGGTAGTTCGGCGCCTCGACGTAGCCGGCCCCGGCCAGCGCGCGGCCGACCCGGCGGTGCAGCCGCTGGCGGTGGGTCAGGCCACGGCCGGACGGCGGCTTGGGCAGCGTGGAGGGCAGGTTCTCGTAGCCCTCCAGCCGGATGACCTCTTCGGCCAGGTCGTTCGGCTCCAGCAGGTCGGGCCGCCAGGACGGCACGGTGACGATCAGCTCGTCCTGCCCGTACACGTCGCAGCCGATCTCCTGCAGCCGCCGTACGACGGTCTCGCGGCCGTAGACGACGCCCGCGACCTTGTCCGGATGGTCAGCCGGGGTCGTGATGGTGTGCGGCGCGGAGGGCGCGATGACCTCGGTGACGCCCGCGTCGGCCGTACCGCCCGCGAGCAGCACCAGCAGGTCCACCGTGCGCTGGGCCGCCGCGGCGGCGGCCGCCGGGTCGACGCCGCGCTCGAAGCGGCGGGACGCCTCCGACGACAGCTTGTGGCGGCGGGCCGTACGCGCGATGGCGACCTGGTCGAAGTGGGCGGCCTCGATGACGACGTCGGTCGTCGCGTTCTCCACGTCCTCGTGGTCGGCGATCTCGGTGTTGGCGCCGCCCATGACGCCCGCGAGGCCGATGGGGCCGCGCTCGTCGGTGATGACGAGGTCCTCGGCGTGCAGCTTGCGCTCGACGCCGTCGAGGGTGACGAGCTTCTCGCCCTCCTCGGCCCGGCGCACACCGATGGTGCCCTGGACCAGACCCCGGTCGTAGGCGTGCAGCGGCTGCCCGAGTTCCATCATCACGTAGTTGGTGATGTCCACGGCCAGCGAGATCGGGCGCATGCCGACCTTCTGCAGGCGCCGCTGCAACCAGATCGGGGAGCGCGCCTCGGGGCTCAGGCCGGTCACCGTACGGGCGGTGAAGCGGTCGCAGCCGATCGGGTCCGAGACCTGCACCGGGTAGCCGAAGGCGTTCGGGCCGGGCACGTCGAGCAGCGCCGGGTCGCGCAGCGGGATGCCGTAGGCGATGGCGGTCTCGCGGGCCACGCCGCGGATGGACAGGCAGTCGCCGCGGTTGGCGGTGACGGCGATGTCCAGGACCTCGTCGACCAGCTCCAGGAGCTCGATGGCGTCCCTGCCGACCTCGGTCTCCGGCGGCAGCACGATGATGCCGTGGGTGCCGTCGTCGCCCATGCCCAGCTCGCTGCTGGAGCAGATCATGCCGTGCGAGACACGGCCGTAGGTCTTGCGCGCGGCGATCGAGAAGCCACCGGGCAGCACGGCCCCCGGGAGCACGACCACGACCTTGTCGCCGACCTGGAAGTTGCGGGCGCCGCAGATGAGCTCCTGGGGCTCGCCGGTGCCGTTGGCCTGGCCGACGTCGACGGTGCAGAAGCGGATCGGCTTCTTGAACTCCGTCAGCTCCTCGATGGTCAGCACCTGGCCGACGACCAGCGGGCCCTTGAGGTCGGCGCCGAGCTGCTCGACGGTCTCCACCTCCAGGCCGGCCGAAATGAGCTTGGCCTGGACGTCGCGGCCGGTCTCCGTCGCCGGCAGGTCGACGTACTCCCGCAGCCAAGAAAGCGGGACCCGCATCAGATCTCCATCCCGAACGGCCGGGTGAACCGGACGTCACCCTCGACCATGTCTCGCATGTCTTCGACGTTGTGGCGGAACATCAGCATCCGCTCGATGCCGAACCCGAAGGCGAAGCCGCTGTACTTCTCCGGGTCGACGCCGCAGGCGGTGAGGACCCGCGGGTTGACCATGCCGCAGCCGCCGAGCTCGATCCAGCCCTCGCTGGAGCAGGTGCGGCAGGGCCGGTCGGGGTTGCCGACGGACTCACCGCGGCAGACGTAGCACACCATGTCCATCTCGGCGGACGGCTCGGTGAACGGGAAGAAGTTCGGCCGCAGCCGGGTCTTCATGCCCTCGCCGAACAGCGACTGGACCATGTGGTCCAAGGTGCCCTTGAGGTCGGCCATGGTCAGGCCCTCGTCCACCGCGAGGAGCTCGACCTGGTGGAAGACCGGGGTGTGCGTGGCGTCCAGCTCGTCGGTGCGGTACACACGGCCGGGGCAGATCACGTAGACCGGCAGCTCGCGGTCGAGCAGGGAGCGGATCTGCACGGGCGAGGTGTGGGTGCGCAGCACGACACCCGACTCGGAGCCGCCGTCCGGGCCCTGCACGAAGAAGGTGTCGGCCTCGCCGCGCGCGGGGTGGTCCGGGCCGATGTTGAGGGCGTCGAAGTTGAACCACTCGGCCTCGACCTGCGGGCCCTCGGCGACCTCGTAGCCCATGGCCACGAAGATGTCCTCGATGCGCTCGGACAGCGTGGTGAGCGGGTGGCGGGCCCCCGACGGTACGCGGTCGTAGGGCAGCGTGACGTCCACGGCCTCCTCGACCAGCACCCGCTGGTCCCGCTCGGCCTCCAGCTCGGCCTGCCGGGCCGCGAGGCCCTTGTTGACCGCGCCACGGGCCTGGCCGACCCGCTTGCCGGCCTCGGCCTTGGCATGCGGGGGCAGGGCGCCGATCTCGCGGTTGGCGAGAGCCAGCGGGGAGGTGCCACCGGTGTGGGCGACCTTGGCCTCCTGGAGCGCGTCGAGAGAGTCCGCGGCGGCGAAGGCGGCGAGCGCCTCGTCCCGCATGCGCTCGATCTCTTCTGGTTTCAGTGCCTCGACCTCGACAGGGTCGTACGACTTATTCGGTGCCGACATCTCTTCCCGTGCTTCCGGTTGGCTGGCTGAAGGTCCCCGTACCGACTCGTGGACGGCTCGTCGCGGTTTTTGGGACACAAAGGTGCCAAAGGCCGAGTCTAACGGGGCTGGGGTAGGCGGATGCGCCCGCGGGGCTCGGACCGGATCTCAGACGAGATACGCCGGTGCCGCCACGGGCAACGTAAATCGGAACCGCGCGCCGCCGCCGGGGGCGCGGCCGACCGTGATGGTGCCGCCGTGGGCCTCGACGATGCCCTTGACGATATAGAGCCCGAGGCCCGTGCCACCGCGCTTGCTGCCCCGCCAGAAGCGGGTGAAGACGCGGTTCATGGACTCCTCCGGGATGCCGGGCCCCTCGTCGCTCACCGTGACCGACGTGCCGGCGTCCTCACCCTCGCGGGGGGACGCCGTGGCCGTGATGTCGATGGTGACGGTTCCGTCGCCGTGGCGCACGGCATTTTCGATGAGGTTGCTGAGCACCTGGTCGATCTTGTCGGGGTCGGCCCACAGGTCGGGAAGGGGCTGTTCGACGCGCAGCAGGAAGCGGTCGGCGGGCTGTCCGGCGGCGACGTACGCCTGGATGTGCCGTCCCACGGCGGCGCCGATGTCGACGGGCTGGCGCCGCACCTCCAGCCTGCCGCTGTCGATCCGCGAGATGTCGAGCAGCTCGGCGATGAGCCGGGTGACCCGGTCGGCGTCGGCGTCGACGGTCTCCAGCATCAGCCGCTTCTGGTCGTCGGTGAAGCGTTCCCACTTGGCGAGCAGCGTGGCGGTGAAGCCCTTGACGGAGGTGAGCGGGGAGCGCAGCTCGTGCGCGACGGTCGCGATCAGTTCGGCGTGGCTGCGCTCGGTTCGACGGCGGGCCTCGGTGTCGCGCAGCGAGACGACGACCCGGCACACCGGGCCGGTGGGTTCCCGGCGGACGTACCGCACCGAGACGAGCAGCTCCCGTCCACCGGGCAGCAGCAGGTTGCGCTCGGGCTGGCGACGGCGGATGGCGAGGCCGCCGTACGGGTCGGTCAGCTGCCACCAGCGCCGTCCGTCCAGATCCTCTAACGGCAGTGCCCGCTCCAGCCGCTGCCCGAGGGCGTCTGCGGCCGGGACGGCGGTGATGCGCTCCGCGGCGGCGTTGAAGCAGATGACGTGCCCGTGCTCGTCGGCGACGACGAGGCCGTCGGGCAGGTCGTCGGGATCGACGCCGAGCTCGGCGAGGTCACCGGGACCGGCCGCGGACGGCGGCCGCACGTCCCGTGCTCCCGGCGCGCTGCTCGTGCCGACACTCATCCCCGTACCCCACCTCTCACCACGGTCTGGGGGCCCCGAGCTGGTCACCCTACTAGCTCGCGGTAACCGTGCGGCACCCTCCCGGCGCGCGCTGTGCACGGGCCGAGGCATAGAGACATACGGCGGCCGCGGTGGCGAGGTTCAGGCTCTCGGCCTTTCCGTGGATCGGTACGCGCACGACGGCGTCGGCCAGCGCGCGGGTCTCCTGCGGAAGCCCCCAGGCCTCGTTGCCGAACACCCAGGCGGTCGGCCCGCCCATGGTGCCCTTGTCGAGCTCGTCGTCGAGGTCGTCCGTGCCCGCCCCGTCGGCGGCGAGGATCCGCACCCCGGCGTCCTGCAGCCCCGCCACGGCCCGCTCGACGGGCACTCCCACGGCCACGGGCAGATGGAAGAGGGAACCGACGGAGGCACGTACGGCCTTGGGGTTGTAGAGGTCCACGGAGGCGTCGGTCAGGACGACGGCCTCGGCCCCGGCGGCATCCGCGCACCGCAGGACGGTGCCGGCGTTCCCGGGGTCGCGTACGTGGGCCAGTACGGCGACCAGCTTGGGCCGGGCGGCGAGGATCTCGTCGAAGGGGGTGTCGATGAAGCGGCAGACGCCGACGAGCCCCTGCGGGGTGACGGTGGTGGAGATGTCGGCGATGACCTGCTCGGCGGCGAGGTGCACCCGTGCGCCGGCCGCGCGGGCCTCACCGATGATGTCGGCGTACCGCTCCGCCGCCTCGACGGTCGTGAACAGCTCGACGAGCGTGGACCCGTACGCCGCCGCCTCCCGTACGGCCTGCGGCCCCTCCGCGAGGAACAGCCGCTCCTTGCCCCGGAAGTTCCGCTTGGCGAGCCGCCGGGCGGCGGAGACGCGGGGGGAACGGGAGGAGATCAGCTCGGGGCTGGCGGGAGGCATGGGGGTCACCTTGAGGTTGTGAGGTTCACGGACACAGCAGGACCCGCAGACCTCGTCGGCCTGCGGGTCCTTCAGTCACGTCTGCTTGAGGCAGCCGGAGCGTCACGCAGCCTTCGGCGCGTTGACGTCGCTCGGCAGCGCCTTCTGGGCGACCTCGACGAGCGCGGCGAACGCGTTGGCGTCGTTGACGGCCAGCTCGGCCAGGATCTTGCGGTCGACCTCGACGTTCGCGGCCTTCAGACCCTGGATGAAGCGGTTGTACGTGATGCCGTTGGCGCGGGCGGCGGCGTTGATGCGCTGGATCCACAGCTGGCGGAAGTCACCCTTGCGCTTCTTGCGGTCGTTGTAGTTGTAGACCAGCGAGTGGGTGACCTGCTCCTTGGCCTTGCGGTACAGGCGCGAACGCTGACCGCGGTAGCCGGAGGCCTGCTCGAGGATCGCCCGGCGCTTCTTGTGGGCGTTGACTGCCCGCTTGACGCGTGCCACTTGTTAACTCCTTGTAGCGGGGCCGTGGTTGGACTCACACGACCCGGTATCGATTGGGTCCCGGTCAGAGATCAGGCGCGAGGACCGAGGTGATGCGGTCCGCGCCCGATGTCACTTGCCGAGAAGCTTCTTGATCTTCGCGGCGTCGCCCGGGGCCATTTCGGCGTTGCCGGTGAGGCGACGCGTCACGCGGGACGACTTGTGCTCAAGCAGGTGGCGCTTGCCGGCGCGCTCGCGGAGCACCTTGCCGGAGCCGGTGACCTTGAAGCGCTTGCTGGCACCGCTGTGCGACTTGTTCTTCGGCATAGCGCCGTTCTCTCCTCGTAGATGGCGCTCCGATGCCCGGTCGTGAAACCGGGCACGGTGGAGCGTCGCTCTTGTATCGATTACTGCCGTGGGGACTCGCGTCCCCCGGGATCACGCCTCGGCGGAAGCCTCGGCAGGGGCCTCGGCGATCTCGGCGTCCGCGGCGTTCTGCGACTTGCCGGGGTTGGCCTTCGCTTCAGCCTTGCGGGCCTCCTGCGCCTGGCGAGCCTCGGCCATCGCCTCGGTCTTCTTCTTGTGCGGACCGAGAACCATGATCATGTTCCGGCCGTCCTGCTTCGGGTTCGACTCGACGAAACCGAGGTCCTGGACGTCCTCCGCGAGACGCTGCAGCAGCCGGTAGCCCAGCTCGGGCCGGGACTGCTCGCGACCACGGAACATGATCGTGATCTTGACCTTGTCGCCCTGCTTGAGGAACCGGACGACGTGACCCTTCTTGGTGTCATAGTCGTGCGGGTCGATCTTCGGCCGGAGCTTCATCTCCTTGATGACCGTGTGCGCCTGGTTCTTGCGCGCCTCACGGGCCTTCATGGCCGACTCGTACTTGAACTTCCCGTAGTCCATGAGCTTGCACACGGGCGGACGGGCGTTCGCCGCGACCTCGACCAGGTCCAGGTCGTACTCCTGCGCAAGCTCCAGGGCCTTGGCCAGCGGGACGATGCCCACCTGCTCGCCACTGGGACCGACAAGTCGCACCTCGGGAACGCGAATCCGGTCGTTGATGCGGGGCTCGGCGCTGATGGATCCTCCTCGGTTAGCACCACACGACCGTCTGGCGGACAGCCGCGTACGTCTGTTTTCGTAAGACCTAACCGCGCCGAAGCACAAAAAATGCCCCGGACGATCACAGGCGGGGCTCCAAAACACTTCCGGAGCACCGCCGCGATGGCCGCGGGGCGCGATTTCGGGCGACTCCATCGTCCGTACGGAACGATGGTGGCCGCCTGACCGGGTGACCCGCCGTCCCGGGGGACGATCAGGTGGGAGATCGGAGCCTCCACTTGTGGGCCGGGCCCTGGTGTTCGCCTGGGTGTCCGGCCGGTCGTCACACCAGGTTAGCAGCTACCCGGGGGCGGTGCTAATCCGCGTGCGCCGGGGCCTATCGTGTGGGACATGAGTGACACCCCTTCTGAATCTGCCGAGTCTCCCGACTTCGACGAGATGACCCGGGACATCGCCGAGGTCCCCGCCGTCGAGGTGATCGTGACGGTCGCCGTCAACCTGATGAGCGCCGCCGCGGTGAAGCTCGGTCTGACCGAGGAGGGCGAGAAGCACAAGGACCTGGACGAGGCCCGCAAGCTGGTGCACGCCCTCGCCGGTCTGCTGGACGCGAGCACGACCGAGATCAGCTCGTTCCACGCGGCGCCGCTGCGCGACGGCCTGAAGTCGCTGCAGCTGGCGTTCCGCGAGGCGTCGATCGTGCCGGACGAGCCGGGCCAGGGGCCGGGCGAGAAGTACACCGGCCCGGTCTACGGCTAGATCGTGTCCGCGGAGTCCCGGTGTCCCGGGGCTTGCCACCCAGGGCCCGCGACGCCGGCCTGATCCGGACGACAGGTCCTGGTTCACCCGCGTACGTACAGGGGCTCGCCCGGTGGCGTCGCCTCGGCCGGCAGCAGTGCCAGGTCGAGGCCGCGCACCAGGCGGGCCCTGAGCGTTTCGTCGGCGGCGAGGCGCTCCGCCACCGCCCGCGCGGCCCGGGCCGGGGACGCGGCCGGGTCCAGGACCAGGGCGAGGGTGCCGTCGGCCTGACCGGGGCCGAGGTGGGCGCGCAGGACGTCGGGTTCGGCTGCGACGGCGGCGCGGACGGCCGCCACGACGGCCGGGTCGGCCAGCGGGTCGGTCGTCGTACGGCCCTCGGCGAGCGCCAGCAGCGCGTGGCCGGTCAGCTCGTACGGCACCGGACCGGCCATGTCCAGCACGATCGTGTCCGCCTTCTCGTGTGCCGCGGCCTGCAGGGCCTGGTGCAGGGGTACGGCGACGGGACGTGCCGACGGGTCCCAGCGGGAAAGGGCGTCGGTGGAGGTGAAGGCGGGCAGCGCGGTCCGGGCGCCGGCCTTCAGGGTCGGTACGGCCATGTCGCTGGTCTTCTCGCGGCGCAGTCCGTTCTCGTCCTCCTCGACCTCGCCGAGCACGGCCACGACGGGGACGAGCAGCCGGGCGTCCTTGAGGGCGGCCAGGACGGGCCCCTCGGCGCTGCGGTCCTCGGCCCAGGCGGCGAGCGCGGCACTCAGCCGGGGGTCGGCGCAGCCGTCGTCGTCGGAGAAGGGAGAGTCGGGAATGTTCTTGTTCGCCACGGTCACCGACCCTATCGGGGGGCTCACGCCGCGCCGGTGCGAGCCCCGGGTACGTGGCGGCGCGAGGAGGTTGCGGTGGAGCGTGCGGCCCGGTCGGCCAGGGACCGCGACGGGCGGTTGGCGGCGGCCATGCAGGCGGTGCCGGTCCCGGAGGGTGCCGACGTGGCGGTGGCCGTGCTGGAAACGGAGTCGGGTGAGAGCGCCTCGTACGGGGACGGCGGCTTCGCCACGGCGAGCATCGTGAAGGTCGACATCCTGGCGACGCTGCTGCTCCAGGCGAAGGACGCGGGGCGGCGGCTCACGGCGACGGAGCAGGCGCACGCGACGGCGATGATCGAGCACAGCGACAACGACGCCGCTTCGGCGCTGTGGCGCGCGATCGGGCGGGCGGAGGGGCTCGACGCGGCGAACGAGCGCTTCGGGCTCACTCGGACCGAGGGCGGCGAGGGGACGCTGTGGGGGCTGACGCGGACCACGGCAGTCGATCAACTCACACTGCTGCGGCAGGTGTTCGGACCCGGCTCGGAGCTGGCCGGGGTGTCCCGGACGTATCTGAGCGGGCTGATGGGGCGGGTGGCGCGGGGGCAGCGGTGGGGGGTCTCGGCGGCGGGTGACGGCTCCGGGTGGGCGCTGAAGAACGGCTGGCTACCGCGTGAGGCGACCGGGCTGTGGGTGGTCAACAGCATCGGGCGGGTGACGGTCGGCGGCCGCGGCTGTCTGGTGGCCGCGCTGTCGAAGGGCAACCCGACGTGGGCGGCGGGAATCGCGCTGGTCGAGGGGGCGGCGGTGGCGGCCGTGTCGCTGTTCGGCGAGGGGGATGCGGCGGGGTAGCGGTGTCCGGCGCGGCAGCCGTCGTGGCGTCAGTGGAAGTCGTGGGTTTCGCGGCGGCCGCGCACCAGGGCGACCGCCGAGATCAGCAGGAGGCCGCCGGCGCCGCCCGCGAGCACGGCGGTCCAACTGGTCGCGTCCTCCTCCGACTTGGCGGCGTCGGGCCCCGAGCCGAAGTACTTCTCGCCGTACGCCGCCGGCTTCAGGTTCTGCGGTTCGACGCGGGCGGCCTTCTCGATGGCGGCCGCTGGGTCGATGAAGCCGTAGCCGCGGGAGTCGTCGCGGCCGTCGGCGGGGGCGTCGCGTGCCGTGTCCTCAAGGAGCTTCTTGATCTGGGCCGGGGTGAGGCCGGGGTGGGCCGCCTTGATCAGGGCCACCGCTCCGGAGACGAAGGCGGCGGCGGCGCTGGTGCCCCAGCCCTCGTAGTACTTGTGGTCGGGGTCGGCGATGACGACGTCGACGCCGGGGGCGCTGACCGTCGCGTACCAGCGGCGGGTGGAGAAGGAGGCACGGGTGCCGTAGCGGTCGACGGCGGTGACGGCGATGACGCCCGGGTAGGCGGCCGGGTAGGAGATGTGGTCGCCCTTCTCGCCGCCGTTGCCGGCCGAGGCGACGACGACGGCGCCCTTCTTCAGGGCGTACTGGACGGCCTCGTCCTCGCCCGCCTCGGGGTGGGCCGACTTCGAGTCGTCACCGAGGGAGAGGTTGATGACGTCGGCGCCGTGGTCGGCGGCCCAGCGGATGCCGTCGGCGAGGGCGTTGCCACGGGTGCTGCGGGCCTTGGCGCGGGCCGGGTCGCCGTCCTCCAGGATGACCCGGACGGGGAGGACCTTGGCCTCGGGGGCGATGCCCATCACGCCGTCGCCGTTGCCGGAGCCGTGTCCGTGGCCGGCGATGATGCCGGCCATCGCGGTGCCGTGCCGGGCCCAGGCGCGGTCGCCGGGCTCGGCGCCGAAGCCGACCATGTCCTTGCCGTCGAGGACGTTCCCGGCCAGGTCGGGGTGGTCGGCCTCGACGCCGGTGTCGAGGACGGCGACGGTGACACCGGAGCCCTTGGTCGTCCGCCAGGCCTCCTGGGTGTGCATGGCGCTCAGGGCCCACTGCCGGGCGCGTATCGAGTCGGCGTGCGCGGTGGTGGACGGGAGGACGGCGAGGCAGGCGCCGAGCAGGACGGCGAGGGGGGCGGTCCGACGCGGTATGAGGGTGCGCACGGTCCTGCGGCCGCCGTTCGGGGCGGTGGCCGCAGCGCTGCCGGTGCGGGTGACGGTGGTCGCCACGCCGCTCGTGCCGGTGGCCGGGGTCCCGCTGCTCGTGCCGGTGACGGTGGTCGTGCCGGTGGCCGGGGTCCCGCTGCTCGTGCCGGTGTTCATGACGACTGCTCCGTGGACGGGCCGACGTTCTTGCGCAGGGCGCGTTCCACGCGGTCGGCGAGGCCCCGGGCCTCGTGGCCGAGGCCGGCCTGGGCCACGGACGTGGTGGCGCCGGACTGCATGGCCTCCTCGGCGGGCTCGGGCTCGTCGACGGTGCGGTCGTCGGTCCAGCCGGAGACGGCGTAGACGACGACGGGGGCGTCGGTGAGGACCGAGACGGTCCAGGAGGCCCGCTGTTCGTCCCCGAATCCGGCGGCGGGGCCGGTCTTGGGGGCGTACGGGCGGGGCATGAGGTCGGTGCGGCGGTCGAGGCCTTCTTCGGTGAACCGGGAGTCGAGCTGGCGCATCGCGGTCGCGTCGGCCTTGGTGAACAGCAGGCCGACGGTGGTCACATGGCTCTGGGTGGCGTCGGTGTAGGTGGCGCGCAGCAGGCGCCGGCAGCCGACGGGGGCGAGGGCCTTGCGCAGCAGCGGGTCGAAGGCGTCGGCGCAACCGGTGTCCGGGGCGACGGCGACGCGCGTCCAGGTACGGTCGGCGCCGCCGGGGCCGGCACCCTTGCCGTTCACCGTGGCTGGGAACAGCTGGTCGACGGGCACGCTGTGCCACAGGCCTCCGGCCGCGGCGAAAGTGTCCCGCGAGCCGTCGTCACCAGGTTCCCCGACCAGCCAACTGCCGGTCACAGCACCACCGATGAGTCCGATCCCGAGGACGACGCAGGCGGCGGCCATGGCGATCCGGGGCCGGGACCGCGCTCCGAGGGGCCGCGGTCGCGCCTGCTCGTCGTAGCCCTCGGGCTCTCCGAACGACACGAGGGGCCGGCCGGCTCCCGGGGTCCCGCCCGGTGCCATGGGGGCGCTCCAGGAGAGGGACGGGTCCGGGGCGAACGCGGCGGGGGCGGTGCCGGGGCGGGCCGCCGGAACGGCCGCGGATCCCTGAGTGGAAGCGGTGCTCTGCCGGGGGAGCGCGCCGGGGCGGCCCGGCGCGGGGGTCGGGCGGCCGACGGGGCGGGCGGAGGGTTCGCCGGCGACCGGGCGGAGTCGGAAGGTGGTCTCCGCGGCGGTCTCGGCGGGGGCGCCCGTGCGACGCGACGGCGAGGGCCGCTCGGCCGGGCGGGGCGGTATCCCGCCGCCGGGTGCGGGCCGTGCGGTGTCCTCCTGGGGCAACGATCCGCCGGATCCGTCGCTGTCCCCGCGTCCGGCGCCGTCGTCCGGCTGCCCCGCGGTGGGCGGCACGTCCGGGAACCGGGCCGAGGCCAGGGGCGGGGGCGGGGAGGCGGGGGTGGCGTCCGGGGCCGGGGGGCGGGGCGGGGCCGCGGGGGGCATGGGGCCGGCGGGTCGCACGGGGCCGCTCCGGTCGGTGCCCGAGGCAGGGGGCGTGTCGCGGGTCACGCCGCCGTCGCGGTGCGGGGACGACGGGGCGGCGGAGTCGGCCGCGCCCGCCGACCCGGCACGGACGGCGTTTGGGGTCGTAGGCGGCTGCGCGGGGCGCGGCGGGGTCGCCGGGCGGGGCGGGGCGGCAGGCGGCGGGGGTGTGGTCGGGCGCGGAGGGACGGGTGCGCGACGCGCTTCCGTGCTCATGCACCCCCCGTTTCCTCATGTCCGGGCCCGTGCTCGTACGTGGGCCGTCGCTCTGGTCCTTCCGCCCGGCCGACTCGGACTCGTCCGACCAGGCACCCATACCCGCACGGATGGAGCGTCATCCCGGCGCGGCGGTCGGCCGGGGACTTCCACACATGCGTGCGCGTCACTCTACGGGTTGATCCCGGGCGAGCGGGAACCAGTCCGCGACCCCGTGTGCATCTGCCCGGAACATCCCCCTACCCTGCGGTAATCCTGCATGGCAGGCTTCGTTCATGACTGCGCGCGCCGCCGACCGGGCCCTTTACGACCGGGCCACCGCCCATCTCGACGCCCCTCTCGCGATCGTGGACCTGGACGCCTTCGACGCCAACGCGGACGACTTGCTCCGCCGCGCCGGCGGAAAGCCGATCCGCGTCGCCAGCAAGTCCGTACGCTGCCGGGCCCTGCTGGAGCGGGTGCTCGCGAAGGACGGGTTCGCGGGCGTCATGTCCTTCACCCTCGCCGAGTCCCTGTGGCTCGCGCGCTCCGGGTTCGACGACGTCCTGCTCGCCTACCCGTCCGCCGACCGCGCCGGGTTCGCCGAGCTGACCGCCGATCCCAAGCTCGCCTCCGCCGTGACGGTGATGATCGACGACCCGGCGCAGCTCCGGCTGATCGACGACGCCCGGGACGGCGGCCGGGAAGTGGTGCGGGTCTGCCTGGAGTTGGACACGTCGCTGAAGCTGCTGGGCGGCCGGGTGCGGGTCGGCGCCCGGCGTTCCCCGCTGCACTCCCCCGCGCAGGTCGCCGACATGGCCCGTCTGGTCGCCCGGCGTCCGGGATTCGAGGTCGTGGGGATCATGGCGTACGAGGGCCACATCGCCGGCGTCGGTGACGCCCTGCCGGGGCGGCCGCTGCGGTCGCGTGCCGTACGGCTGATGCAGGCCACCGCGCGCCGGGAACTCGCGGAGCGGCGGGCCGAGGTGGTGCGGGCCGTGCGGGCGGTCGCGCCGGAGCTGGAGTTCGTCAACGGCGGCGGGACCGGCAGTGTGCAGCACACGGCCGCCGAGGACTGCGTCACCGAGATCGGCGCCGGGTCGGGGCTGTACGTGCCGCGGCTGTTCGACAACTACACGTCCTTCAGCGGGCGTCCGGCCGCGCTGTTCGCCCAGCCTGTCGTGCGGCGGCCGGGGGTGGGCGTGGTGACGGTACTCGGCGGCGGGTATCCGGCCTCGGGTGCGGCCGGGCCGGACCGGTTGCCGGTGCCGTACCTGCCGGAGGGGCTGCGCTACGACCCCCAGGAGGGGCCCGGCGAGGTGCAGACGCCGCTGCTCGGCTCCCCCGCCGACGATCTGCTGATCGGCGACAAGGTGTGGTTCCGGCACGCCAAGGCCGGGGAGCTGTGCGAGCGGTTCGAGTCGCTGCACCTCGTCGAGGGCGACTCGGTGACGGCGACCGTGCCGACGTACCGGGGTGAGGGGCACACGTTCCTGTAGCGCACCGGTTCCGAGTCGGTCCACGACGACGGCCGGGGCGTGGGCGGTTCATCTCGGTGCCCCGCCCCCCCGGCCGGGCGGCGGCCCAGGCCCGGCCGGGCACCGGCGGTCCCGGAGCCGCGGCCACCGCGGGGCGCCCTACAGGGGTGTCACGTACGCCCCCGCGATCCCACCGTCGACCAGGAAGTCGGTGGCGTTCACGAAGGAGGAGTCGTCGCTGGCCAGGAAGGCGACGGCGGCGGCGATCTCCTCGGCCTCGGCGAAACGGCCGACCGGGATGTGGACGAGCCGGCGGGCGGCGCGCTCCGGGTCCTTGGCGAACAGCTCCTGCAGGAGCGGGGTGTTGACCGGGCCGGGGCACAGGGCGTTGACCCGGATGCCGTCGCGGGCGAACTGCACGCCCAGTTCACGGGACATGGCGAGGACGCCGCCCTTGGAGGCCGTGTAGGAGATCTGCGAGGTCGCCGCGCCCATCCGGGCGACGAAGGACGCCGTGTTGATGATGGACCCCTTGCCCTGCTGCCGCATGTAGGGGATCGCGGCCTTGCAGCACAGGTAGACGGAGGTGAGGTTGACCTCCTGGACCCGCTTCCACGCCTCCAGGCCGGTCTCCAGGATGGAGTCGTCGTCGGGCGGTGAGATGCCGGCGTTGTTGAAGGCGATGTCGACGCTGCCGTAGGTGTCGTACGCCGCCTTGAACAGCGCATCGACCTGCTCGGGGTCGGTGACGTCGACCTTGACGAAGATCCCGCCGACCTCCTCGGCGACCGCCTTGCCGCGCTGCTCGTCGACGTCGCCGCAGACGACGCGGGCGCCCTCGGAGGCGAGTCGGCGGGCGGTGGCGAGGCCGATGCCGCTGCCGGCTCCGGTGATGACTGCCGTGCGGCCGACGAGGCGACGGCACACATTCTGTTCGGTCACTGTGCGGGGCCCTCCGTGCTGATGAAGACGTTCTTGGTCTCGGTGAATGCGGTCAGGGCGTCCGGACCCAGTTCGCGGCCTATGCCGGACTGCTTGAAGCCGCCGAAGGGGGTCCAGTAGCGGACGCTGGAGTGGGAGTTGACGGACAGGTTCCCGGCCCGGACGGCTTGGGAGACGCGCAGGGCGCGGCCGACGTCCCGGGTCCAGACGGAGCCGGAGAGGCCGTAGTCGGTGCCGTTGGCCAGGGCGACCGCCTCGGCCTCGTCCTCGAAGGGGAGGACGACGGCCACGGGTCCGAAGACCTCCTCGACGGCCACGCGCGCGTGCGGCTCGACGCCGGTGAGGACGGTGGGCGGGAACCAGAAACCGGGGCCCTCGGGGGCCTTGCCGCGGATGCCGTCCAGGTCGTCGGTGACGTACGAACGGACCCGGTCCAGCTGGGCCTTGGAGATGAGCGGGCCCATGTCGGTCTTCTCGTCGGCGGGGTCGCCCACCGTCACCGCCTCGATGGCCGGGCTCAGCAGCTCCAGGAAGCGGTCGTGGACGGAGCGCTGGACGAGGATGCGGGTGCGGGCGCAGCAGTCCTGGCCGCAGTTGTCGAGGAAGGACATGGGGGCGGCGGCCGCGGCGGCTTCGAGGTCGGCGTCGGCGAAGACGATGTTGGGGCTCTTGCCGCCGAGTTCCAGGGTGACGCGCTTGAGGAGTGCCGAGCCCTTCGCCAGCACCTGTCTGCCCACGGTCGTCGAACCGGTGAAGACGATCTTCGCGACGCCCGGGTGCTCGACGAGGGCGTTGCCCGCGACGGGGCCGTGGCCGGGCAGGACCTGGAACAGGCCCTGCGGGAGCCCGGCCTCCAAGGCGAGCTCCGCCAGTCGCAGCGCGGTCAGCGGGGTCGTCTCGGCGGGCTTGAGGATGACCGCGTTGCCGGCCGCGAGCGCGGGGGCGGTACCCCAGGCGGCGATCGGCATCGGGAAGTTCCAGGGAGCGATGACGCCGACGACGCCCAGCGGTTCGAGGATCGTCACGTTCAGGCCGCCGGGTACCGGGATCTGATGGCCGGTCAGCCGCTCGACTCCGCCGGCCGCGTAGTCGAGCAGGTCGCGGACGTTGCCGGCCTCCCAGCGGGCGTTGCCGATGGTGTGCCCGGCCTCGCGGACCTCCAGCTGGGCGAGTTCCTCCAGGTGTTCGTCGACGGCGACGGCGAACCGGCGCAGCAGCCGGGCGCGTTCGCCGGGCGCGAGGGCGGCCCAGGCGGACTGCGCCCTCGTGGCGCGTACGACCGCGGTGTCCACGTCGGCCGCGGTGGCGGCCGGGACGGTGGCGACGACCTCCTCGGTGGCGGGGTTCAGTACCTGCAGTTCGTGCTCGGAAGACAACAAGGGCCTCACATGCGTTCGAAGGAGCGGCGCAGCTCCCAGTCGGTGACCGCGGCGTCGAAGGCGTCCAGTTCGACGCGCGCCATGTTGCGGTAGTGGGCGACGACCTCGTCGCCGAAGGCGGCCTTGGCGATCGGGCTGTTCTCCCAGAGTTCGGCGGCCTCGCGCAGGGTCGTGGGGACGTGCGCGAAGTCGGCGGTGTAGGCGTTGCCGGGGCAGGGCTCGGGCAGTTCGAGCTTCTGCTCGATGCCGTACAGCCCGGCCGCGACCAGTCCGGCGACGGCCAGGTGCGGGTTGACGTCACCGCCGGGCAGCCGGTTCTCGAAGCGCAGGGAGCGGCCGTGGCCGACGACGCGCAGGGCGCAGGTGCGGTTGTCGTGGCCCCAGGCGACGGCGGTCGGGGCGAAGGAGCCCGGCTGGAACCGCTTGTAGGAGTTGATGTTGGGGGCGTAGAGGAGGGAGAAGTCGCGCAGCGCGGCCAGTTGCCCGGCGAGGAAGTGCCGCATGACCTCCGACATGCCGTCTTCACCGTCGCCGGCCATGGCGTTGGAGCCGTCGGCGTCCGCGAGGGAGAGGTGGATGTGGCAGGAGTTTCCCTCGCGCTCGTTGTACTTGGCCATGAAGGTGATCGAGACGCCCTCCTGGGCGGCGATCTCCTTGGCGCCGGTCTTGTAGACGGCGTGCTGGTCGCAGGTGACGAGGGCGTCGTCGTAGCGGAAGGCGATCTCGTGCTGGCCGGGGTTGCATTCGCCCTTGGCGGACTCGACGGTGAGGCCGGCGCCCGCCATCTCGTTGCGGATGCGGCGCAGCAGGGGCTCGATGCGGCCCGTGCCGAGGACGGAGTAGTCGATGTTGTACTGGTTGGCGGGGGTGAGGCCGCGGTAGTTGGCGTCCCAGGCCTGCTCGTAGGTGTCCTTGAAGACGATGAACTCCAGCTCGGTGCCGACGTTCGCCGTGTAGCCGTGCTCGGCGAGGCGCTCCAGCTGGCGGCGCAGGATCTGGCGGGGTGCGGCGGCCACGGGCGAGCCGTCGTTCCAGGCGAGGTCGGCGATCAGCATGGCCGTGCCGGCGTTCCAGGGCACGCGGCGCAGCGTGGCCAGGTCCGGGTGCATGGCGAAGTCTCCGTAGCCGCGGTCCCAGGAGGACATGGCGTAGCCGTCGACGGTGTTCATCTCGGTGTCGACGGCGAGGAGGTAGTTGCAGCCCTCGGTGCCGTGGTGCAGGACCTCGTCGAGGAAGAAGCGGGCGGCGAACCGCTTGCCCTGGAGCCGTCCTTGCATATCGGGGAAGGCCAGGACGACAGTGTCGATCTCACCGCCGGCGACGAGGGCGTGCAGCTCCTCGACGCTCAGCGGGGGTGTGCGGTCTGCCACGGGAGAGCCTCCATTCGGCTACTTCGGTCAGCCGGGAGCCATAAGGTATTGCCCAGGACCATTGATTGGGAAGGGGGTCCGGCCACATGTCGCAGGAGGGCTGGGAGCACGGGGCGCCGGAGGCGGACGACCGGCTGACGCCGGTACTGCGTCCGGTGCGGGCGGGCAACGGCTTCGAGGAGGCCCTGGAGCAGATCCTCCAGGTCGTCCGGCTCGGCCTGGTGCCGGGCGGGGAGCGGCTGCCGGCCGAGCGCGAGCTGGCGGACCGGCTCGGGATCAGCCGGGTGACGCTGCGCGAGGTGCTGAAGGTGCTGCAGGACCAGGGACTGGTGGAGTCGCGGCGCGGGCGCTACGGCGGCACGTTCGTGCTGCCGCGCCCCCAGACGCCGGACGAGGAGGAGCTGCGCCGGCGCCTGAAGGACGTCGACGTCGAGGACACGCTGCGGTTCCGCGAGGTGCTGGAGGTCGGCGCGGCCGGGCTGTGCGCGGCGCACGGGCTGGACGAGGAGCAGGCCGACCGGTTGCGCGAGGCCCTGGCGCGCACGCACGACGCCCCGCTCGCCGACTACCGCCGCCTGGACACGCTGCTGCACCTGACGCTCGCCGAGCTGTCCGGCTCCCCCACGCTCACCGCCCAGTACGCGGCCGTCCGCGCCAGGGTCAACGACCTGCTCGACTGCATCCCGCTCCTCGTGCGCAACCTGGAGCACTCCCAGCGGCAGCACACCGCCCTGGTGGAGGCCGTGATCGAGGGCAACGCCGAGTGCGCGCGGGAGATCATGCGCGAGCACTGCGGGGGCACGGCGGCACTGCTGCGGGGTTTCCTCGGCTGAGGCGTGCCACCGGGCCCGGCAGGGCAGGGATTTACGGGCTGTTCACGCACGGGTATTGCCATCACCCGGTCGGCACCGCAAAGGTATGGATCCATTCCATTGAGCCGGGGCTCGGTCGACCCCACTGTGCCCGGCTCCGTGTCCGCCGCCCCCGTGGGGAGTCCGCCCATGTCCCTGGAATCCACCAACACATCGTCCGCCGAGACGGACGACTATCTGGAACGCAGGGCGCTGCGCCGCGGCAGCGCCGGCTGGGTGCTGCTCACCGGCCTCGGCGTCGCCTATGTCGTCTCCGGCGACTACTCCGGCTGGAACTTCGGCCTGGCCGAGGGCGGCTTCGGGGGCCTGGCGATCGCCATGGTCCTCATGGGCGCGATGTACGCGTGCATGGTCTTCGCCCTCGCCGAGCTGTCCTCGATCCTGCCCACGGCGGGCGGCGGCTACGGATTCGCCCGCCGGGCGCTCGGCCCCTGGGGCGGCTTCCTGACCGGTACGGCGATCCTCATCGAGTACGTCCTCGCGCCCGCCGCGATCGTCATCTTCATCGGCGACTACGTCGAGTCGCTGGGCCTGTTCGGACTGGAGTCCGGCTGGCCGCTGTACCTGGTCTGCTTCGCGATCTTCCTGGGCATCCACCTGTGGGGGGTGGGCGAGGCGCTGCGCTTCAGCTTCGTCGTCACCGGCATCGCGGTGGTCGCCCTGGTCGTGTTCGCGCTGGCGGCGCTGCCCCACTTCTCGTTCGGCTCGCTGGACGACATCCCGGTCGACCCGTCCGCGGCGGGGTCCGGTTCGTGGCTCCCGTTCGGGCTGCTCGGCATCTGGGCGGCCTTCCCCTTCGGCATGTGGTTCTTCCTGGGCGTCGAGGGCGTGCCGCTCGCGGCCGAGGAGACCAGAGAGCCGGCTCGTACGCTGCCGAAGGCGATCCGCTGGTCGATGGGCATCCTGGTGGTGCTGGCGGTGGTCACGTTCTTCGCGGCGGCGGGGGCACGGGGCTCCGCGGCCGTCCAGGACGCGGGCAACCCGCTGGTCGAGGCGCTCCAGCCCGACGGCGAGGCCACGACACTGAGCCGGATCGTGAACTACGCGGGTCTCGCGGGCCTGGTGGCGTCGTTCTTCTCCCTGATCTACGCGGGCTCCCGCCAGCTGTTCGCCCTCTCCCGCGCGGGCTATCTGCCCCGCTTCCTGTCCCTCACCAGCCGCCGCAAGGCGCCGTACCTGGGTCTGCTGGTGCCCGGCACGATCGGTTTCCTGCTGGCGGCGGTGTCGGGCGACGGTGCCCGCATGCTGAACATCGCGGTGTTCGGCGCGACGATCTCCTACGCGCTGATGTCCCTGTCGCACATCGTGCTGCGCCGTCGCGAGCCGGAGCTGCCGCGGCCGTACCGTACGCCGGGCGGGGTGCTGACCTCCTCCGTCGCCCTGGTGCTGGCCTGTGCGGCGCTGGTGGCCACGTTCCTGGTGGACGTGACGGCGGCGTTCATCGCCCTCGCGGTGTACGTCGTGGCCGTCGCCTACTTCGGTCTGTACAGCCGTAAGCGGCTGGTGGCGAAGGCACCGGAGGAGGAGTTCGCGGCGCTGGCGGCGGCCGAGGCAGAGTTGGCACGGGACTGAGACGTCGAACGTGAGGGAGTTCTCCGTGGCCAGGCCGTTGATCGGCGTCAGCACCTATCTGGAGTCCGGTGCACGCTGGGGCGTGTGGGAGCTGGAGGCGGCGCTGCTGCCGGTCGGCTATCCCAGGCTGGTGCAGCGGGCCGGCGGCCTGGCCGCGATGCTGCCGCCGGACGACCCGGCGCACGCCCCGGCGACCGTGGCCCGGCTGGACGGGCTGGTCGTGGCGGGCGGTCCCGACGTGGAACCCGTTCGCTACGGCGCGGAGCCCGACCCGCGCACCGGCCCGCCGGCGCGGGAGCGGGACGCCTGGGAGCTGGCTCTGATCGACGCGGCGCTCGCCGCACGGGTCCCGCTGCTGGGCATCTGCCGCGGGATGCAGCTGCTGAACGTCGCGCTGGGCGGCACGCTCGTCCAGCACATCGAGGGGCACGCGGAGGTCGTGGGCGTCTTCGGCGGGCACGCCGTCAAACCGGTGCCGGGAAGCCTGTACGGCACTGTGGTGCCGGAGGAGACCTTCGTGCCGACGTACCACCACCAGGCCGTGGACCGCCTGGGTGAGGGGCTCGCCCCGTCGGCGCACGCGGCGGACGGGACGGTGGAGGCGGTGGAACTGCCGTCGTCCGCCGGCTGGGTGCTGGGCGTGCAGTGGCACCCGGAGATGGGTGATGATCTGCGGGTCATGCGGGCCCTGGTACGTGCGGCCGGGGGCTGACAGAGGGATCTCGCCCCGCCGCCCCTGCCCCGTCCGCGTCCTGAGGACCCGCCCCTGCGCCTCCCAGGGGCTCGGCCCCTCGTACGCCGGAGCTGGTCGATCCGGCGGCGAGCGCGAGGAACTACCCCCGCGTCAGCGACAGCAGATCCCGGGCCGGGCCCACCGGGCGGTGGCCCGTCGGCCACACCGCCCGCAGGTCCCTCGCCAGGGACACGTCCGCCACCGGCACGCTCACCAGCCGCCGCATCGACAGCTCCTCCCCCACCGCGAGTTCGCTCAGCACCGCCGGCCCCGCCCCGCTGACCGCCGCCGCCTTGACCGCGGTGGTCGAGGACAGTTCGATCAGGGGCCGGGCCAGCCCGCCCAGCGCCGCGTCCAGGACCTGCCGGGTGCCCGAGCCCTTCTCCCGCAGGATCAGCGGGGTCACCGCCAGCTCCGAAGCCTCCAGTGGGCGGCCGCGGCGGGACCAGGCGTGCCCCGGCGCGGTCACCACGATCAGGTTGTCGTGGGCGATGACCACGGAGTCCAGCCCGGTCGGGGCGGTCAGCCCCTCCACGAACCCCAGGTCCGCCTCGTCCGCCAGAAGCCGCTCCGCCACCGCCGCCGAGTTCCCGGCGAGCAGCGACACCGCCGTGTCCGGGCGCTGGGCACGCAGCGCGAGCAGCCACCCCGGCAGCAGGTACTCCGCGATCGTCATGCTCGCCGCGACCCTCAGCCGCGAGTCACGCCGGTCCCGCAACGCCTGCGCGCCCGCGTCGAAGGCCTCCGCCGCCTCCACGACGCGCCGCGCCCAGTCCGTCACCAGCGCGCCGGCGTCCGTGAGCCGCGATCCCCTCGGTGACCGGTCCACCAGAGCCACGCCCAGCTGCCGTTCCATCGACCGGATCCGGCTGCTCGCCGCCGGCTGGGTGATCCCCAGCTCACGCGCCGCCCCGCCCAGACTGCCGAGCCGCGCCACCGCCAGCAACAGTTCCAGCGCGCCGAGATCCGGGACACGGTGTGCCAGGGTTCCCGCGCGAAACTGCCCCTCCGCCGCTTGAGTCATAAGCCCAGTTTATGTCGCCATAGAGGCACACTCCCTGGTGGTGAGTGGCCCCCGCGGCGACGCTGAGCGCATGGTCACCGCCGTCCGTCATCTCGGCCCCCACTGGTACGCCTCCGTCATGGGCACCGCCGCCGTCGCCACCGCCGGAGCGGCACTGCCGGCCCCCGTCCCGGGCCTGCGTACCGCCTGCGCCGCGGTCTGGGCCCTCTCGCTCGCCTTTCTCGCCGCCCTTCTCGGCGCCCGCGCCCTGCACTGGGCCCACCACCGTGACCAGGCCCGGGCCCACCTCCTCGACCCGGCGACGGCGCCCTTCTACGGCTGCCTGTCCATGGCCCTGACGGCTGTGGGCGGCGGTGCCCTGACCGTCGGGCGGGACTGGCTCGGCACCGGGGCGGCGGTCGCGCTCGACGCCGTGCTGTTCACCGCCGGCACGGTCGTCGGGCTGGCGGCGGCCGTCGCCGTCCCGTACCTCATGGCCGTACGCCATCGCGTCGAACCCTCGCAGGCCACGCCCGTGTGGCTGCTGCCGCTCGTGGCGCCCATGGTGTCCGCCGCGCTCGGCCCGCTCCTGGTGCCGCATCTGCCGCCCGGTCAGGCGCGGGAGACGCTGCTGCTGGCCTGCGTGACGATGTTCGGGCTCAGCCTGGCCGGCACCCTGCTGATGCTGCCGCTGGTCTTCGCCCGCCTGATCACCGGCGGGCCGCTGCCCCTCGCGCTCACCCCGTCGCTGTTCCTGGTCCTGGGTCCGCTCGGGCAGTCCACCACCGCCGTCGGCGCGTTCGCGGACGCCGCTGCGGGCGTGGTGCCGGCCCCGTACAGCGACGGGTTCGGGGTGCTCGCCGTCCTCTACGGCGTCCCCGTCATGGGCTTCGCGCTGCTGTGGTTCGCCTTCGCCGGCGCCCATGTGCGGCGGGCGCGCCGGCACGGCATGGGGTTCGCCATGACGTGGTGGGCGTTCACGTTCCCGGTCGGCACGTGTGTCACCGGTGCCGCGGCGCTCGCCCGGCACACCGGGCTCCTCGTGTACGACTGGCTCGCGATCGGGCTGTACGGCGTGCTGGTCGCCGCCTGGGCCGCCGCTTCGGTGCACACCGCGCGCGGGCTGCTCAGCGGTGTGCTGCTCGCAGCGCCTCGGACAGCACCCTCGGCGCCTCGGCCAGTGACGGGCCGTACCACGTCAGGTGCCGTCCGCTGACGAGCGCGCAGGGCAGGCCGGGGAAGGCCTCGGGGCCGTCGTCGGCCGTGAAGCGGTACGGCTCGTCGGGAAGGACGACCAGGTCCGGGGCCGCCGCGAGCAGGGCGTCCAGCGGGATGCGCGGGTAGCGCTCCTGGTGGGTGGCGTACCGGTGGTCCACGCCGAGGCGGGCCAGGACGTCGCCCGCGAACGTGTCCCGGCCCAGCACCATCCAGGGGCGCCGCCAGACGGGGACCACGGCCGTCGTACGGCGTTCCGGTTCCGGTGGTGACGCCCAGGCCCGCTCGGCCTCGTCCAGCCACCGCGGGCGTGCCGGGACACCGCAGGCCGCCAGCACGCGGGTCAGCTCGCCGAAGGCCTGCGGAACGTCTCGCACCTCGGTCACCAGGACCTCGGCACCGGCCGCGCGCAGGGCGGCGAGGTCGGGCTCGCGGTTCTCCTCCTCGTTGGCGATCACGAGGTCGGGTGCGAGGGCGATGATCCGCTCGATCGCGGGGTTCTTGGTGCCGCCGACCCGGGTGACGTCCAGGTCGGCGGGGTGGCTGCACCAGTCCGTGGCGCCCACCAGGACATCGGGGGCGGAGACGGCGACGGCCTCCGTCAGGGACGGCACGAGGGAGACGACGCGCATCAGCGCCCCGGCCGGTCCCGGACCGCCTCGATGTGCTCGGCCACCGCGACGACGACCACGCGGGTGTCCGGCACGGTCGCCCGCCAGCGGTGGCGCACCCCGCCGGTGAGGTACAGGGTGTCGCCGCGGCCCAGCCGGTAGGCGCGGCCCTCCGCCTCGATCTCCACGGCGCCGTCGGCGACGTACATCAACTGGTCGTTGCGGTACTGGAATTCGCGGCCCGCGTCATGGTCGCCGGTGAACTCCGAGGCGTGCATCTGGTGGTGACCGCGCACCAGGGAACGGGTGCGCGGTTCCGGTGCCAGTTCGGTGGTGTCGGCGCGTACGACGTCGACGCTGCACGCCGGGTCGGCGGCGGCGAGGAGCTCGACCGCGGTCGTGCGCAGGGCGTCGGCGACCTTCTCCAGCGAACTGCGGCTGGGGCGGGCCCGGTCGTTCTCGACCTGGCTCAGGAAGGGCACGGACAGGCCGCTGCGCTCGGCCACGACGGCGAGGGTGAGGTCCAGCGCCCGGCGACGCCGCCGCACGGCCGCGCCCACGCGGAGGGGCTGTTCCTTGTGGTCGCCCATGGCTCCGGCTCCCTCCTTCGCTCGTCGGTCCGCCGCCCTCACGCCCGTCGCCGGGCGCGGGCCTTGTGTCGAGTTCTCTGCACCCTACGCATGTTCGGCAAACCGTTGCATGCGCCCGTCGCATCGACGACACGTAGGGGGGAGTACGACCCATCGGTTCGCGCCAGTGGATCCACGCCCCGCACCCCCGTGTTCCCACCTGCCGCCCCTGACTCCCGCTCAGCACGAAAGCGGCCTCTTCTTGTCCCATGCGCCGCGAGCTGCCTGTGTTCCCTCGTCCGGCCCGGGCGGAGGGCCTGGTCACGGAGATCTTCGAGGGCTCCTTGCCGGGGCGTCAAGGCGCGGCGCGCGGCGCGGAGTTGACGTGGCCGGGCACGGGGCCGGGTAGCGCTGTGTGGTTGGCCGGATCCCGTTCGTAGCGCTCCGGCAGCCGGAGGCGGACAGACCACGAGGGGTGGGCCCGCCGGTACGTGAGGGGAAAACGTACGGCGGGACCCACCCCTCGGGCGGCGGTCCGGGCCCGTCAGGTCACCCGGCCGCCTGGTCCTTGTGCTCCGATCCGGCGACCGGGGCCCACTTGTCCACGAGACCGGGGTTCCGCTCCAGCCAGGCGCGGACGGCGTCCTGCTCCTTGCCCTTGCCCGCCTTGGTGATCCGGGACTCCAGGCCGGTGAGCTGCTCCTCGGTCATGGAGAAGTTCTTCAGCCACTCGCCGACCTCGGGGTTTTCCTCGGCGAAGCCCTTGCGGGCGAGGGTGTGCACGCCGTCGCCCTTGCCCCAGGCGCCCTCGGGGTCCTTGAGCTTCCTCAGGTCGTAGTCGCTGTACGCCCAGTGCGGCGACCAGAGCGTGACGACGACCGGCTCCTTCTTGGCGTACGCGCGCTTGAGTTCGGCCAGCATCGCCGGCGTCGAGCCGTCCACGACCTCGTAGGTGCCCTTCAGGCCGTACTTCTCAAGGACGGTGTCCTTGAGCAGGCCCATCATCCCGGCGCTCGGCTCGATGCCGATGATCTTGCCCTTGAACGTGTCGGCCCTGCCCTTGAGGTCCGCCAGGGAGTCGACGCCCTTCACGTACGAGGGGACGCTGAGCTCCAGGGAAGTGGGGCCGTACCAGGAGCCGAGGTCGTCGAGCTGCTTGCCGTACTTCTTCCAGTACTCCGCGTGGGTGGTGGGCAGCCAGGCGTCGGTCTGGAAGTCGATCTGGCCGGTGGCGACGCCGGTGTAGAGCGGCCCGGCGGCGTACTGGGTGGTGTCGACCTCGAAGCCGCGGCGCTCCAGCAGCTCCTTCCACAGGAACGTGGAGGCGATGCCCTCGTCCCACGGGATGTAGCCGATGGTGATCTCCTTGCCCTTGCCGACGTCCGAGGCGGATGCCTCGGCGGTGCCCGAGGAGGGGCCGAGGACGCTCATGCCGCCCGCGACCAGCGCCAGGGCGGCCACGCCGGCGACCGCGACGACCGGGCGTGGGCGGTGGTTCCACGCCTTGACGCCGCCCACGGCGCGGGCCTTGGCCAAGGCCCGGCGGCCGAGCGGGGAGATCTGGGCGCCGAGGGCGCCGGTGACGCGGTCCAGGTAGATGGCGAGGACGACGATGCCGACGCCCGCCTCGAAACCGAAGCCGATGTCGAGCTGGCCGATGGCCTCGTTGACCGCACCTCCGAGGCCGCCGGTGCCGACCATGCCGGCGATGACGACCATCGACAGGCTCAGCATGATCACCTGGTTGACGCCCGCCATGATCGTCGGCAGGGCGAGCGGCAGCTGCACGCGGAGCAGGGTGTCGCGCGGGGTGGTACCGAAGGCCTCGGCGGCCTCGACCAGCTCGGCGTCGACCTGGCGGATGCCCAGTTCGGTCATGCGGACGCCGGGGGCGAGCGCGAAGATCAGGGTGGCGATGACGCCGGCGGCGGTGCCCAGGCCGAAGAAGAGGATGGCCGGGATCAGCAGCACCATCGACGGCATCGTCTGGAGCAGGTCCAGGACGGGCCGCACGGCCGCGCTGACCGTCCTGGAGCGGGCCGCCCAGATGCCGAGCGGCAGCGAGATCACCAGGGCGATGACGGTGGCGACGAGCACCAGGGCCAGTGTCGACATGGCCCGGTCCCACAGGTCGAGCGAGTCGACCAGCACGAACCCGGCGAAGCCGAGGACGCCCGCGACCAGGCCGCGCAGCCACCAGGCGAGAACGGCGAGGATGCCCGCGAGGACCAGCGGGGCGGGGGCGGTCAGGACGGCGTCGACGACGCCGTACATGCCCTCCACGACGGCCTTGACCGCGTCGAAGAGCCAGCCCATGTGGGTGACGAGCCAGTCGACGCCGGAGTCGACCCAGTCGCCCAGACGCAGCCTAGGCATGTGCGATCACCTTCCCCTCCGGGTCGCCGCAGGGCGTCGGACCGGCCGTCTCGTCACCGAGGAAGGCAAGCAGCCGCTGCCGCGGCACGACTCCGACGACCCGGTTCGCCTCGTCGACCACCGAGACCCGGTGGGAGAGCCGGGCACTCATCGCGCACAGGTCCACGAACGGCGTCTCGGGGGTCGCGGTCTCGCAGGCGCAGAGGGGGGCGTCGGCGGTGACCGAGGTGTCCATCAGGGCGCCCGCGGTGAGCACGCGGGAGCGGTCGACGTCCTGGACGAAGGAGGCGACGTAGTCGTTGGCGGGGCGGACGAGGATGTCCTGCGCCGAGCCGGTCTGGACGATCCGGCCGTCGCGCATGACCGCGATGCGGTCGCCCAGGCGCATGGCCTCGTTGAGGTCGTGGGTGATGAAGACGATGGTCTTCTTCAGGGTGCGCTGCAGTTCGAGGAGCTGGTCCTGCATGTCCCTGCGGATCAGCGGGTCGAGGGCGCTGAAGGACTCGTCCATGAGCAGCAGGTCGGCGTCGGTGGCGAGGGCACGGGCCAGGCCCACGCGCTGCTGCATGCCGCCGGACAGCTCGTCGGGCCAGGACTTCTCCCAGCCGGCCAGCCCGCACAGCCGGAGGGCCTCCAGGGCACGCTCCTCGCGCTCGGCGCGGGGCACACCCTGGACGGCGAGGCCGTAGGCGGCGTTCTCCAGGACGCTGCGGTGCGGGAAGAGCGCGAAGTGCTGGAAGACCATGCTGATCTTCCGGGCGCGGACCTCGCGCAGCTCACGGTCGCTGAGCGCCGTCAGGTCCTGGCCGGCGAAGCGCACATGGCCCGCGGTCGGTTCCAGCAGGCCGTTGAGCATGCGCAGCAGCGTGGACTTGCCGGACCCGGACAGGCCCATGACGACGAAGATCTGGCCCGGCTCCACGGTGAAGGAGGCGTCGATCACGGCGGCGGTGGTGCCGTCGGCGCGCAGCTCCTCGCGGTCGGCTCCCTGGCGGAGCCTCGTCACGGCCTCGTCCGGTCGTCTGCCGAACACTTTGTACAGATGCTCGGCCTCAAGCCTGGGTGACACGGGTACCTCTTGTCTCGACGGCAAAGGAAGGGAGTGACGGGCAGGCAGTTGAATGCGCAACCGGCGTCACTCCGAGGACGCGCCTGCCCCGGCCCCCCGGCCACAAACGCACAAGTGGTCGAGACCACAGGAGCAGCACGGAGCGCAACGCGTTGCGCACCGAGCGCACCGAAGGGCCGCTGTCAGTGGCGTGCGGCATGATGCGAGACGTGACCGGACGACTGATGCTCCTCGACACCGCCTCGCTCTACTTCCGCGCCTACTTCGGCGTCCCGGACTCCGTGAAGGCGCCGGACGGGACACCGGTGAACGCCGTGCGCGGACTCCTCGACTTCATCGACCGCCTGGTGAAGGACCACCGCCCGGACGCGCTGGTGGCCTGCATGGACGCCGACTGGCGCCCCCGGTGGCGGGTCGAGCTGATCCCCTCCTACAAGGCGCACCGCGTCGCCGAGGAGCACGAGACCGGGCCCGACGAGGAGGAGGTTCCCGACACGCTGTCTCCTCAGGTGCCGGTCATCGAGGCGGTCCTGGACGCGCTCGGCATCGCGCGCGTGGGGGTCGAGGGCTACGAGGCGGACGACGTGATCGGCACGTTCACCGCGCGGGCGAAGGGCCCGGTCGACATCGTCACCGGCGACCGCGACCTGTACCAGCTGGTGGACGACGCGCGCGGGGTCCGGGTGCTGTACCCGCTCAAGGGCGTGGGCACCCTTCAGCTCACCGACGAGGCGTGGCTGCGTGAGAAGTACGGCGTGGACGGCCGGGGGTACGCGGATCTGGCGCTGCTGCGCGGCGACCCGAGCGACGGCCTGCCGGGCGTGCCCGGGATCGGCGAGAAGACGGCGGCGAAGCTGCTGGCCGAGTTCGGCGACCTGGCCGGGATCATGGCGGCGGTCGACGACCCGAAGGCGAAGCTCACACCCTCGCAGCGCAAGCGCCTCGACGAGTCGCGGCCGTACGTCGCCGTGGCGCCGACGGTCGTGCGGGTCGCGGCCGACGTTCCGCTGCCGCAGGTGGACGTCGCCGTACCGCGGGCCCCGCGCGATGCCGCCGCACTGGACGAGCTGGCGGTGCGCTGGGGACTGGGCGGGTCACTCCAGCGGCTGCTCATGACGCTCGGTGCGTGAGGTTCAAGGGCGCACAGGGTGCCCCGTGCGGGCGCATGGGGCTTTCGATGCGGGGAATCCGTCTATTGATGCGCGACATACGCCGTTTCATGAACGAGTCCTAGCGGCATTCGCCGGGCGGAGGTGCTAACTTAGGTAAACCTAAGCTTGGAACGAGGGAGGCCTGTGATGGCACTACGCCCTGCCCGCAAGCCGCGGAAGCCCTACTCCGCGCAGGTCATCCGTACCGAACGGCTGACCCCGCACATGCAGCGTGTGGTGCTGGGCGGTGAGGGACTCGCCGACTTCGCGGCGGACACCTGCACGGACCATTACGTGAAACTCCTGTTCTCCCCCGAGGGCGTGAGTTACCCCGAGCCTTTCGACCTGGAGCGCATCCGCGAGCAGCTGCCGCGCGAGCAGTGGCCGGTGACGCGGACGTACACGGTACGGGCCTGGGATCCCGAGCATCGTGAGCTGACGCTCGACTTCGTGCTGCACGGCGACGAGGGCCTGGCCGGGCCATGGGCCATGCGCGCCCAGCCGGGCGACACCGTGCGGTTCCTGGGCCCCGGCGGCGCCTACGCCCCCGACCCGGACGCAGACTGGCATCTGCTCGCCGGCGACGAGAGCGCGCTGCCCGCGATCGCCAGCTCCCTGGAGTCACTGCCGGACGGCGCCCGGGTCCACGCGTTCGTGGAGGTGGCCGGGCCCGAGGAGGAGCAGAAGATCGACTCCGATGTGGAGATCGTCTGGCTGCACCGCGGGTCCCGCCCCGTCGGCGAGGCCCTGCTCCAGGCCGTGCGCTCGCTGGACTTCCCCGAGGGCCGGTTGCACGCCTTCGTGCACGGCGAGGCGCACTTCGTGAAGCAGCTGCGCCATCTGCTGCGGGTCGAGTGCGGTGTACCGCGGGAGGACCTGTCGATCTCCGGCTACTGGCGGCTCGGCCACAACGAGGACGGCTGGCAGGCCTCCAAGCGGGAGTGGAACGCACGGATCGAGACGGAGCAGGAGGGGGCGGGAGCGGCACCGGCCGCCTGAGGCCCGGTTGTTCAGATCCACCGAAGGGGCGGCGCCCGCGATGGCGCCGCCCCTTCGGTGTGGCCGTCGGCACGGCCCGCATCACCGTCCCCGACGTACGCGAGGGTCACCGGTCTGCTCCTGGTGGGACCCGCTGCTTCCAGCGGGCGCCCCGCGCATGCCGTGCCCCGGCAACGAACTGCTGTCCCAGCCACCGCGAACGGGCGGTGCCGGCGTGAGACCGCGCGTGCGGTCGCCACGAAGTCCGCCCCACGCGCCCGGGTGCACGCCCTTACCGGCGTCCGGAAACCATCGCATGGTGCAAGGCAGGGCTATCAGGGAGAGGCGACGGCATGAGCAGTGCCTCGGGTCCGTGGGGGTGGTGTCCGGATGCCCGCGACGGTCGGCAGAGCGCCCGAGACGCTGCCCGACATGGTCCGGGCGAGGCGTCGCGGCGGCGCCCCCACCAGCTCCATCCGCTTGAACAGTTGACGAAACCCGCGGGGGCACTGGAAGGTGGAGGTGATCCACGACCGCGTCGCCGATGCCGCGGTCGTGGCGGTGGTGACCACCGATCCACTGCACCGTCCGGCGGTCGCCTCGAAGGCCACGTCCGACGGTTCCTCCGCCAGGCCCCCTTGGTGCACGATTCAGCCACGCCGTAGCCGCGGCGTATGGAGCACAGCGCGTAGTTCTTGGACCCGGTCGACTCCGTCACCCGGAGGGCATCGTGAAAGGCTCTGCTCGCGCCCAGGTTGCCTCGGGCCCTCCCCGTGGGCGGGCACCCGGCTGTCGCGGACGCTGCCCCGGAGACGTCGGCGGAGCGACATCGGCGACCAGCCGCCCCTTCGGGCCGACAAGCACGCTGAGGCAGAAACCGGGAGAGAGTCATGCCCCAGAACGTCACCATCAAGTTACCCGTTCCGTCACGGCTGAACCCCGGTCTGGCAGCTGCCAGGGAACGGCATCTGGAATGGATGCGCCGACAGAATCTGGTGCTGGGACATCAGGCCGCCCGTCGCTACCTGTTCTCGGCGGTGGCGGACCTGGCCGCCTACAGCTACCCGGACGCCGAAGGCGACGACCTCGACCTTGCCTTCGACACGATGGGCTGGTTCTTCCTGTTCGACGATCTGTTCGACGTCCCCGAGGGGTGCGAGGCCCATGAGGCCGTCGAGGTGTGCCAGCAACTCATCGCACTCGTCAGCCACTCCTCCGCGCGCCGGGTCGATCATGAAGCGCCCCTGGTGAGCGCCTTCGCGGACATCTGGCGCCGAGCGAGGTCGGGGATGTCCGAGGAATGGCAGCAACGGGCGGCTCACAACTGGGCGGACTACCTCGCGGGCAACCTCACCGAGGAGATCGACCGCCGCACATGGGTCCCCCAGGACTTCGCCACCCGGATGCGGATCGGACACCGCACGCTGGGGCTGATCCCCTCGCTCGATCTGGCCGAAAGAGTGGGGCACTTCGAGATCCCCCGGATCATCTGGCACAGCAGCCAGCTGGAGTCGATGCGACGGGCGGCTGTCGACGCCGTCAAGCTCATCAACGAGGTGATGTCCCTGGAGAACGACGACGCGCGGGGAGATCCCAACCTGGTGCACTGCCTCATGCGGCAACGCCACTGCTCCCGACAGGAAGCCATCCTGCTGGCCGTGGCCCTCGTACAGACAGCGGTCGGTCAGCTCTTCGAACAGGCGCGACGCATCCCCCTCTTCTGCTCCCGGCTCGGGCTCACGAGCGCCCAGTCCGAGAAGGTCCAGCGCCACGCGAACGCCATGCTCACGTGGATACGCGGCAGCTACGACTGGAGCCGCAGCAACGGCCGCTACTCGCCACGCACCGCCAGCGCACTCAGCCCGGATGTGACCGGCGAGCTGCACCCCGACAACCTCACACCCGTGTCTCCGTAGCGTCCCAGGGCACACCCTGTTCCGTGGGACGGTGCACACCACCGCCGCTGTGCACCGTCCCTTGAAACAGTGCGGGCGGTGACCGCCGCCCCGGATGCGGGTGCTGGGCGGGGGTGCCGTCGGCGCCCCCTCGTAGGCTTGGTGACGATGAGACGCCGTACTGCGCCCCCGCCCTCTCCCCTGCCACAGCGCCAAGGGGTGGACCCGGTGCGCGTACGGTTGCCGGCCGGGGAGGCGTGGGCGACCGTACGGGATCATCTCGTGGCCCGGCTCGCACCCGGGGCCGGAGTGATCGACGGGATGCTCGACGCGGGACTGATCGTGGACGCCGCCGGACGCCCGGTGGCACGGGACACGGCGTACGTGCCGGGAATGTACGTGTGGTTCCACCGGGAGCTGCCCGCCGAGGAGCCGGTGCCGTTCGCGGTCGACGTCGTGCACCGGGACGAGCACCTGGTGGTGGCCGACAAACCGCACTTCCTTGCGACCACGCCCCGCGGCAGCCATGTCGCCGAAACCGTCCTTGCCCGGTTGCGGCGCGAGCTGGGCATCCCGACACTGAGCGCGGCCCACCGGCTGGACCGGCTGACGGCCGGGCTGGTGATGTTCACCGTGCGACCCGAGGAGCGCGGCGCCTACCAGTCGCTGTTCCGCGACCGGCTGGTGGCGAAGGAGTACGAGGCGGTGGCTCCGTACGACCCCGCCCTGGACCTGCCGCGTACCGTGCGCAGCCGCATCGTCAAGGAGCGCGGGGTGCCGGCGGCCCGCGAGGTGGAGGGCGAGCCCAACGCCGTCAGCCGGATCGAGTTGCTGGAGCACCGGGAGGGCCGGGCCCGGTACCGGCTGACACCGCGTACCGGGCAGACACACCAACTGAGAGTGCACATGAGCGCCTTGGGCGTGCCGATCCTCGGTGATCCTCTTTATCCGATGGTCACCGCTCCCGTGGCGGCCGGTGACTTCCGGCGTCCGCTCCAACTGCTGGCGCGGACACTGGAGTTCACCGATCCAGTCACGGGGCGCGAACACCGGTTCACCAGCCCGCGGGTGTTGAGGGCCTGGTCGTCGTACGACGACTGGCACGGGTAGCACCGCCGCCCGGGCCGCTCAGTCGCCCCGCCACCAGCGCATGAGGCGCCGGAACACCCCGCGCCCAGCGGTCGGTGCGGGCTGCGGCGCCGGCGGCGCGGCGACGGGCGGAGCGGCGGGTTGCGGAGCAGTCATCTGCGGTTCCGGCGTGCCCACCTGCCAGTTGGCCGCGCGCTGCGGCGAGGCAAGCGGGTGCATGGGCATCGCCATGACGTCCTGCTGGGGCTTGGGCGCGAACTTCACCGGCAGTTCCACCAGGTGACGGTTGGAGATGGAGGACCGCCAGCGCAACTTGTCCTCGTCGCAGGCGAGTTGGACGTCGGGCAGACGGGTCAGCAGCGCGTCGACTCCGACCTCGGCGATGGCACGGCCGATGTCCTGACCCGGGCACTCGTGAGGGCCGCCACCGAAGGCGAGGTGGGAGCGGTTGCCCTGCATGTGGGCCGTGAGGTCGGGCCGGACGCGCGGGTCGACGTTGCCCGGCGCGATACCGAGGATCAGGCCGTCGCCCTTGCGAATGCGCTGGCCGCCCAGCTCGGTGTCCTGCTTGGCGACGTAGGGAAGGACCGTGCTGAACGGCGGTTCGTCCCACAGGGACTGCTCGACCGCCTCGGGCACCGTCATCTGGCCGCCGCTGAGCTGGGCACGGAACCGCGGGTCGGTGAGTACCACCCGCAGCACGTTGGCAATCAGGTTGGCGGTGGCCTCGTACGCCGCTACCAGGATGATGCGCAGGTGCTGGCCGACCTCGTCGTCGGTGAGCCGCGCCGGGTGGTTGATCAGGTGGCTGGTGAAGTCGTCCTTGGGCTCGGCCCGGCGGCGGGCGGTGAGCCGCATCAGGACGTCCATGAGGTACGCGTTGCTGGCGATCGCGGTCTCGGTGCCCTTGGGCATGTCACGGGCGGCCTGCACGATCTGGTCGTTGTACTCGTCGGGCATGCCGAGGATCTCGCACATCACCACCATCGGCAGGTGCTCCGCGAACTGGCTGACCAGTTCGGCCGCGCCCTCCTCGCAGAAATCGTTGACGAGGAGCTGGGTCGCGCGGTTGATGTAGCGGCGGATACCCCGGTGGTCGATGGTCGACATGGCGCCGGTGACCGCGCCGCGCAGTCGCAGGTGCTCGTCGCCCTCGGCGTGACTGCAGATGGGCTGCCAGGCGAAGTGCGGCATGAGGGGGTGATCGGGCTTGACCGTGCCGTCCTGCAGGGCGGACCACAACCGGGTGTCGCGGCAGAACTGGGAAGGGCTGCGCACCATGTGCATGTTCTCGGCATGGCCGAGCACCATCCAGATCGGCACGTCGTCGTGCAACAGCACGGGGGCCGCAGGGCCGTACTCGGCCCGGAGCTTCTCGTACAAGGCTCCCAGGTCCTCCGCCTCCGGGCCGTACAGCCGGCGCAGCCCTCCGGGGCCGATGCCGTGCGCGGGGCAGCCGGGGGGCGGGGTGGCCATGGGCTCGTCCGTACCGGTCGGGAAGAGGGGTTCAGGCGTCACGATGGTCGCTCCGAAGCTGAAGTGGTTCCGGTGTACAGGAGGTGATGAGGTCCCCCGGTTCGGACGGTTCAGCGAAGCCGGGAACGTGGGGGAGGTCGTGCGCGGAACGCACACGCCGTGCGGGGCCGTACGGCTCGCGGACGGGATGGCGCGGCCGTACGGCCCGACCGGCACAGGGCTCAGGCGGGGGCCTTCGCCGTCGCCAGCGCGTGCAGGAAGTGCATCAGGGTCATCAGGACGTCGCGGCTGGAGGCCCGGCGGCGTACGTCGCACTCGATGATGGGGATCTCCTCGGGCAGATCGAGTGCCGTGCGGAGTTCGGAGACGGCGTGACGAGGCGCGTCCGGGAAGGTGTTGACGGCCACCACGAAGGGCACGCCGCACTCCTCCAGTCGCCCTATGACGTCGAAGCTGACTTCGAGACGACGGGTGTCGACCAGCACGACCGCACCCAGCGCACCCTCGAACAAACCGTTCCACAGGAACCAGAAGCGTTCCTGGCCGGGCGTGCCGAAGAGGTACAGCACCAGCTGCTCGGTGATGCTGATGCGACCGAAGTCCATCGCGACGGTGGTGGCCGTCTTGGTGTCCGAGCCGTAGTTGTCGTCGACGCCGATACCGGCCTGCGTCATGGTCTCTTCGGTGGTCAGCGGCTTGATCTCGCTGACCGAGCCCACCATGGTCGTCTTGCCGACGCCGAAACCGCCCACGACCACGATCTTGACCGCGGCCTCGGCCGTGTGCGGCAGCTGGTCCTCGGTGCGCGGGCCGGGGACGATGTCAGAGCCTTTGAAGTCCATGCATCACCGCTTCGAGAATTGAACGGTCGGCGACGGCCTGGCGCACGATCGGGGCGCGCGCCGTCACCAGTCCGGCCGTCAGCATGTCGGTGAGTACGACCGTCATCATGCTGAACGGCAGGCTGAGATAGGCCGAGAGCTCGGCCACGGACAGGGGGGTGGTGCAGAGCCGGAGCAGCGCCGATTGTTCCGGCGTGGCGGAAGGCGGCGGTTCGGCGCGCGCCACGATTAAGGTGACCAGGTCGAGGTCCCCGTCGCGCTCGCCCCCGTCCGGTCCGGCCACCACGAAGAGCCGTTCCGGGTTCTTCTGCTTCCCGGTCTGGGCCGGTGGTGGAGGCGGTAGGTCCTTGGGTTGTCGCCGCTGGCGTTGCGGAGGAGTCATACGGTCTGCCCGTTGCGCCGGGGCGGACTGGTGAGGTGGGCACCGATCCGGGCGACGAGGTCGGTCATGCGGTTGCTCATCCGGCCGGGTTCGGCGAAGGTGTCGGAGAGCACCGCGAGATACGCGTTCGCGCCGGCGGCCATCAGGTAGAAGTAGCCGCCGTTGATCTCGATCAGGACCATCTTCATCTTGCCGTCGCTCTTCGGGATCTCCTGGGCCACAGCGCTCGCCAGGCTCTGCAGCCCGGCGCAGGCCGCGGCGACGCGGTCGGCGGTGTCCGGATCGCCGCCGTAGCGCGCGATGCGCAGGCCGTCGGCGGAGAGCACCACGATCATCTGGATGCCCGGTACGCCGTCGTGGAGCTCCTTGAGCATCCAGTCGAAGTTGGCGCGCTGCTGGATCACTTGAGGTCCCCCTCCTCGTCGGCCTCGGGGCGGGCCGGTTGGGTTCGCGGTTTGAGTGTGAGCGGGTCCGGACCGTCCTTGAGTCCGTTCCAGAACGCCTCGACCCAGGCTCCGGGGGCGGGCTCGTCCTTCGCCGGCTCGGGGTCGGGCTCGGACTTGCCCGTCGACCAGATGGTCGGCCGGCCCTCCCGTTCGGCCTGCTCGATGGCGGCCTGCTCGGCGAGCCGCTTGCTGAGCGGGGTCTTGACCCGGCTGCGGCGCTGGGGCAGCCCGCCCGCGGTCCACTCGGTGACGACGGGGACGTCGTCGCCCATGGAGAGCGCGGCGGCGATCTTGGGGCTGGTGGGACGACGCTTCTTGGGCGCGCGCTTGGGGCCTTCGAGGAGGTCGGGGTCGTCGGCCTTGGGCGCCGATCCGGCGCCGATGCCGTGCGCGAGTCCGGGCGCGGGGTCGGTGGTCATCATGTCGCGCGGCACCACCAGGACGGCACGGACGCCGCCGTACGCGGAGGACCGCAGCGAGACCTGCATGTTGTAGGCCGTGCAGAGGCGGCCGACGACAGCCAGGCCCAGCCTCGGGGACTCGCCGAGGTCCTGCAGGTCGGTGCCCTGCTTGGCGCGTTCGAGCATGCCCTCGACCCTGGCGCGGGCCTCTTCGCTGAGGCTGACCCCGGCGTCCTCGATCTCGATCGCGACACCGGTCTGCACCTCGGTGGCGGTGACGTGGACCTTGGTCTGCGGGGGCGAGTAGCGCGTGGCGTTGTCGAGGAGTTCGGCCGCGGCGTGGATGATCGGCTCGACGGAGATACCGGCGATGTTGACCTTGGCGATGGAGTCCAGGCTGATGCGGCGGTACTCCAGGATCCGGGACATGGCACCGCGCAGCACGCTGTACAGCGGGACGGGTTCGGGCCACTGGCGGCCGGGGCGGCCGCCGCCGAGCACGGAGATGGAGTCGGCGAGGCGGCCGATCAGCATGGTGCCGTGGTCGATGCGGAGCAGGTCGTCGAAGACCTCGGGGTTGCGGCCGTGGTCCTCCTCCATCTCCCTCAGTTCGACGGCCTGCTGGTGGACGATCGACTGGACGCGGCGGGCGATGTTGACGAAGGAGCGCTGGGCGGAGTCGCGCAGTGCCTCCTCGTGATCGACGAGTTCGACCATGTTCCGCACGAACTCGACCTGGACCGGCGGGAGTTGGGCGTAGGACGGGTCGATCTCGGAGAGGTCGCGCATCACCTCGTAGGGTGAAGCGCCACAGCGCAGCCGGTGGATCGCGGCGGGGGTGATCTCCCTGGCGAGGCGGACGATCTCCTCGTCGTGGGCGGCGACGCGCCTCTCCAGATACGCGGTGTGACGAGCGTGCTCGGCTCGCGCGTCCCGAAGGGCGCGACCGCGGCGCACGACTTCGGCCGCGGACATCAGCACCAGCACCAAGGCCACGGCACCGCACACGCCGACGGCCGTCCGGGCCGGTTCCGCCACCACGGCGACGGCGGCTCCGGTCGCCGCCGCCATCACTATGGCCGGCAGCAAAAGCACACGCACGTAAGGGAGTTCGCGCCGACGGGGCGGGGATTGAACGCTCACCATGTGGGCCCTCTGAAATGAATCGGGTGGGTGTAGGGGGAGCTAGCAGGGGGGTACGTCATGGGTATGCCGGAATCTTCTGCATGTTTGGGAACAAGCGCACGAATACACCTCAAGTCGGTGCGCTGCGGGCGAGCTTAGTCCGAGCGGATCATCGCTGTGTCATATTCAGCAAGCGCCTGAAATGGCGGGTGTGACAGGAGTACGCTCGGCTCTTTTATACGCTCGGCATACAATCGAACACGACGCGTCACGTTGTTCGGGCGTACGAAAACCACTCACCGTGACGAGTGAGAATCCGGGTTCCCGCACCGTCCGGCCCTGAGATCTCTGCGAAGCGCTCGGCACGCACCCCGGGCGGCGAGCGCACCCACCGAGGCCGTGCCGGCCGCCGCACGGCCGCTGCGCCCCTCTCGGCCGTACCCGAGTCAGTCAGTGACCGTGAACTCCGGCAGTCCGGTGCGGAGTTCCTCCTGGTCGGCAGCCATGGCCCCGGGTTCCTGGGCGGATCTCACCGACGGCGACTGCCGGTGTCGCAATCCGCGGAGACGACGAACTCCCCGGAAACAACGAAGGCAAGGAGGTCACCAGCACTCCTTGCCAGTCTCAACGTATAGCGCACCGGGGGCCTTGCGGCAAGGCCCCCGTCGTGCCGCAGAATCTCCGGCCTGAGCCGGAATCTACGGAAACGGGGAATCGCGCCATGCGTGCTTTGCTGGTGACCTACGGATCGCGCGGGGACGCCGAACCGATGGCGGGACTCGCGGTGGCGCTGCTGGCACGGGGCGCCGACGTGCGGGTGTGCGCACCGCCGGACTTCGCGGAGCTGTTCGCGGACATCGAGGTACCCATGGCGCCCATCGGCCGGTCGGTGCGCGAGATGGTCAAGGAGAGCGTGACGGGTGCGGCACCGCTGCCACCGGAGAGCCTGCCGGAGCGTGCGGCCCGGGTGTTCACGGCGACGTACGACGCGGCCATGGAGATCGCCGAGGAATGCGACGTGGTGGTGGCCACCGGCCTCATCCCGGCCGCGGCAGGCGCGCGGTCGGTGGCCGAGAAGCTGGGCGTCCCGTACGTCTTCGTGGCCTGCTTCCCGACCTACCTGCCCTCTCCGCACCACCCGCCGCTCACGTGGCCGGGCCGCCCCACGCCACCGGACGTGACCGACAACCGGGCGTTGTGGGACCTGAACGCCGAGCACCTGAACGCGCTGTTCGGCGAGGCGGTCAACACCCGGCGGGCCTTGCACGGGCTGCCCCCGGTGGACCACGTACGCGATCACGTGCTCACCGACCGGCCGTGGCTGGCGGCCGACCCGGCCCTGAGTCCGTGGCCGGAACCGGCGGACGGCACGGTGGTGCAGACCGGCGCGTGGATCCGCCCCGACGAGCGGCCGCTCCCGGCGGATCTGGAGGCATTCCTGGACGCCGGCGCTCCACCGGTGTACGTGGGCTTCGGGAGCATGGCGCTCCAGGACGCGCAGGGCGTGGCGCGGGCGGCCGTTGCGGCGGTCCGCGCGCGCGGGCACCGGGTGCTCGTCGGGCGCGGCTGGGCCGACCTGGGCCTCGCCGACGACCAGGACGACTGCTTCGCCGTCGGCGAGGTCAATCAGCAGGCCCTGTTCCGGCGGGTGGCCGCCGTGGTGCACCACGGTGGCGCCGGCACCACGACGACCGCCGCCCGGGCCGGCGCGCCCCAGGTGGTCGTCCCCCAGCTCGCGGACCAGCCGTACTGGGCCGGCCGTGTGGCCGAGCTGGGCGTGGGTGCCGCGCACGACGGCCCCGCTCCCACCTTCGAGTCCCTGTCGACCGCGCTCGGTTCGGCCCTGTCCCCCAAGACCCGCGCGCGAGCGGCGGCCGTCGCCGCCACGATCCGCACCGACGGGGCCACGGTGGCCGCGCAACTCCTCCTCGACACCAACAGCCGCGCCGGGAGGCCTGCATCCCCATGACCCGCGGTGCCACCGCGGCACGGCTCATGACACCCGGACACGACAGTCCGCACACGCCGACGACCTGACCGCCCCTGGGCCCGGCATGCGCCCGGTCACCGGTTCACCCCCTCGTCACCCCGGTCCGGCCCCCTCGCCACAAGCGAGGGTCGTCAGCGACCCAGATCGGAGCAGTACGCCGTGAACCCCCTCACCGCCACCACCGTGTTCGCCCTTCCCCATCGCCTCCGTGCCAAGGCCGACCCGGCGCTGATCGCCGCTGACGAGCAGCACTTCGCGGCCCTCGCGCAGTGCCTGGAACAGTCCGCCGCGGAGGTGTCCGAGCGCCTCGACGCCGAGCGCAGGGCGCCCGGTGGCCTGGGCCGGCACGCGATGGACCGGGACGCCGAAGTCCACCGGCTGACCGCCCGCCTGCGTACGCTGCGCCGCTTCGGCCTGGACCTGTGCCTCGGCCGCATGGTCGGCGCCGACGGCGCCGAGCCGGTGTACGTGGGGCGGCTCGGTCTCACGGACAGCACCGGCCGCCGGCTGCTGGTCGACTGGCGCTCCCCCGCCGCCGAGCCGTTCTTCGGAGCCACCCACGCCAACCCCATGGGTCTGACGAGCCGCCGCAGGTACCGCTGGAGCGACGGCCGGATCAGCGACTACTGGGACGAGGTGTTCACCTCGGACGGCTTCGCCGGGCACGCCGCGCTCGACGACCAGTCCGCCTTCATCGCCGGGCTGGGCAGCAGCAGGTCGGAACGGATGCGGGACGTGCTGGGCACCATCCAGGCCGACCAGGACGCCATCATCCGCGCGGGGTCCCAGGGCGCCCTGGTCGTCGACGGCGGTCCGGGCACCGGGAAGACCGTGGTCGCCCTGCACCGCTCCGCCTATCTCCTGCACTCCGACCCCCGCCTCGGGCAGCGTCGGGGCGGCGTGCTGTTCGTCGGACCGCACCGGCCCTACCTGTCCTACGTCGCCGACGTCCTGCCCAGCCTCGGTGAGGAGGGCGTGCAGACCTGTCTGCTGCGGGACCTCGTCGAAGAGGGGGCCGGGGCGGGCGTCGAGGCGGACCCCGAGGTGGCCCGCCTGAAGTCGTCGGCGGCCCTGGTGAAGGCGATCGAGACGGCCGTCCGGTTCTACGAGGAACCACCCGCCGAGGGGATGACGGTCAGCACCCACTGGTCCGACATCCGGCTGAGCGCCGAGGACTGGGCGGTGGCCTTCGACGCGGCGGAGCCCGGCACCCCGCACAACGAGGCCCGCGACCAGGTCTGGGAGGAGTTGCTCACGATCCTGGTCGACAAGCACGACGACGAGGCCTCGGCGCACGACGGCGACGTCCCGCCCCACCTGCTGCGCAGGTCCCTGGCCCGGAACCGGGACCTGCGCACGGCCTTCGACCGCGCCTGGCCCCTGCTCGAAGCGGCCGACCTCGTCTCGGACCTGTGGTCGGTGCCGGCCTATCTGCGGATGTGCGCTCCCTGGCTCGGCCCCGACGAGGTACGACGGCTGCAGCGTACGCGGCCGCAGGCCTGGACGGTGTCCGACCTACCGCTCCTGGACGCGGCACGGCAGCGGCTCGGCGATCCGGAGGCGGCCCGGCGCAGGCGCCGGCACGAGGCGGCCATCGCGGCCCAGCGTGAGCGGATGACGCAGGTCGTGGACAACCTCATCGAGGCCGCGGCCGTCTCGGGCGCCGACGGTGACGACGGGGAGGGCCTGGTGACGATGTTGCGGGGCGCGGACGCCCGGGTCAGCCTGGTCGACGAGTCCGAACTACCGCCCGCCGACCCCGATCTGCTGGCCGGCCCGTTCGCCCACATCGTCGTGGACGAGGCTCAGGAACTGACCGACGCGGAGTGGCAGATGCTGCTGCTGCGGTGCCCGTCCCGCAGTTTCACCATCGTCGGCGACCGCGCCCAGGCCAGGCACGGCTTCACGGAGTCCTGGCCAGAACGCCTGGAGCGCGTCGGGCTCGACAGGGTCACCATGGCCTCCCTGAGCGTCAACTACCGGACGCCGAAGGAGATCATGGCGCAAGCCGAGCCGGTCATCCGCGCCGTGCTCCCGGACGCCAACGTGCCGACGTCGATCCGCAGCGGGGGCGTCCCCGTCGTACGGGGCCCGGTCTCGGATCTCGACGCGATTCTCGACGCATGGCTCGCCGCGCACACCGACGGGATCGCCTGCGTCATCGGCGATCCCACGTTCCGCCCGACGGACCGCGTCCGCTCGCTGACCCCGGAGCTGTCCAAGGGCCTGGAGTTCGACCTGGTCGTCCTGGTGCGCCCGGAAGCCTTCAGCGAGGGAATCGAGGGAGCGGTGGACCGCTATGTCGCGATGACCCGGGCGACCCGGCAATTGGTCGTCCTCGGGTAGGTCCGCGCCATGGGGCCGGGGCCGCACGAAGCTGCGGCCCCGCCGCGGGCGGACGCCGCGAACCCCGCGCCCGCCCGCGCACGCTCACCCCACCGACGAGTAGGCGACGACTCCCCGCAGCAGCCCGTCCACGGCCTTCCGCGCGTTCTTCGCCACGGTCGATCCCTCCACAGGAGAAGCCGCCGAGATCTGCCCCAGCACATCGATCACCTGCTTGCACCACCGCACGAAGTCACCCGCCGGCATCTCCGCCTCACGCAGTACCTCGTCCAGCCCCTTGCCGCTGGCCCACATGTAAGCGGCCCAGGCGAACCCGAGATCCGGCTCGCGCTGCCCGACGCCCTCGGTCTGGTTGATCCGGAACTCCTCCTCCAGGGCATCCAGCCGGCCCCAGATCCGCACCATCTCACCCAGCGCGGCCTTGGCCTTGCCCGAAGGCAACTTGGGGGCCATCGCGTCGTCGCCGACCCGCGCCTCGTACACCAACGCCGAGACGCAGGCCGCCAGTTCGGCCGGTCCGAGCCCCTCCCAGACCCGTTCCCGCAGGCACTCACTGGCCAGCAGGTCGAGTTCGCCGTACAGCCGCGCGAGCCGCTTGCCGTGCTCGGTGACCTCGTCGCCGCGCAGATAGTCCAGCTCGGTCAGCAGGGCGACGATCCGGTCGAAGGTGCGCGCGATGGTGTTCGTGCGGCCCTCGATACGGCGCTCCAGCTGCGAGGTGTCCCGCAGCAGCCGGTGATAGCGCTCAGCCCAACGGGCGTGGTCCTCGCGGTCGTTGCAGCCGTGGCAGGGGTGCGCCCGCAGCGCCTTGCGCAGCCGCTCGATCTCGCGGTCGTCCGCCGCCTGGGAGCGCCGCTTGCGCTGCCGCTCCGGCGGGATGTGCCCGGCCTTGGTACGCAACGCGGAGGCGAGGTCCCGACGGGACTGCGGGGAGCGCGGGTTGAAGGACTTCGGGATCCGCATCCGCTCCAGCGCCTCGACCGGCACCGGGAAGTCCATCGACGCCAGCCGCTTGACCTGCCGTTCGGCGGTCAGGACCAGGGGGCGCGGGCCGTCGTGGTGCTCGAAGCCGCGGTGGCCGTTGGAGCGCCCGGCCGGCAGCCCGGGGTCCAGCACCAGCGCGAGACCGGCGTACTTGCCCGTCGGCACATGGATGACATCGCCCGGCTTGAGCCTCTCCAGGGCGACCGCGGCCTCCGCGCGCCGCTGCGCCGCGCCCTGCCGGGCCAGCTCGTTCTCCCGGTCCTTGAGTTCGCGGCGCAGGCGCGCGTACTCCTCGAAGTCCCCGAGGTGGCAGGTCATCGACTCCTTGTACCCGGCCAGCCCCTCCTCGTTGCGCTGCACCTGCCGGGAGATCCCGACGACCGACTTGTCGGCCTGGAACTGCGCGAAGGACGTCTCCAGCAGTTCACGGGAGCGGTGCCGGCCGAACTGCTCGACGAGGTTGACCGCCATGTTGTACGAGGGCTTGAAGCTGGACCGCAGCGGATAGGTGCGGGTGCCGGCCAGTCCCGCCAGGTGCTCGGGGCTCATACCGCGCTGCCACAGCACGACGGCGTGCCCCTCGACGTCGATACCGCGCCGCCCCGCACGCCCCGTCAGCTGCGTGTACTCGCCGGGTGTGATGTCGGCGTGCTGCTCGCCGTTCCACTTGACGAGCTTCTCCAACACCACCGAGCGGGCGGGCATATTGATGCCCAGCGCCAGCGTCTCCGTGGCGAACACGGCCTTCACCAGGCCGCGGACGAACAACTCCTCGACGACCTCCTTGAAGGTCGGCAGCATGCCCGCGTGGTGGGCCGCTATACCGCGTTCCAGGCCCTCCAGCCACTCGTAGTAGCCCAGGACGTGCAGATCCTCGGTGGGGATGGAGGCGGTGCGCTCCTCGACGAGCGCGCGCACCTTCTCCCGCGCCTCCTCGTCGTTCAGCCGGAGTCCCGCGTAAAGGCACTGCTGTACGGCGGCCTCACAGGCGGCACGGCTGAAGATGAAGGTGATCGCGGGCAGCAGCCCCTCGGCGTCGAGGCGTTCGATGACCTCGGGCCGGCCGGGTGTCCACACCCGGGACCGCTGTCTGCGCTCCCGCTCGCGATCGGCCTCCCGCATCGCGCGCCCGCGTCTGCGGTCCTGGTACGACGGCCTGGTCGCCTCCATCCGCGCCAGCCGCGTGAGATCGGGGTTGACGGCCTTCTTGTGGCCCTCGCCCTCCTCGAACAGGTCGTACATCCGGCGCCCGGCGAGCACGTGCTGGAACAGCGGCACGGGCCGGTGCTCGGAGACGATCACCTCGGTGTCGCCGCGGACGGTGTCGAGCCAGTCGCCGAACTCCTCGGCGTTCGACACGGTCGCCGACAGGGAGACGAGCGTGACCGACTCGGGAAGGTGGATGATCACTTCCTCCCACACGGCGCCGCGGAAGCGGTCGGAGAGGTAGTGCACCTCGTCCATCACCACGTAGCCGAGGCCGAGGAGGGTCTGCGAGCCCGCGTACAGCATGTTCCGCAGCACCTCCGTGGTCATCACGACCACGGCGGCGTCGGGGTTGACGCTGTTGTCACCGGTGAGCAGACCGACCATGCCGTTGCCGTAACGGCGGCACAGGTCGGCGTACTTCTGGTTGGACAGCGCCTTGATGGGCGTCGTGTAGAAGCACTTCTTGCCCTGCATCAGGGCGAGGTGGACGGCGAACTCGCCCACGATCGTCTTGCCGGAGCCGGTGGGCGCGGCCACCAGCACGCCCTTCCCCCCTTCGAGCGCCTGGCAGGCCTCGATCTGGAAGGGGTCGAGGCCGAAGTCGTACATCTCGCGGAAGGAGGCGAGCGCGGTGGCCTGCTCGACAGCGCGCCTGCGCGCTGCCGCATACCGCTCGGCCGGAGAGAGATCCTCTGTCATCGTGCTTTCGAGCGTACCGGGCCCCACTGACAACAGGACGATCATTATCGGGATCCGCACTGCGCGAACCCGTGGGTCCGCGCAGCTCACGGCGCTGACGGTGGCGCAACGCAAGCGGCCGGGCGCGCCCCGTGGGCGCCCCGGCCGTGGTGTTCCTGCGAGTGAGCGGTCAGGTCACGTCGTCGTAGCCGTTGACCCGCTCCGTGCTCGCCTGCTCGGGCAGTGCCCTGGCGGCCGGGACGGCCTCGACCTCGCCGATGTCGTCGGGGGTCAGATCCAGGTCGGAGGCCTCGTCGTCGGCGGGCCCTTCCGCGTCGCGGCGGGCGCGGCGCCGGTCGTTGAGGAGTGCGATGCCCGTAGCGCCGAAGTACAGGATCCAGATGGGGCCCGCGAGCGCCAGCATGGAGATCGGGTCGGTGCTGGGAGTGGCGATCGCCGCGAAGAGCGTGATGCCCATGATCATGCCGCGCCACCAGCCGGCCATCTTCTTGCCGGAGAGCACGCCGCTGAAGTTGAGCATGACCAGCAGCAGGGGCAGCTCGAAGGAGAGACCGAAGACGACGATCATCCGCATGATCAGCTGCAGGAGGTCGTCGAGGGGGAGCTGGTTGTCACTGCCGATGATGGCGAACTCGAGCATGACCGAGGCCATCTTGGGCAGCGACCAGTAGGCGAAGTAGGCACCCGTGACGAACAGCGGGAAGCCGGCGCCGACGAACGCGTAGGCGTACTTGCGCTCGTGCCGGTGCAGGCCCGGGGCGACGAACGCCCAGAGCTGGTACAGCCAGACCGGGGAGGCCAGCACGACACCGGACGACAGCGAGACCGTGAGGGCGAGCGTGAACGGACTCAGCAGACCGTTCTGCACGATGCGCGCGCACTTCTGCTCGCTCGTGTTCTTCGCCAGCTCGGCGAAGCTGTAGTCGCATCCCACCGCCTCGAGGATGGGATTGGTGAAGAACTCGATGATGTCTTTGTAGAAGAAGGCTGCGACGATCGTCGTGACGAGGACCGCCAGCAGGCTCTTGACGAGCCGGTTGCGGAGTTCACGCAAGTGCTCCGCGAGGGGCATCCGCCCCTCGGGATCCTTCTCCTGCTTGCGGGCAGACTTCAGCAACCCACGTTCCCATCTCGTGCATCGGGCCGGAGGTCACCGGCCCTGCGTCAGCGCTTGGTCGTGTCCGTCGGCTCGTTGACCGGGCGCGAGCTGGTCACGTCGCCGGGGGCGGCCTGGATGATGCGCTGAGCCTGGGGCTGCTCGTCGTTGTTCGGCGGGTCGGCCGGCGCGGGGGACTTGCCGTCGTCCTTCATCGCCTTGGCCTCGCTCTTCAGGATGCGGGCGGACTTGCCGAGCGAGCGCGCCATGTCCGGAAGCTTCTTCGCGCCGAACAGCAGGATGATGACGACGAGGATGAGAATGATCTCGGGGGCTCCGAGCCTTCCGAACATAAGTCTTTACCTTCTCACCGAGGCGGCTGGGGTGGGGAAGCTGTCCGACCGGTCGGACATATGTCCGAACGATCGTGTAGACAGCGATCGTAGCGCTCAGGGGTGAACGTCAGGCAATCCCCGTGCGTACTCCCTGTCCGCGGACCGGGCCTCGTTCTCCGACCCGCGACCAGCAGCGTACCTGGCCCACACGGCAAGTTGACAGGGCGAAGTGGCCCAAAACGCATGCGACGCAGGACTCACACCCATTCCTCGGCGACGTCACAGAGAGTCCGCGGCTCGGGCCGCGCTCAGGCTCGCCCGCTCCAGGTCCTCGGCCGCCCTGCTGATCCGGCGCGCCGAATCCGCCACCTGGCGGCCCAGGCGCTGCGCCTCCAGGAAGACCCGCACGGCGAGAACACCGAGCACCACAAGACCCAGAAAACCCACGGCTACCGCGAACATCGGCCAGAACATGACGCCGAGCCTAGACCGTCCTACACCGTGGAGTGCAGCCGCAGGGTCCTGACCCCACCGCCCGTGAGCAGCTCGACGATCCGCTCCCCGGCCGGCTTGCGGACGGCGGCGCCGCACTCGGGGCAGGTGAAGGAGTAGAACGTCGTGCGGCTGGTCGCACCGATGGCGAGGCGCAGGGCGCCCGCGGCGAGTTCGAAGGAGCCGCGGCAGTCCGGGCAGCCCGCCCTGAACATCACCGGGGCGACGCTTCTCATTCCGGCGAACGCGGACGCCACCGTCATCTCCCGCACCCCGGACATCGACTCGCTCAAAGCCCCTGCTCCCGCCTGTCGCCCTGCCTGCCCGACACCGTCGAACCTCGTCCTACTGTCCGTCGTGAACCGGATGCGCCATGTGAGCGCCCTGCACCTCGATCCCCTCGGTCCCGTCGTACGCGGCCAGCGCCTCGCGGGCCGCCTGCCGGGCGCTGTCCGCCAGCTCCGGCGGCGACACGATGCGCCCGTCGCGCCCGAGTCGCAGCGCCAGGCGCCGCAGCGACGCCGGGTCGGGGGTCCGCAGAGTGATACGCAGACCGCCGTCCGCAAGCTCATCGGCACTGTCGTGCGGGTAGTACTCGGCGACCCAGCGGCCGCCCGGGCCGACCTCGACGACGACCTCCGGGTCCTCCGCCGCGGGCTGGACCAGCCCCTCGGACAGGTCCCGCAGCTCGATCTCGGGCGGCGCGGACGGCTCGTCCAGGATCTTGATCTCGGCGACCCGGTCGAGCCGGAAGGTGCGTCGCGCCTCGGAGCGGCGGCACCAGGCCTCGACATAGGTGTGACCGACGCTGACGAGGCGGATGGGGTCGATCTCGCGCTCGGTGACCTCGTCGCGGGCCGGCGAGTAGTAGCGGATCCACAGCCGGCGCCGCTCGGAGATCGCGCGGTCGACGTCGGCGAAGACACCGCCCTCGGACTCGAAGGTCACCGACAGCCGGGAGCTGGCACCGGCCGCCTCACCGGCCGCGGCCTCCACCTTGGCGGTCGCCCGCAGCAGCGCCTGCCGGTCGCTCTCGCGCAGTCCGGGCAGCGTGGCCACGGCCCGGGCGGCCACCAGCAGCGCGGTCGCCTCGTCGGCGGCGATCCGCAGCGGCTCGGCCGCTTCCGCACCCAGGGCGGCGGGGTTGTGCCACCAGATGCGCTCGCCGTCGGTGTCGATGTCGAGCAGGTCGCCGCCGCGGAAGCTGGTGCCGCACATGGGCAGCACATCCAGGTCGGAGACCAGCTCCTCCTCGGAGATGCCGAAGGCGCGCGCCACGTCCTCGACGCGGGCACCGGGGCGCTCCCTGAGATACGTCACCAGGGAGAGCATCCGTCTGGTCTGGTCGATGGCGTTGACGGGCCTGACCGGTTTGCCTGCCACTGTGTCGCTCCGCTCCCCCTCAGCCCTTGGCCACGGCACGCAGCCGGTCCACCACGTCGGCCCGCAGCTCCGCGGGCTCCACGACCACCACGTCCGGCCCGAACTCCACCAGCCAGGCATCCAGCCCGTGGCCGTACGGAATCTCCAACTCGTCCCAGCCGTCGCCGAGTTCCCGCACCGCCGTGGCCTTCGCCCGAAGGGGGTACCCGGCGTCCGCACGCAGCCGGATCAGCGCGGACCGGTCGGCGGTCTCCCCCGCCCAACTCGCCACGGTCTCGCGCACGGTGACGACATCGGGCACGGGGGCGGTGAAGCGGCCACTACGGCTGCGGACCTTGCCGGTGATCCGCGACAGCCGGAAGACGCGCTCCGCGCCGCGGTCCCGGTCCCAGCCCGCCAGGTACCAGTGACCGCGCCAGCACTCCAGCGCCCACGGCTCGACGTGCCGGGGCTCGGGGCGGGCGGCGGTGGCCTTGCGGTACTCGAAGACGACCGGACGGCGGTCGCGGCAGGCCAGCATCAGCGGCTCGAACGCGGCCTCGTGCACCGGGATGCGGGGCTCCAGGGCGCCGTGCGCCCCGTACGGGTCGACGTCCTCGGGCAGCCCGGCCGCCCGCAGCTTCTGCAGGGCGCCGCTGGCCGCGCCCGCCAGACGTGCCTGCTGCCACACCTTGGCGGCCAGCCCCAGCGCGGCCGCCTCTTCGGCGTCGAGCGTGATGGGCGGCAGGCGGTTGCTGTCCCGGCGGGCGAGGTAGCCGACCTCGCCGTCGAGGTTCTCGACGGTCTCGATGACCAGGCCGAGCTCGCGCAGATCGTCCTTGTCGCGCTCGAACATCCGGTTGAAGGAGTCGTCGCTGCCCGCTTCGAGATAGGCCTCGATGGACTCACGCAGCTCGCGCTTGCTCAGCGGACGCCGCGTCCCGAGCAGACACAGCGCCAGATTCATGAGCCGCTCGGCCTTGGCAATGGCCATCGACGCCCTTCGCTTCCCTATGGTGCTTACGACCGATGACCGTACCGCCCCGAAGTGGCGTGGCAAAAGCCGAGGGCCCACGCCCGGACAGGCATGGGCCCCAGGTAGTCGGGTCCGGTCGCACGCCGATCAGCCATTCGCCGATCGGGAGGGGCACCGGGACGCGACGATCAGACGCCGAGCAGGTCGACCACGAAGATCAGCGTCTCGCCCGGCTTGATCGCCGGGGTCGGGCTCTGGTTGCCGTAGGCGAGGTGGGCCGGGATGGTCAGCTGGCGGCGGCCGCCGACCTTCATGCCCTGCACACCCTGGTCCCAGCCCTTGATGACGCGGCCGCCGCCCAGCGGGAAGCGGAACGGCGTACCGCGGTTCCAGCTGGCGTCGAACTCCTCACCCGTACTGAAGGCGACACCCACGTAGTGGACGGTGACGGTCTGGCCCGCCTGGGCCACCGGGCCGTCGCCCTCCCAGATGTCCTTGATCTCGAGGTCCTTCGGGGGCTCGCCGCCCGGGAAGTCGATCTCGGGCTTGTCGATGCTCACTTCATCACTCCTATTTGCGTGACCTGAGTCGCGAAACGGTCGCACAGACACCTCGGTCAGGCGACGTCGAGGATATCCACCACGAAGACCAGTGTGTTCTTGGCCAGCTCGCTGCCGGGGTTGTTGCCGTAGGCGAGGGAGGGCGGGATCACCAGCAGCACCCGGTCGCCGACGTTCTTGCCGACGAGGCCCTTGTCCCAGCCCTGCACCACCGAGCCGGTGCCGATCTGGAAGGCGGTCGCGCCACCGTGGTCCCAGGAGGAGTCGAACTTCTTGCCGTCCTCCCACTTGACCCCGGTGTACTGGGCCACGAGGCCCTGACCGGCCTCGACCTTCTTGCCGTCGCCCTTGATCAGCACCTGCTGCTTGAGGTCCTTGGGGGCCTTGGTGTTCTCGGGGATGGTGATCTTCGCCGCCTTCTGCGACGGAGCCTCCACCTCGGGCATGCCCGGCGCCGGGGCCGCCTGCTCACCCTTGACCTCGGCCTTGGGGTCGACCGTGGCGGCGCCGGCCACGTCGAGCACCCAGATCAGCACGTCCTTCTCCTTGATGCCGGAGGAGGGGTTCAGCGCCTCGCCGATCAGGTCACCCGCGGTGCCCTGCACGAGGACCCGGCTGCCCGGCTGCTTGCCCTTGACGGCGTCGAGGACCTTCGCGGGCAGCTGCCGGCTCGGCTTGCCGACCTGTTCCACCGACTGCTGCCGGGGCGCGCTGCCGCCGGTCGCCGGGCCCTGCCAGGTGCCGCCGAGCTCCTTGTCCTCGCCCCACTTCTGAACGGTCCAGTCCAGCCGGACGTAGTCGGAGGCCTTGATCGCGGTTCCGCTGCCCTTCGAGACCGTCTCGACCACGGTCTTCGTGGCCGGCTCACCGTCCTTGGGCGTGGAGATCTCGGGCTTCTCCCCGGCCTTCCCGTCGACCTCGGCGACCGCCGCTGTCTGTGCCTCGTCGCTGTCGCCGTCCGATCCGCACGCGGCGGTGAGCAGCAGGGCGGGCACGGCCAGCAGCGCCGCGACGCGGCGTTTCGTGTTGAAGTTCATCAGTCCCACTGGGCTAGGGGGTGGCGGGCAATGGCCGCCACTTTACGACGTACGCGCTCCCGGCACCGCTCGCCGCCCTGATCGGCGCCTCGGCATGTCCCCGCCGGCCCGGCCGGAAAACGGGGAACGCCCGGTGACCGGAGGTGCACCACCCCCGGTCACCGGGCGTCCCGCACGGGACGGCGCCGGAGCGACCGCGCCCTGTCACATACCGGCGATCAGCTTCTCCACCCGGTCGTCCACCGAGCGGAACGGGTCCTTGCACAACACGGTGCGCTGTGCCTGGTCGTTGAGCTTGAGATGGACCCAGTCGACGGTGAAGTCGCGGCGCTGTTCCTGTGCCCTGCGGATGAAGTCACCGCGCAGCCGGGCGCGAGTGGTCTGCGGCGGGACGGACTTGCCCTCGAAGATCTTCAAGTCGTTGCAGATGCGCGCGGCTTGCCCCTTCTTCTCCAGCAGGTAGTACAGGCCGCGGCGGCGGTGGATGTCGTGGTAGGCGAGGTCTATCTGCGCGACCCGGGGGTGCGACATGGTCATGTTGTGCTTGGCCCGGTACCGCTCGATGAGCTTGTACTTCATCACCCAGTCGATCTCGGTGCCGATGCGGTCGAGGTCCTCGGACTCGATCGCCTCCAGCGTGCGGCCCCACAGCTCCAGGACCTGCTCGACGGTGCCGGTGCGGATACCGCGGCGCTCGCAGAAGTCCACGGCCTTCTCGTAGTACTCCCGCTGCACCTCCAGTGCCGAGGCCTCCCGGCCGCTGGCCAGGCGGACCTTGCGGCGGCCCGTGATGTCGTGGCTGACCTCGCGGATCGCCCGGATCGGGTTCTCCAGGGTCAGGTCGCGCATCACCGTGCCCGCCTCGATCATGCGCAGCACCAGGTCGGTCGCGCCGACCTTGAGCAGCATGGTCGTCTCGGACATGTTCGAGTCGCCCACGATGACGTGCAGGCGGCGATAGCGCTCGGCGTCCGCGTGCGGCTCGTCGCGGGTGTTGATGATCGGCCGGGAACGGGTCGTCGCCGAGGAGACGCCCTCCCAGATGTGCTCCGCCCGCTGGCTGACGCAGTACACGGCGCCTCGCGGCGTCTGCAGGACCTTGCCCGCGCCGCACAGCAGCTGGCGCGTGACGAGGAACGGGATGAGGATGTCCGCGAGCCGGGAGAACTCCCCGTGCCGCGCCACGAGATAGTTCTCGTGGCAACCGTAGGAGTTGCCCGCCGAGTCGGTGTTGTTCTTGAAGAGGTAGACGTCGCCCGCGATTCCCTCCTCGTGCAGGCGTCGTTCCGCGTCTACCAGGAGTCCTTCCAGAATGCGCTCGCCGGCCTTGTCGTGGGTGACCAGTTCGGTCACGTTGTCACATTCGGGTGTCGCGTATTCCGGATGTGACCCCACGTCGAGATAGAGCCGGGCGCCGTTCCGCAGAAAGACATTGCTGCTACGGCCCCATGACACGACACGGCGGAAGAGGTACCGCGCCACCTCGTCAGGCGACAGGCGGCGCTGTCCCCTGAACGTGCACGTGACGCCGTACTCGTTCTCCAGCCCGAAAATGCGGCGGTCCATGACTGAACATTACGCCCGATCCCCTGAGCTGAAACGGGGTTCGACAGCACGGTTTGGATCATTTTCCGATGAAGCCGCAACAACCGCGCCCCTGCCGGGAGCTGCGAGGACCCGCCCCGTGCCCAGCAGGACCAGCAGCGACACCGCCCCCGCGGCACCCGGCACCGCGAACCCCCACAGGGCCCCGCCCTCCTCGACGACCGGCCCCGCCAGTCCCGTTCCGACCGAGGCACCCACGGTGAACGTGGTGACCAGCCACGAGAAGGCCTCGGTGACCGTGCCGCGCGGCGCGTGCCGGTCGACCAGCACGAACGCACAGGCGATGCAGGGGGCGAGGAACACACCGGCGAGCACGCTCAGCAACGTCATGGCCACGGGCCCGGGTACCAGCATCAGGGGCAGGTAACACACCGCCAGAAGCGCCACCAGCACCCGCAGTCGCCGCGCCGGCTCCCCGGCCCACTGCCGCGCCCCGTACACCGTGCCGCCGATCAGCGCACCCAGACCCACGCCCGCCATCAGCCAGCCGTACACCGTGTCACCGCCGTTGTCGTCCGCGTACGACATGGCCGCGACCGCGATCGAGCCCAGCGCCATCCCGATGAACAGGAACGACGCGAGCAGCGCGAGCAGCCCGGCCGACCGCAGCGCCCCGAGCCAGTGCGCCTCACGCGGTGCCGAGCGCCACGCGCGCGAGGGCGGCGACACGACCACCGACAGCGCGCCCAGCACCCCGAGGACGTTCAGGACCAGCAGCGCCGCCTGCGCCGACCACAAGGAAGCGCACAGCGTCAGCAGCAACGGTCCGACGGTGAACATGACTTCCTGCGCCACCGCGTCCATCGCGTACGCGGCATGCACCTGACCCTCCTTGTGGAGGACCGACGACCACAGCGCCCGCAGACCGCCTTCCAGGGGCGGCGTGAACAGCCCGGCGGCCGCCACGGCGGCGTAGGCGAGCGGCAGCGGGCCGATGCCCACGAAGGCGAACACGGCCGCCGCGAGGGCGGAGGCCACGGCGGCGGGCAGCTGCACCCGCGGCTGCCCGTACAGGTCCACCAGCCGCCCCAGTACCGGCTGCCCCACGGCGTTGGCGATCCCGTACACCGCCGCCAGAGCGCCGGCGAGGCTGTAGGAACCGCCCTCCTCCCGCACGAAGAGCACGATCGCGATCGCCGCCACCGCGTTCGGCAGCCGCCCCATGAGCGTGCCGGCGAGCAGCCGGGCGGCGTGCCTCACCCTGAGGATCTCCCCGTATGCGCCCGTCATCCGCCGTGCCGCCCTCCGCCAAGTTTTACGTATAACGTCTTCACTCATACGTACCATGAGCGCTGTTCACGAGTCCAGACGGGGAGCGGGCCGAAGACGGCCGGGGCGACGGCGTCGGACGACCACACGAAGAGGAGCAGGCGGACGGTGGCACACGGCAGCACCCGACCCACCAGCCGGGACGTCGCCCAGGCCGCGGGCGTCTCGCAGGCGGCGGTCTCACTGGTGCTCGGCGACAAATGGCGCGGCCGGGTCTCCGAAGCCACGGCCGAGCGCGTCCGGGAAGCCGCCCGCCGACTGGACTACCGGCCCAACCTCGCCGCCCGCAACCTCCGCCTCGGACGCACCCGGACCGTCCTCCTCGTGGTCCCCGCCCTGACCACCGAGTTCTTCGCCGGTGTCTACACCGGCGCCGCCCGCATCGCCGCCGAACACGGCTTCGGCGTCGTCCTCTACCCCTCCCCCGAAGGCATCGGCCCGGCCCGCGACCCCTTCGCCTCCGCCCAGGCCGCCCTGGACGGCGTCATCGCCTCCTCCATGGCCGCCGACGCCCTCACCGCCATCCGCGGCGACCAGCTCCCGCTCGTCATGCTCGACAGCGACCCCGAGGGCAGCCTCGGCGCGGCCACCGTGAACCTGGACATCGCGGACGGCGTCCGCCAGGTCGCCCGGTACCTGCTGGGTCTCGGCCACCGCCGCTTCCTGCACCTGGCGGCGGACGTCGCCTCCTGGACCTTCGAGGTACGCGCACAGGAACTCGTCACCCGGCTCGCCGCCGTCCCCGGCACCTCCCTGCTCACCGTCCGCGCCCCCATCTCCATCGACGGCGCCCTCGCCGCCGCCACCGCGGCGCTCTCCGCCGAGGGCCCCCGCCCCACCGCGATCGTCTGCGACGACGACAAACTCGCCGCCGGCGCGTACAAGGCCGTACGCCGACTGGGACTGCGCATCCCCGACGACGTCTCCGTGACCGGCCTCGACGACCTCGCCCTCGCCACCGCCCTCGACCCCGAGCTCACCACCGTCCGCCTCGACGCCGAGCTCTTCGGGGAACGGGGCATGCAGGCCCTGCTGGCAGTCCTGGAAGGCCGGGTACCCGTGGACGGCGACATCCCCGTCGAACTCGTCGTACGCGGCTCCACAGCGCCGCCCAGCGCGCCCTGAGCGCCTCCTGAACGCCTTGTGCCCCGGCCGAAGGGCTCGGACCGGGGCACAGCAAGGACAGGACGAAGCAGAACTACTCCTCGGACCCCTCGGAGTCCTCCGCCCCGTCGGCGCTCTCGGCCTCCGTCGAGGCTCCGTCCGCCTCCAGCAACCGCGCCAGCTGACGACCGACGATGCGCTTGAACTTGCGGGACTGCGGACGCGTACGATCCAGCACCGCGACCTCCAGCCGCTCCGCGGGGATCTCCCGCTGCGTGCCGTTCGTGTCACGGGACAGAGCCTGCACGGCGAGCTTGAGGGCGTCGGCCAGACTCATACCGTCCTGATGACGCTGGTCCAGGTAGCTGCTGATCTGCTCGGCGTTACCACCCACCGCGACCGAACCGTGCTCGTCCACGATCGAGCCGTCGTGCGGCAGCCGGTAGATCTGGTCGCCCTCCGGCGTCTCGCCGACCTCCGCGACGACCAGCTCCACCTCGTACGGCTTCTCACCCGCCGACGAGAAGATCGTGCCCAGCGTCTGGGCGTAGACGTTGGCCAGACCACGGGCGGTGACATCATCGCGGTCATAGGTGTAGCCACGAAGATCGGCGTACCGCACTCCACCGATCCGCAAATTCTCGTACTCGTTGTACTTGCCGGCCGCCGCGAAGCCGATCCGGTCGTAGATCTCGCTGAACTTGTGCAGCGCACGGGACGGATTCTCGCCGATGAAGACAATGCCATCGGCGTACTGCAGCACGACCAGGCTGCGGCCGCGCGCGATGCCCTTGCGGGCGAACTCCGCGCGGTCGGTCATCGCCTGCTGAGGTGAGACATAGAACGGCGTCGACACCGGTTATCCGTCCCTTTCTGTCGAAGTCAAAGGATCACCTTGATAAGGCCGAACCGTCGCCGCCTACAGCAGCGCGGCCCGCGGGCCGTCGGGCTGCTCCAGGCGCCGCTCCAGGATCGAACGGGCGATCTCGGAGGACTCGTCGTCGCCGAGCCGGCGGAAACCGTCCTCGGTGATCACGGTGACGATCGGGTAGATCCGGCGGGCGACATCGGGACCGGCGGTCGCCGAGTCGTCGTCAGCCGCGTCGTACAGGGCCTGCACCACGAGCGTCGTGGCCTCGGCCTCGCTCAGGTCCGCACGGAACAGCTTCTTCATCGCGCCGCGCGCGAAGATCGAACCGGAACCGGTGGCCGCATAACCGTGCTCCTCGGAACGACCACCCGTGACGTCGTAGGAGAAGATCCGACCCTTGTCGCGGTCCACGTCGTACCCGGCGAACAACGGCACCACCGCCAGCCCCTGCATCGCCATGCCCAGGTTCGACCTGATCATGGTCGACAACCGGTTCGCCTTGCCCTCCAGCGACAGCTGCGCGCCCTCGACCTTCTCGAAGTGCTCCAGCTCCAGCTGGAAGAGCTTCACCATCTCGATGGCGAGACCGGCGGTGCCGGCGATACCGACGGCCGAGTACTCGTCCGCCGGGAAGACCTTCTCCATGTCGCGCTGCGCGATGACGTTGCCCATGGTGGCCCGCCGGTCACCGGCCAGCACGACGCCTCCGGGGAACGTCACCGCCACGATGGTCGTGCCGTGCGGCGCCTCGATCACCCCCTGCACCGGCGGCAGTTGGCGATTCCCCGGCAGCAGCCGAGGCTGGTGCTCGGAGAGGAAGTCCATGAACGAGGACGACCCAGGCGTCAGGAAGGCAGCTGGTAGACGCCCGGTGCTACGAGTGTTGGCTTCCACGCGATTCCTTCCACATAAGCAGCAGCCCGCCTTGTGACATCGGGCCGATCCTTGAACTGCCCCAGTGCGGCGTTGCAGCTGAAGCACAGTACGCCACGGACCCTACCCGTCTCGTGGCAGTGATCCACATGCGCGGGCACAGCCGCCAAACATATGCAGCGGACGCCGCCTTGAGAGGCAACCAATTCGTCGCGCTCCGCTTCGGTGATGCCGTACTGGCGCTTCAGATGGTCCTGCCGACCCTGGATGGCCCGGCACGCCTTGCACCGCGTCGACAGACCGTCGGATGCAGTGGCGTTGCGATGCCACTCGCTGTGCGGCTTGACCTCACCGCACGTCCGACAGAGCTTGTGCCCGGCCGGCACGTCCACCTTCTCCCGTACCGACTTCCCCACGGCTTCCCGGCGGCGCCGGTAGTGCGCTGCGCTGTACTCCGCCACGCACTCCCGGCACCGCACCTGAAGGCCATCACGCCGGTTCTTGTCCCGTGCGAATGCCTGGGGAGGCAGGTCGCGCGTGCAGCCCGTGCACTGCTTCGCGCTCGGATCCCCAGCCACCCTCGCCCCCCGCTACCTTCGATTCGAAGCAAAAAGTGGCTCGAATTCCTTTACTGGCCACCCTTTTGCACGAATGAGCGCACGAAATCCTCGGCATTTTCCTCGAGTACGTCGTCGATCTCGTCCAGCACCGAGTCGACGTCGTCGCTCAGCTTCTCCTGCCGCTCCTTGAGGTCCTCCGAAGCCTGCGTCTCCGCCGCCTGCTCCTCGACCTCCTCCGTAGAGCGCGTGGCCTTCTGCTGTCCGCCGCCGGTGTCCTTGGTTGCCATATCCCTCACCCCGCTCAGTTCGCCCCGACATGGTCGACAGGTCGGCTTTCCTGCCGATCGGTGATGATCAGACCCTACAAGCCGGGTCTGACATCGGCCCCGCAGTTTCGGCAACGTACGGGGGCCATCTCGATGATTCCCGGACGCCGGGTTTTCCACCCTGCCGGGCCGGCGTCCGCCTCGCCCGGCACGAGTACCCCTCAGTTGCCCGACAGGACCCTGACCAGGTCTTCCGCGGTGCGGCAGCGGTCCAAGAGCTCCTTGACGTGATTTCGCGTTCCGCGAAGCGGTTCGAGGGTTGGGACCCGCTGGAGGGAGTCCCGGCCGGGCAGGTCGAAGATGACCGAGTCCCAGGAGGCCGCGGCGACGTCGTCGGCGTACTGCTCCAGGCAGCGTCCGCGGAAGTACGCGCGTGTGTCCTCCGGCGGCTTGGCCTTGGCCCGCTCGACCTCGTCCTCGCCCAGGAGCCGCTTCATACGGCCGCGGGCCGCCAGACGGTTGTACAGGCCCTTCTCGGGACGTACGTCGGCGTACTGGAGGTCGAGCAGGTGGAGCTTCGCGGCGTCCCAGTCGAGGTTGTCGCGGCGCCGGTAGCCCTCCATGAGCTCCCGCTTGGCGACCCAGTCCAGCTCGCCTGCGAGGCTCATCGGGTCGCGTTCGAGACGGTTGAGGGTGTCCTCCCAGCGGGACAGGATGTCCTTGGTCTGGTCGTCCGCGTCCGCGCCGAAGCGCTCCTCGACGTATTTGCGGGACAGCTCGAAGTACTCCATCTGGAGCTGGACCGCGGTGAGTGTGCGGCCGCTGCGCAGCGTGATCAGGCGCTGGAGCGACGGGTCGTGCGAGACCTGGTGCAGGGTGCGAACGGGCTGGTCGACGGCCAGGTCGACGGCGATGAAGCCGTCCTCGATCATCGACAGGACCAGGGCCGTGGTGCCGAGCTTGAGGTAGGTCGAGATCTCCGAGAGGTTCGCGTCGCCGATGATCACGTGCAGGCGGCGGTACTTCTCGGCGTCGGCGTGCGGCTCGTCGCGGGTGTTGATGATGGGGCGCTTGAGGGTCGTCTCAAGGCCCACCTCGACCTCGAAGTAGTCCGCTCGCTGGCTGAGCTGGAAGCCGTGCTCATGGCCGTCCTGGCCGATGCCTACGCGGCCGGCCCCGGCGAAGACCTGGCGGGAGACGAAGAAGGGCGTCAGGTGGCGCACGATGTCCGAGAAGGGGGTCTCCCGCTTCATCAGGTAGTTCTCGTGCGTGCCGTAGGAGGCGCCCTTGTTGTCGGTGTTGTTCTTGTAGAGATGGATGGGCTGGGCACCGGGGAGCTGGGCGGCGCGTTCGGCGGCCTCGGCCATGATCCGCTCGCCGGCCTTGTCCCACAGCACGGCGTCTCGTGGATTGGTGACCTCGGGCGCGCTGTATTCGGGGTGCGCGTGATCGACGTAGAGTCGCGCCCCGTTGGTGAGGATGACGTTGGCCAGGCCGATGTCCTCGTCGGTGAGCTGGCTGGCGTCGGCGGCCTCGCGGGCGAGGTCGAAGCCTCGCGCGTCGCGCAGCGGGTTCTCCTCCTCGAAGTCCCAGCGGGCCCGGCGGGCCCGGTGCATCGCCGCCGCGTAGGCGTTGACGATCTGGGATGAGGTGAGCATGGCATTGGCGTTGGGGTGGCCGGGGACGGAGATCCCGTACTCCGTCTCGATGCCCATTACTCGCCGTACGGTCATGCGGCCCTCCTTGCCCGGCGGCACCCTCGGTCGTGGGCGCCGCGCAGATACCGCTGGCGCTCGGTTGCGTGTGCGGTGCCCGTCCCCGCACTGCGCGACTCGGCGGTATGGAAGAGCCTAGAACGCCTCTGCGCTGGTGGGGAGATCATTTGCGTCATTGCCTCGCCTGAAAAACAGTGGGCTGCGGGTACCCGTCGAGGGCACCCGCAGCCGCCCTGTCTTTTACAGGTACTGACCGGTGTTGGCCACCGTGTCGATGGAGCGTCCGGTGTCCGCGCCCTGCTTTCCGGTGATGAGGGTGCGGATGTAGACGATCCGCTCGCCCTTCTTTCCGGAGATCCGGGCCCAGTCGTCCGGGTTGGTGGTGTTGGGCAGGTCCTCGTTCTCCTTGAACTCGTCCACGCAGGCCTGGAGGAGGTGGGAGACGCGCAGACCCTTCTGGTTGTGCTCCAGGAAGTCCTTGATCGCCATCTTCTTGGCGCGGCCCACGATGTTCTCGATCATGGCGCCGGAGTTGAAGTCCTTAAAGTAGAGGACTTCCTTGTCGCCGTTGGCGTAGGTGACTTCCAGGAAGCGGTTCTCCTCGGATTCGGCGTACATCTGCTCGACGGCGGTCTGGATCATGCTCTGGACCGTCATCGCCCTGTCGCCGCTGTGCTCCCCGAGGTCCTCGGAGTGCAGGGGCAGGCGCTCGGTGAGGTACTTGCCGAAGATGTCCTTGGCGGCCTCGGCGTCCGGACGCTCGATCTTGATCTTCACGTCCAGGCGGCCGGGGCGCAGGATGGCCGGGTCGATCATGTCCTCGCGGTTGGAGGCGCCGATGACGACCACGTTCTGCAGGCCTTCGACGCCGTCGATCTCGGCGAGCAGCTGGGGGACGATGGTGTTCTCCACGTCCGAGCTGACGCCGGAGCCCCGGGTACGGAAGAGGGATTCCATCTCGTCGAAGAAGACGATGACGGGTGTGCCTTCGCTGGCCTTCTCGCGTGCGCGCTGGAAGACCAGGCGAATCTGCCGCTCGGTCTCGCCGACGTACTTGTTGAGGAGCTCGGGGCCCTTGATGTTGAGGAAGAAGCTCTTGCCCTGGGCCTGGCCGGTGACCTCGGCGACCTTCTTGGCCAGCGAGTTGGCGACGGCCTTGGCGATGAGTGTCTTGCCGCATCCGGGGGGCCCGTACAGGAGGACGCCCTTGGGCGGCCGCAGTTCGTGCTCCTTGAACAGGTCGGGGTAGAGGTACGGGAGCTCGACGGCGTCGCGGATCATCTCGATCTGGTTGCCGAGGCCGCCGATGGATTCGTAGCCGATGTCCGGTACTTCTTCGAGAACGAGTTCCTCGACCTCGCTCTTGGGAACGATCTCGTAGACGTAGCCGGAGCGGGGTTCGAGCAGCAGGGCGTCTCCGGGACGGATGGTGACGCCCAGCAGCGGCTCGGCGAGCCGTACCACCCGTTCCTCGTCGGTGTGCCCGAGCACCAGCGCGCGTTCGCCGTCCTCAAGGATCTCCTTGAGGGTGACGATGTCGCCGACGCTCTCGAACTCCATGGCCTCGACCACGTTGAGCGCTTCGTTGAGCATGACTTCCTGGCCGCGCCTGAGGTCGTCGAGTTCGACGCTCGGGCTGACGTTCACGCGGAGTTTGCGGCCTCCGGTGAAGATGTCGGCGGTGCCGTCCTCGTTGGCCTGCAGGAAGACACCGAAGCCGGCCGGCGGCTGTGCGAGCCGGTCGACCTCCTCCTTGAGGGCCACGATCTGGTCGCGGGCCTCACGGAGCGTGTTGGCGAGTCGCTCGTTCTGGGCGGACACGCCGGCCAGGTTCGTCTGCAGCTCGACGATCCGCTCTTCGAGAATCCTCGTGTGTCGCGGAGAGTCGGCGAGCTTGCGTCGCAGGACGGCGATCTCCTGCTCAAGGTAGGCGATCTGCCCGGCCGGGTCGTCGGACCCTCGTCCCGGGCGGATGCCGCGGTTCATGTCGTCGTCGTGGGCTGCCACGGTCCTCACCTCCTCCAAGGGGAGCTGGACGCTTCCAGACCCTACCTGGGTGGGTGTCGATTGAAACCCCTAGATCACAAAGACTGTCGGGGTGTGTCCGATCTTCACCCTTGCGCTCTCCCTCACGCCAGGGGAATACCCACCGCACATGATTGGAACCCAGGCGGAGGTAGGGTCGAAGCGTTCAACACCCGTCAGAGCTGGCCAAATTCCCGTACGGCTCGGCGTAGGAAACGGCAGGAGAGATGAGCGTGGAGCAGACGGCCGGGGTCGAGGGTGAGGCACTGGAGGTCTGGATCGACCAGGATCTCTGTACTGGTGACGGCATCTGCGCCCAGTACGCGCCCGAGGTGTTCGAGCTGGACATCGACGGTCTGGCCTACGTGAAGAGCTCGACGGACGAGCTGCTGCAGGCCAAGGGGGCGACAACGCCCGTACCGTTGCCGCTTCTCACGGATGTGGTGGACTCGGCGAAGGAGTGTCCGGGCGAGTGCATCCACGTACGTCGTGTTTCGGACAAGGTCGAGGTGTACGGTCCGGACGCGGAGTGACCTTGCCTATACGGGGTGTTACTACTGTCTGATTTCTCACATGTGCCGGTGGCATGGGTCACACGCGTTGGGCGCCGGCGGGTGTGGACCGGACGAACGCGCCGTTCTCCCACTGCCATTTCGCGCTGTCCTTCACGTCCGGGCAGCAGCGGGGTACGTCGTCCGAGGAGTAGCTGAGCAGGCCGGCGAGGACGGCTCCGTCCCGGACCGTGAGGTCACTGACGGTGATGCTGTCCTTCGGGTTGACGAGGGTCGCGACGACGCGTGGGGTGGCCGTCTCGGCGCCCTGGGTGAGGACGTACACGCCGTCGGGCGGGGTGCCCATGGGCGCGTCGCAGTGCACGACCGCGACCGTCTCCGGGTTGCCGTCGCCGTCGAGGTCGCCGGTCGCCTTCTTCACCACGACCGCCTTCACCGGGCCGCATTCGAGACGGAAGTCGACGCGTGCGGGGTCGGGGGGTGCCGCCGCCGCGGGGTTGTTCTTCGCGTCGGTGGCGGGCGCTTGGGCCGCTGTCGCCGCATCGGGCTGCAGGACGGAGGAGAGGGCCACGACTCCGGCGAGGGCTGTGGCGGTGGCGAGCCAGTGGATCGGGCGGGCGTGCGTGTGCGCCAGTTCCGGGACGGCGGGTTGCTGCACTAGGAGCGTCTCCTGTGAGGGCTGTGCCGGTGGGGTGCCCAGCATCGTGCCACACGTCACAGTGCGGGGGAACGGCGGGGTGTGGAGTTGCGGTGCCGAATATCCGTGGTCAGGGCGTACGGCGGTCGTACCGGTAGGCATGTCGTACCGGTGCGCGCGTGGTTGGGCCGGCTGTTGTTGCGGCGTCAACAGAAAGGCGCTGTGGTCGAGTTCCCGGGTGTCCCGGGGAACTCGACCACAGCGCTTGTACGTTGAACGTGGGACGAGACCGTCTCAGCGGCCGGCGCCACCGTCGGCGTTGGGGCCCTCGTAGTCCTCGCCGTAGGCACCCTTGGCGGGGCGGCGGCGGCGCATGGGCGGCTCGACGCCGTCCGCGAGGCGGCGGGCGGTGAGCAGGAAGCCGGTATGGCCGATCATCCGGTGGTCCGGGCGGACGGCGAGGCCCTCGATGTGCCAGTTGCGGATCATCGTCTCCCAGGCGGTCGGCTCGTTGAAGCAGCCGATCTCGCGGATGGACTCGACGGTCCGGGCGAGCTGGGTGGTGGTGGCGACGTAGCAGCAGACGATGCCGCCGGGGACGAGCGCCTTGGAGACGGCCTCCAGGCATTCCCAGGGGGCGAGCATGTCGAGGATGACGCGGTCGACGTCGGTGTCGCTCAGGTTGTCCTGGAGGTCGCCGACGGTGAGCTGCCAGGCGGGGTGGGGGCCGCCGAAGTAGCGCTCCACGTTCTGGCGGGCGATGTCGGCGAAGTCCTCGCGGCGCTCGTACGAGTGCAGCATGCCCTGGTCGCCGATGGCGCGCAGCAGGAAGCTGCTGAGCGAGCCGGAGCCGACGCCGGCCTCGACGACGCGTGCGCCGGGGAAGATGTCGGCGAAGGCGAGGATCTGCCCCGCGTCCTTCGGGTAGACGACGGCTGCCCCGCGGGGCATGGACAGGACGTAGTCGGGGAGCAGGGGGCGCAGCGCGAGGTAGGCGACGTTCCCGGTGGTGCGGACAACGCTGCCCTCGGGAGCGCCGATCAGTTCGTCGTGCGGGAAGGAACCCTTGTGGGTGTGGAAGTTCTTCCCGGCTTCGAGCGTGAACGTGTAGTGGCGGCCCTTGGGGTCGGTCAGCTGAACCTGGTCCCCGACCTTGAAGGGCCCGCGCCTGCGGGCGGCACCGGTCGGTTCGGACATGTGACCAGCCTACCGGGGTTTGTGGGGGCCGCCGACCACGTGTGGGTGCCCGCTGCTCGTCAGCTGGGGCGGGCCATGGCCTTCACGAAGGCCCGCTCCACGTCGGCCGCGGACAGGACGCCGTAGATCTCGCCGGTCTCCTCGACCACCAGGTACTCGGTGGCCGGGGTCGCCCGCAGGGCGTCGAGGAGTTCCTCGCCCGAGAGCTCCGCGGAGACCCGCATGCCGTCCGTGAGTTCCTGGGCGAGGCCGCTGACGGCGACCCAGGGGCGCCGGTGTTCCGGTACGCCGACGATGGCGGCCTCGCGGACGAGGGAGAGCGGGTGGCCGTCGGCGTCGACGACGACCAGGGCGCGGGCACCGGCGGCGTTGGCGCGGCGCAGGGCCTCGGAGAGGGGGGTGTCGCTCTCCACGGGGACGGCGCGGCGGGTGAGGGTGCGGGCGCGCAGCTCGGGGAGGTGTTCGCGCAGGCGGGCCACGCGCAGGCTGTTGCCGGCGCCGGTCCAGATGATCGCGGCGAGGATGGCGGCGAGCAGGGCGTCCATCACGGTGTCCATGCCGACGTTGTCCACGGCGTCGGCGCCGAGCGCGCCGGACTGGGTGAGCCACGGCAGCCCGATGAGGACGGAGACGGCGAGGGCCCGGCCGACCCAGGCGGCGGCGATGGTGCCGGCCATCGGTTTGCCGGTGACCTTCCAGACGACGGCGCGCAGCATGCGGCCGCCGTCGAGGGGCAGGCCGGGGAGCAGGTTGAACACGGCCACGATCAGGTTGGAGATCATCAGGCCGGCCAGCAGGACGCCGGGGACGGTGCCGGGTTCGACGGCCTGCATGGCGCCGTAGAAGACGCCGGCCAGGACGAGGGAGAGGAGCGGGCCGACGAAGGCGAGGACGAACTCGCGTCCGGGGGTCTCGGCTTCCTTCTCGATCTCCGAGACACCGCCGAAGAACTGCAGCTGGATGCGGCGCACGGGCAGCTTGAAGCGGAGGGCGGCGACCGTGTGGGCCAGCTCGTGGACCAGGACGGAGGCGTAGAAGGCGACCGCGAAGAACAGCGAGACGAGGTAGCGGGCGGCACCGAGTTCGGGCAGCACGCGGTCGAGTTGTCCGCCGAATACCCAGGTGATCAGGGCGGCCACGAGGAACCAGCTGGGCGCGACGTAGACGGGTACGCCGAAGGGCCGTCCCATCAGCAGACCGCCACGCGGCTCCGGGGGCCGGGGCGGCTGGCCCTGGGGGCCACCGTGCGCGAAGGTGCGGTCGGTGGGGGTGGGCTCTGGGTCGGTCGGGGCAGGCCCGGGCTCGGTGGGGGCTCGGCGGTCGGTGGCGGCGGCCCGGGGGTCGGCGACGGGGGCGGTCTCGTGGCTGTCGGCCGGCGTGCCCGGGCTCTGCGGCTGCTGCGCGGCGGGACGGTCGGCGGTGCCCTCGGACGGGGCCGGGCCGGGGGTGTGGGCCGGGCGGCCGGTGTCCTGGGCGACCGCGCGCGTGGCCGGTGAGTGGGCTTCGGCGGGTTCGTCTGCGTCCTGCCGGCCGGCGTCCGGCGTCTGCGGGTGGGAACCGTCGGCAGTGGATGCGGGGTGGTCGGCGGGCGAGGTGCCGGCCGGCGTACGGCGGCCGGCGGCGTCCGGGGTGTGCGCCGGGCCGTCGGTGTCGGCACGCCGCGCCTCGGCCGAGCCGTCCTCGGGGCGTGCGGGGGCGTCCGCGGCGGTGTCCTCGCCGGGCAGGTCCGGGCGCCGTACGACCATGGTGGGTTCGTCGGCCGGCGGTGTGGGGGCCTGGTCGGTGCCCGTGACCCGTCGGGGCGAGCCGGAGCGTGTGGGGCCGGGGGCCGGGGTCGCAGGTGTTGCGTGGCGCTCGGCCGATTCCTCGTCGCCGGACCGCGGCTGCCCGCTGCCGCTCTCGTCCACGGTGTCCCCTCGTTCGAAGCGTCTTCCGCACCTGCCGGGCGGAAGGGTCTCGGGTCGATGGTATGCGGCCGTCGCCACGCCTTTCTCCCCGGCACCCCTCTGTTTCCCCAGCTGCCGCGGCCGTAACGGCCACGGTTGGGTCACTGTCAGTGGCGGGCCGTATGGTCTGTGGTCATGGAGACGAGCACGGAGGGGGCCGCGGCGGACCGCGGCAGCGATGCCGCGCCGGCGGCGGACGAGTACCCGGCGGGGGCGGACGGCGCGGTGGCGACGGTCACGGCGGGTGAGGGCGGGGGCAAGGCGGCCGACGTGGCCGCTCCCCGGGTGATACCGCCGGCGTCGCTGTCCCCCTCTCGTGCCAGTGATTTCATGCAGTGTCCGCTGCTCTACCGGTTCCGGGTGATCGACCGGCTGCCCGAGAAGCCGAGCGCGGCGGCGACGAAGGGCACTCTGGTGCACGCGGTGCTGGAGCGGCTCTTCGACGCCCCGGCGGCCGAGCGGACCGCTCCGCGTGCCAAGTCGCTCATCCCCGGCCAGTGGGACCGGCTGCGGGAGAGCCGGCCGGAGCTGCTGGAGCTGTTCGCGGACGATCCCGAGGGCGAGCGGCTGGCGGCGTGGCTGGGTGAGGCGGAACGGCTCGTCGAGCGGTGGTTCGGTCTGGAGGACCCGACCCGGCTGGAGCCCGCCGAGCGCGAGCTGTTCGTCGAGGCCGAGCTGGATTCCGGGCTGCGGCTGCGCGGCATCATCGACCGGGTCGACGTGGCGTCGACGGGCGAGGTGCGGATCGTCGACTACAAGACGGGCAAGGCGCCGCGGCCTGAGTACGCCGAGGGCGCGCTGTTCCAGATGAAGTTCTACGCGCTGGTCGTGTGGCGGCTGAAGAACGTGATCCCGCGCCGCCTCCAGCTCGTCTACCTCGGCAGCGGTGACGTGCTGACGTACGACCCCGTGCTCGCGGACCTGGAGCGGGTCGAGCGCAAGCTGCTCGCGCTGTGGGAGGCGATCCGGCTGGCGACGGAGACGGGTGACTGGCGGCCCAGGCCGACCAAGCTGTGCGGCTGGTGCGACCACCAGGCGCACTGCCCGGAATTCGGCGGCACTCCCCCGCCCTATCCCCTGCCGGTGAGGGCGGCCGAGTCCGGTGGCGGCTCGCAGGGCAGAATGGGGCCGGACTAGCTAAGGAGACTTACGTGGCCATCCGCGTCCTATTGGTCGACGACCAGCCGCTGCTGCGTACCGGCTTCCGGATGATCCTGGAGGCGGAGCAGGACATCGCGGTCGTGGGCGAGGCCGGAGACGGCCTCCAGGCCCTCGACCAGGTGCGGGCCCTGCAGCCCGATGTGGTTCTGATGGACATCCGCATGCCCCGGATGGACGGTGTCGAGGCGACGCGGCAGATCACCGGGCCCGGGCGGGACGGTCCGGCGAAGGTGCTGGTGCTGACCACCTTCGATCTCGACGAGTACGTGGTGGAGGCGCTGAGGGCGGGTGCCAGCGGCTTCCTGCTGAAGGACGCCCCGGCCAACGAGCTGGTGCAGGCGATCCGTGTGGTCGCCGCCGGCGAGGCGATGCTCGCGCCGAGCATCACCCGTCGGCTGCTCGACAAGTACGCGACCCATCTGCCCTCCGGCGACGAGCCCGTGCCGGACACCCTGCACACGCTGACCGACCGCGAGGTGGAGGTGCTGAAGCTGGTGGCGCGGGGCCTGTCCAACGCGGAGATCGCAGCGGACCTGTTCGTCAGCGAGACCACCGTCAAGACGCATGTGGGGCATGTGCTGACCAAGTTGGGGCTGCGTGACCGGGTGCAGGCGGCGGTGTACGCGTACGAGAGCGGGCTGGTGCGCCCGGGCGCGCAGTAGGAGCGTGCGGCCGCTGCGCCTGGCCGGCGCCGGGTGACGGTGTCCACGACGAGACGAAGAGGGCGCCCCCTTCAGGAGAAGGGGGCGCCCTGTGTGCGTGTGGGGCCGGTTCGCCGGTCCGTCAGTCCTTGTCGAGCTCCCAGAAGCGGAACACGGTGGAGGCGTCGAGGCAGTACTCCAGGCCGTAGACGTTCTCGTGGACGACCGCGTACTGCTTGGCCTGCCAGACGGGCAGGACGGGCAGTTCCTTGGCCACGATGTCCTGGAGCTCGCCGAACTCGTCGTCCGTGGCGGAGCGGTCGCTCTCGGCGGCGGTGGTCGGGATGAGCGTGCCGGTGATCGAGTTGTTGCTGTAGTTGTTGCTCAGCACGTTGCCCTTGCCGAAGAAGGGGGCCGTGAAGTTGTCGGCGTCCGGGTAGTCCGGGATCCAGCCCTTCACGTACACGCCGTACTTGCCGGCGGCTATGTCCTTCTCGTACTGGTCGAACGCGACGGACTGCACGTCGGCGTCGAACAGGCCGCTGGCGTTGAGCTGCTCAGCGATCGTCTTCAGGGCCTGGTCGGTGGCGGGGCCGTAGCGGGACGGGGTGGACCAGAGGGTCAGCTTGACCTTGTCGGTGATGCCCTCGTCCCGCAGTGCCGCGGCGGCCTTGGCCTTGGAGGGCCGGGCGCCGTAGGTGTCGAAGAAGGCCGTGTTGTGACCGCCGATGCCCGCCGGGATGATCGAGTACAGCGGGGTCGCCGTGCCCTGGTAGACGTCCCGGATGACGGCGTCCCGGTCGATGAGGTGGGCGATCGCCTTGCGGACGCCGAGCTGGCCGGCGACCGGGTCGTCCATGTTGAAGACGAGGTGCTGGACCTCGGCGCTGCTGCCCTCGACGACCTCGACGCCGGCGTCACTGCCGGCCCTCTCGATGTCGGCGATGTCGCCGGCGGTGAGGCCTCGGTAGGCGATGTCGACCTCGTTGTCGAGGAGCGCCTTCTTCAGGGCTCCCTGGTCGCCGTGGAAGAACTTCAGCGTCACGCCGTCGTTCTGGACCTCGGCGGTGCCCTTGTAGTTCTCGTTGACGGAGAAGACGGCCTCGTCGTCGTCGAACTTGTCGAGCTTGTACGGGCCGGAGCCGACCGCGGCTCCGTCCTTGCGCAGGCCCTCCGCGTCGTACTGGTCCTCGTCGACGATGGAGCCGGCGCCGGAGGCGATCTTGCTGGGGAAGGTGGCGTCGGGGGTGTTGAGCCGGAAGACGACCGTCTTGTCGTCCGGCGTCTCCACCTTCTCCAGGGTGGGGAACATGACCGCGGGGCCGTCGGGGTCGTTGATCTTCAGCACGCGGTCGAAGGAGAACTTGACGTCCGCGGAGGTGAGTGCGTCACCGTTGCTGAACTTCAGGCCGTCCTTGAGGGTGCATTTGTAGACCGTGGCCTTCGCGTCGGAGAAGGCGCACTGCTCGGCGGCCTCGGGCTGCGGCTCGGTGGCTCCCTTGGGGAAGCTGAGCAGCGACTGGAAGACGTTGTTGAACAACAGCCAGGAGCCGGGGTCGTAGCCGGAGGCGGGGTCGGTGGCCAGGACGTCGTCGGACATCCCCATGACCACCGAGGTGCCGGAGCCCCCGGTATCGCCTGTCTCCGTTCCGCAGCCGGTCAGCAGGCCGGAGGCCAGCCCTGCCACGACGGGCAGAACTGGCCACTGGTTGCGCATGTTCACGTACGAGTGCCTTGTCGTCGGTTGTGAGGAACCCGGGTCTGGTCGTGGGCCCGGGCCAGTCCCGGCGCCCAGGGCCTGGGTGCCGGGATCGGAGAGACGTCAGCCGCTCACGCCACGGCCGAGCTCCCACAGCTGAAGAGAGGAGGACGAGTTGAGCACGTACGCCGTGCCCGTGACGTCGTCGCCCGCGGCGACGTACTGCTTGCCCTGCCACAGGGGCAGCACGGGCACGTCGTTCGCGACGATGTCCTGGATGTCCGTCAGGCTGTCGGCCGCGGCCAGGCGGTCGGCCGCGCGGCGGGACTCCGGGATGAGGGTGTTGCGGATCGCGCTGTTGGTGTACGGCGAGCCGAGGAAGTTGTCCTTGTCGAGGAAGGGCGCGAGGTAGTTGTCGGCGTCCGGGAAGTCCGGGAACCAGCCCATCCCGTAGACCTCGTACGCGCCCTTCTGCTCGGCGGGGCGGAACGTGGCCCAGGGGGTGCCCTTGATGCTCACGTCGAACAGGCCGCTGTCGTTGAGCTGCTTGCGCAGCAGCTCGAACTCCTTCTTCGTGGCGGGGCCGTAGTGGTCGGTGGTGTAGTGCAGCGTCAGCTTCACGGGAGTGGTGACTCCGGCCTTCTCCAGCATGGCCTTGGCCTTGGCGACGCTCGGGTCGCCGTACCTGTTGAAGAACGCGTTGGAATGGCCCGTGATGCTGGCGGGGACCAGCGAGTACAGCGGTTCGGCCTGGGAGCCGTAGACCTTGGAGACGAGTTCGCCGCGGTTGACGACCTGGGCCATGGCCTGGCGGACGGCCTTGGTGCGCACGGACGGGTCGTTGGTGTTGAAGGCCAGGTAGCGGATCTCCAGGCCGGACATGTCGACGAGGTCCACGCTGTCGTCGGAGTCGGACGAGAGCTTGTCGATCTGCTCGGGCGACATGGTGCGGGTCATCAGGTCGATGTCGCCGTTGTCCAGGGCGGCGCCCATGGCGTCGGCGTCCGCGAAGTTGCGCAGCTCCACCTTGTCGTTGTTCACCTCCAGACTCCCCTTGTACTCGGGGTTCTTGGTGAACACGGCGGAGACGAGCCGGTCGTCCTCGACCTCGGCCTTGAGGGTGTACGGGCCGGAGCCGTCGACCTCGAAGCCGTCGCGCAGCCTGTCCTTGGCGTAGGTGTCCGGGTCGACGATGCCCGCGACCGGGGTGGACAGCTTGAACGGGAAGGTGGCGTCGGCGGTCCTGAGGTGGAAGATGACCTCGCGGTCGCCCTTGGTCTCGACGGTGTCGATGGTGGACAGCAGGGCGAAGACGCCGCTGTCGGCCTTGAGGGAGCGGGCGCGGTCGATGGAGTACTTCACGTCGGCCGCGGTCACGGGGTCGCCGTTCGCGAACTTCAGGCCCTCGCGCAGGGTGCAGGCGTAACGTTCGTTGCCGCTGTCGGTGAAGCCGCAGCTCTGGGCCGCCTCGGGCACGGGGTTGCCCTCGCCGCGCGGCTGGATCATCAGGGTCTGCACGGTCTGGCGCAGGATGTTCCAGGTGCCGACGTCGTAGGCGTAGGCGGGGTCGAGGGGCGCGGGAGCGTCCTTCGAGACAGTGAACGCGTCCGTGGTGCCGACGACGATCGCGTCGCCGCTGTCGCCGCCGCCGTCGGTTCCGCCGCAGGCGGCGAGAACCGGCGCGAGCAGGCCGATGACGGCCGGCAGCACCAAGGTCTTGCGGTTCATGCTCGGGTTTCTCCAGCTGTCGACTCCGTGTACCCGGCATGCAGGGGTGGCGCAGCGGATCACGGGGTAAGTGCGATGTTCTCGCGACGAGGTTAGTCCGCGCGCACAGGAGGGTTCACAACCACCGGAGTTGAGGTCCCCTCACGGAGCGGAACCGGTCGCGGACTCAACGAAAAACTGACAGTGGAAGGATTAGTGCACCGGTCCATCAATCGGGACACAAAGGAGCACGGGAAGCCCCTCCGGGAGGGGTGGAAGCCCGTCTCGGAGGATCCGGCGAGCCCGATTCGAGTGGTGAACGTCACAAACTGAACGTTCTTGGTACCGCCGGAATTCAGCCACGCCGGTCGTTCGAATTCCTTTCGGAATTTCCCGCGCTATCGATGTTGCACGCTGCGTGAACATCGGGCGCATTTCCGTGGTGGCGGCGTTGCTCGGAGCTTGTCATGCCGCCATCAGGCCGCGCAGAAAAGCAAGATCGACCTCCTCCAGCGAGGTCACCACGGTGCGCCGGGCGGCCGGGGTGATGGGCGCCACCGACGGCACCGCCACCACATGACAGCCCGCGGCCTCGGCCGCCGCCACACCGGTCGCCGTGTCCTCGACGACGGCGCAGCGCGCCGGCTCCGCACCGAGACCGGCCGCGGCCAGCAGGTACGGGTCCGGGTGCGGCTTGGTGCGCGGCACCTCGTCGCCGGCCACGGTGAGCGCGAAGTGCTGCGGGCCGAGCGAGGTGAGCACACGGTCGATGATGCGCCGGTGCGAGGCGGAGACCAGGGCCGTCGGGATCTCGTACGCGGCCAGCTCGGCCAGCAGCCGGGCGGCCCCCGGCATCAGCGGCAGGGTGCGGTCGATGCGGTCCTCGAAGCCCTGGTTGAGCAGTACCGTCAGCTCGGCGAGGGAGATGTCGGCGCCGGTCGCCTCGATCAGGAACCCCGCGCTGCGGGTCATGGGGCCGCCGACCACGACATGGCGCCAGGAGTCGTCCAGGGCGTGCCCGAGGCCGGCGAACACCTCGACCTCGACGTCCCACCAGAAACCCTCGGTGTCCACCAGGGTTCCGTCCATGTCGAGCAGCACGGCTTGCAGGGCCGAGCCCTCGGCCGTGCGGGTTACGGGCGCGGGGACCGTGCTGGTCATCCACATACCTCCTTGAAGGGACGATCAGGCCGGTTCCCCAGAGAGGAACCGGCCTGCGGTGGACCGACCAGTGTACGTCCGTCCCGGGCGAAGCGCCTCGTTTATCCGGCGTGGCCCGGGGCACATCCTCTGTACCGCCAGGGGCCGCTGCGACGTGCGCCGATACGGCCCGGGAAGGTCCGTCAGCGGGCGTTGAAGTACTTCGCCTCGGGGTGGTGGATCACGATCGCGTCGGTGGACTGCTCCGGGTGCAGCTGGAACTCCTCCGACAGGTGGACGCCGATGCGCTCCGGCTGGAGCAGGTCGGCGATCTTGGACCGGTCCTCCAGGTTCGGGCAGGCGCCGTAGCCGAGGGAGAAGCGGGCCCCCCGGTACTTCAGGGCGAACATGTCCTCGATCTCGGACGGGTCCTCCCCGGCGAAGCCCAGTTCCGAGCGCACGCGCGCGTGCCAGTACTCGGCGAGCGCCTCCGCCAGCTGCACGGACAGGCCGTGCAGCTCCAGGTAGTCGCGGTAGGAGTTCGACTCGAACAGCCGGGCCGTCTCCTCACCGATCCGGGAGCCCACGGTGACCACCTGGAGGCCGACGACGTCGGTCTCGCCCGACTCCTGCGGCCGGAAGAAGTCGGCGAGGCACAGGCGGCGCCCGCGGCGCTGGCGCGGGAAGGTGAAGCGGGTGCGTTCGTTGCCGTGCTCGTCCAGGAGGATCAGGTCGTCGTCCTTGGAGACACACGGGAAGTAGCCGTAGACGACGGCAGCTTCGAGCAGGTTCTCCGTCTGGAGCCGGTCGAGCAGGCCGCGCAGTCGCGGGCGGCCCTCGGTCTCGACGAGTTCCTGGTACGACGGGCCGTCTCCGGTGCGGGCCTCCTTCAGGCCCCACTGGCCCTTGAAGAGGGCGCCCTCGTCGAGCCAGGACGCGTACTCCTTGAGCTGGATGCCCTTGATGACGCGGGTGCCCCAGAACGGCGGCTCGGGGACCGGGTTGTCGGTGGCGACGTCGGAACGGACGCCGCCCTCCTCGGGCCGCTCCTCGACCACGGCAGCCGAAGTGGCCCGCACCCGGCGCTGTTTGAGCTCGGGCAGCTTGGCGCCGGGCACGCCCCGCTTGACCCCGATCAGGGCGTCCATCAGGCGCAGACCCTCGAAGGCGTCGCGGGCGTAGCGGACTTCGCCCTCGTAGATCTCGTGCAGATCCTGCTCGACGTACGCGCGCGTGAGGGCGGCGCCGCCGAGGATGACCGGGAAGTTCGCCGCCAGGCCGCGCTGGTTGAGCTCCTCCAGGTTCTCCTTCATGATCACCGTGGACTTCACCAGGAGCCCGGACATGCCGATGACGTCGGCCTTGTGCTCCTCGGCGGCCTCCAGGATCGCCGAGACGGGCTGCTTGATGCCCAGATTGACCACGTTGTAGCCGTTGTTGGACAGGATGATGTCCACGAGGTTCTTGCCGATGTCGTGCACGTCGCCGCGCACGGTGGCCAGCACGATGGTGCCCTTGCCGTCGGCGTCGGACTTCTCCATGTGCGGTTCGAGGTAGGCCACGGCGGCCTTCATCACCTCGGCGGACTGGAGCACGAACGGCAGCTGCATCTGGCCGGAGCCGAACAGCTCGCCGACGACCTTCATGCCGTCCAGGAGGGTGTTGTTGACGATGTCGAGCGCGGGGGTGTCCTGGAGCGCCTCGTCCAGGTCGGCCTCCAGGCCGTTGCGCTCGCCGTCGATGATGCGACGCTTGAGACGCTCCTGAAGCGGCAGCGCGGCCAGTTCCTCGGCCTTGCCCGCCTTCAGCGACTTGGCGGTGGCGCCCTCGAACAGGGCCATCAGCTTCTGCAGCGGGTCGTAACCCTCGCTGCGGCGGTCGTAGATGAGGTCGAGGGCGGTGGTCACCTCCTCCTCGCTGAAGCGGGCGATGGGCAGGATCTTCGACGCGTGGACGATCGCCGAGTCCAGGCCCGCCTTGACGCACTCGTCGAGGAAGACGGAGTTGAGCAGGATGCGGGCGGCCGGGTTGAGGCCGAAGGAGATGTTCGACAGGCCCAGGGTGGTCTGGACGTCCGGGTGGCGGCGCTTGAGTTCGCGGATCGCCTCGATGGTGGCGATGCCGTCCTTGCGGGACTCCTCCTGACCGGTGCAGATGGTGAAGGTCAGGGTGTCGATGAGGATGTCCGACTCGTGGATGCCCCAGTTGGTCGTCAGGTCCTCGATCAGCCGCTCGGCGATCTCGACCTTCTTCTGCGGGGTGCGGGCCTGGCCCTCCTCGTCGATGGTCAACGCGATCAGGGCGGCGCCGTGCTCCCGCGCGAGCGCGGTGACGCGGGCGAAGCGGGACTCCGGGCCGTCGCCGTCCTCGTAGTTGACGGAGTTGATGACCGCCCGGCCGCCGAGCTTCTCCAGGCCGGCCTGGATGACGTCGACCTCGGTGGAGTCCAGCACGATCGGCAGCGTGGAGGCGGTGGCGAAGCGACCGGCGAGCTCCTCCATGTCGGCGACGCCGTCGCGGCCGACGTAGTCCACGCACAGGTCGAGCATGTGCGCGCCCTCGCGGATCTGCTCGCGGGCCATCTCCACACAGTCGTCCCAGCGGCCCGCCAGCATCGCCTCGCGGAACTTCTTCGAGCCGTTGGCGTTGGTGCGCTCGCCGATGGCCAGGTAGGAGGTGTCCTGGCGGAACGGGACGGTCTGGTAGAGGGAGGCGGCGCCCGGCTCGGGCTGCGGCCGGCGCTCCACGGGCGTGGCTCCGCGCAGCCGCTCCACGAGCTGCCTGAGGTGCTCGGGGGTCGTGCCGCAGCAGCCGCCGATGAGGTTCAGGCCGTAGTCCCGTACGAAGTTCTCCTGGGCGTCGGCCAGGCCCTCGGGGTCGAGCGGGAAGTGGGCGCCGTCCTTGGTGAGGATCGGCAGGCCGGCGTTCGGCATGCACAGCAGCGGGGTGCGCGAGTGCCGCGCGAGGTAGCGCAGGTGCTCGCTCATCTCGGCGGGGCCGGTCGAGCAGTTCAGGCCGATCATGTCGATGCCGAGGGGCTCCAGCGCGGTGAGCGCGGCGCCGATCTCGGAGCCCAGCAGCATGGTGCCGGTCGTCTCGAAGGCCATCGACACCAGCAGCGGAACCTCGGTTCCGGTCGCCTCCATCGCACGCCGGGCACCGAGGATCGACGACTTGGTCTGCAGGAGGTCCTGGGTGGTCTCCACGATCAGGGCGTCCGCGCCTCCGGCGAGCAGGCCCTCGGCGTTCGCCTGGAAGCCGTCGCGCAGCGTGCCGTAGCCGATGTGGCCCAGGGTCGGCAGCTTCGTACCCGGGCCGATGGAGCCCAGCACCCAGCGCTGGCGGCCGTCGCGGGCGCCGAACGCGTCGGCCGCCTCGCGGGCGATACGGGCGCCCGCCTCGGACAGCTCGTACACCCGGTCGGCGATGTCGTACTCGGCCATGGCCGAGTGGTTGGCGCCGAAGGTGTTGGTCTCGACGCAGTCCACACCCGACTCGAAGTACGCCTCGTGGACGGAGCGGACGATGTCGGGCCGGGTGAGGTTGAGGATCTCGTTGCAGCCCTCGAGGTTCTCGAAGTCCTCAAGGGTGGGCTCCTGGGCCTGCAACATGGTGCCCATCGCTCCGTCGGCCACCACCACACGGGTGGCGAGCGCCTCGCGGAGGGCGGACACACGGGTCCGGCTGTCGGCTGAAGGGGTCGGTGGCAACGAGGCCATGAAAGGGCTCCCTGGAGTGCGACGGCTGTCGGCTTTGCGCCCTTCGTGGAGCCGTCCACAGCGGGCGCACGCCGCCAGAGTAGCCGGGACCGCCCAGAAATGGTCAGGGCGTCCACGACGCGGGATGACGATGGATGATCAGTCGACTCCGGACAGCAGTGTCACGGGGGGAGTGCACGGATGCCGACGGATCATTAGCGAGAGGTCGGCATCGACTAGTAGTGTTCGACATTGCCGAACAGCGGCAGCGACGTCGCGGGGTCGACGCTCGAAGGGGACGGAGGCAGTACGGCGATGGCACGGAACATCCAGTCGCTCGAGCGGGCGGCCGCGATGCTGCGGCTCCTCGCGGGCGGCGAGCGGCGGCTCGGCCTGTCCGACATCGCCTCTTCGCTGGGCCTCGCCAAGGGCACCGCCCACGGGATCCTGCGCACCCTCCAGCAGGAGGGCTTCGTCGAGCAGGACGAGGCGTCCGGGCGCTACCAGCTGGGCGCCGAGCTGCTGCGCCTGGGCACCACCTATCTGGACGTGCACGAGCTGCGGGCACGCGCCCTGGTGTGGACGGACGACCTGGCGCGTTCCAGCGGGGAGAGCGTCTATCTGGGTGTCCTGCACCAGCAGGGCGTGCTGATCGTCCACCACGTCTTCCGGCCCGACGACAGCAGGCAAGTGCTGGAGATCGGGGCCATGCAGCCCCTGCACTCCACGGCTCTGGGCAAGGTTCTGTCGGCCTACGACCCGGTGGCGCACAGCGAGGCGATCGAGTGCGACCGCAAGGCGTTCACGGACCGGACCGTGTGCGAACTCGACGGGTTCGAGCACATCCTCGACATGACCCGCGCGCGTGGCTACGCGGCTGACGTCGAAGAGACCTGGGAGGGCGTCGCGTCCGTCGCCGCCCCCATCCACGACCGGCGCCGCATGCCGGTCGGCTCCGTGGGCATCACCGGTGCCGTGGAGCGGCTGTGCCGGGACGGCGAGCTGCGTCCCGAGCTGATCGCGGCGGTACGGGACTGTGCCCGCGCGGTGTCGCGGGATTTGGGCGCCGGACGGTTCTGAGGGCGGGCGCGGGGCGGCCCGGGGCCTGCACGGACGCTTCCGGCGGCCCGCGCGGGATGGCTCCGAGGGCTCACTCCAGACGCTTCCCAGGGCTGGCACCGGGTGGCTTCGAGGGCCCGCACCAGACGCTTCCCAGGGTCCGCACGAGACGCTTCCGAGGGCCCGCACTGCAGGAGAACAGCCGCCGGGGCGTCGTACGACGTCCCGGTCTTCGCCATGAGCCGGACTCGATGTTGCCAAGTCGATAAAGCAACACAACCGACAACGATCGCGCATTCGACGACAGAGCTCTTGACGCGCAGCTCACACCGGGACAAGACTCCCGTCCATCGGTCGGCATTGTCGAACACCTACCGGCAATACGCGCTAGAGTGTGACAACGCCAGAGGCCGCCATCGCCCTCACCCCCGAGGGCAACGCGAACCACCGGAGGGACCCGGGGTTCTCGGCTTCCCCTGGACGAAGGACAAAGGAGTCGCGGGTGTCCAGCTCCGACATCTTCATCGGCGAGACCATCGGTACCGCCATACTCATCCTGCTCGGCGGCGGCGTCTGCGCGGCCGTCACGCTGAAGGCCTCCAAGGCCCGCAACGCCGGCTGGCTCGCCATCACCTTCGGGTGGGGCTTCGCAGTGCTCACGGCGGTCTACACCTCGGCGCCGCTGTCCGGCGCCCACCTGAACCCGGCCGTGACGGTCGCTCTCGCGATCAAGGACAACGACTGGAGCAACGTTCCTGCTTATGTCGCCGGACAGCTGCTCGGCGCCATGATCGGTGCGGCTCTGGTCTGGGTCGCCTACTACGGCCAGTTCCACGCACACCTCACCGACAAGGAGATCGTCGGTGGTCCGGGTGCGCAGGCCACGGCGGTCAAGGCCGTCGAGGCCCAGGAGAAGGGCGCCGGCCCGGTCCTGGGCGTGTTCTCCACCGGTCCGGAGATCCGGAACGTGGTGCAGAACCTCCTCACGGAGATCATCGGCACCGTGGTGCTGGTGCTCGCCATCCTCACGCAGGGCCTGAACAACAACGGTGACGGCCTCGGCCCGATCGGCGCGCTGATCGTCGCCCTCGTCGTCGTCTCGATCGGTCTGTCCCTCGGCGGCCCGACCGGCTACGCGATCAACCCGGCCCGTGACCTCGGCCCGAGAATCGTGCACGCCCTTCTGCCCCTGCCCAACAAGGGCGGCTCCGACTGGGGCTACGCCTGGATCCCGGTGGTCGGTCCGCTCATCGGCGCCGCGATCGCCGCAGGCATCTACAACGTGGCTTTCGCCTAAGAGAACCGAGCTTCACCCGTTCGAGTGAGAAGCACCGAAACTCTCAGCGCACGCCGTACGTAAAGCCCCATAACCACGGAACTTTCCAGGAGCAGACAGTGACCGACGCGCACACCGCCGGCCCCTTCATCGCAGCCATCGACCAGGGCACCACCTCCAGCCGCTGCATCGTCTTCGACCGCGACGGACGCATCGTCTCCGTCGACCAGAAGGAGCACGAGCAGATCTTCCCGAAGCCGGGCTGGGTCGAGCACAACGCCACCGAGATCTGGACCAACGTCCAGGAAGTCGTCGCCGGAGCCATCGAGAAGGCCGGCATCACCCGTGACGACATCAAGGCCATCGGCATCACCAACCAGCGCGAGACCACCGTGCTGTGGGACAAGAACACCGGTGAGCCCGTCTACAACGCCATCGTCTGGCAGGACACCCGCACCGACGCGCTCTGCCGGGAGCTCGGCCGCAATGTCGGCCAGGACCGCTTCCGCCGCGAGACCGGCCTGCCCCTCGCGTCCTACTTCGCCGGCCCCAAGGCCCGCTGGCTGCTGGACAACGTCGAGGGCCTCAAGGAGCGCGCCGAGGCCGGCGACATCCTCTTCGGCACCATGGACACCTGGGTCATCTGGAACCTGACCGGCGGTGTCGACGGCGGCAAGCACGTCACGGACGTCACCAACGCCTCCCGCACCATGCTGATGAACCTCCACACCATGGAGTGGGACGAGAAGATCGCCGAGTCGATCGGCGTGCCGCTGCAGATCCTGCCCGAGATCCGCTCCTCCGCGGAGGTCTACGGCGAGATCACCGGTGGCAAGCTGGGCGACCTGCTCGGCGGCATCCCGGTCGCCTCCGCGCTCGGCGACCAGCAGGCGGCCCTGTTCGGCCAGACCTGCTTCGCCGAGGGCGAGACCAAGTCGACGTACGGCACCGGCACCTTCATGGTGATGAACACCGGTGACAAGATCATCAACTCGTACGCCGGCCTGCTCACCACCGTCGGGTACAAGATCGGCGACCAGGACACGGTCTACGCCCTGGAGGGCTCGATCGCCGTCACCGGCTCGCTGGTGCAGTGGATGCGCGACCAGATGGGCCTGATCTCCACCGCCGCCGAGATCGAGACGCTCGCGCTCTCGGTCGAGGACAACGGCGGCGCCTACTTCGTGCCGGCCTTCTCGGGCCTGTTCGCCCCGCACTGGCGCTCCGACGCCCGCGGTGTGATCGCCGGCCTGACCCGGTACGTCACCAAGGCGCACCTCGCGCGTGCCGTCCTGGAGGCCACCGCCTGGCAGACGCGGGAGATCGCCGACGCCATGACGAAGGACTCCGGCGTCGAACTGGCCACCCTCAAGGTCGACGGCGGCATGACCGCGAACAACCTGCTGATGCAGACGCTCTCGGACGTCCTGGACGCGCCGGTGGTGCGCCCGATGGTCGCCGAGACCACCTGCCTCGGCGCCGCCTACGCCGCCGGTCTCGCCGTCGGCTTCTGGAACAGCACCGACGACCTGCGCGCCAACTGGCGCCGGGCCGCCGAGTGGACCCCCCGCATGGACGCGGAGACCCGCGACCGTGAGTACAAGAACTGGCTCAAGGCCGTCGAGCGGACCATGGGCTGGCTCGAGGACGACGAGAACTGACGACCGCCGCCAGCTCTCGAACTCTGATGAGGAGTAAGAACCCGAAATGACCAGTCAGACCACCCTGCAGTCCGTGCCTGCCCTCGGTACGCGCCCGGCCTCCGGCTCCAACCCGAGCCGCGCCGAGACCCGGGAGCAGCTCGCCAAGGCGTCGTACGACCTTCTCGTGATCGGCGGCGGCATCCTGGGCATCTCCACCGCCTGGCACGCCGCGCAGTCCGGCCTCAGGGTGGCTCTGGTCGACGCCGGCGACTTCGCCGGCGCCACCTCCTCCGCCTCCTCCAAGCTCCTCCACGGCGGTCTGCGCTACCTGCAGACCGGCGCGGTGAAGCTGGTGGCGGAGAACCACTTCGAGCGCCGTGCGGTCTCCCGTCAGGTGGCCCCCCACCTGGCGAACCCGCTCACGTTCTACCTCCCCGTGTACAAGGGCGGGCCGCACGGCGCCGCGAAGCTCGGGGCGGGCGTCTTCGCCTACTCCGCGCTCTCCGCGTTCGGTGACGGCGTCGGCCACCTCCTGTCCCCCGCCAAGGCGGCGCAGGACGTGCCCGAGCTGCGCACCGAGAACCTCAAGGCCGTGGCCGTGTACGGCGACGACCAGATGAACGACTCGCGCATGGCGCTGATGACGGTCCGCGCGGCCGTCGAGGCGGGCGCGGTCGTGCTCAACCACGCCGAGGTCACCGGCCTGCGCTTCACCAAGGGCCGGGTGACCGGCGCGGAGTTGAGGGACCGTCTGTCCGGTGACGAGTTCGGGGTGAGCGCCCGCCTCGTGCTGAACGCGACCGGCCCGTGGGTGGACCACCTGCGCAAGATGGAGGACCCGAATGCCGCCCCGTCGATCCGTCTGTCGAAGGGCGCGCATCTGGTCCTGAAGCGGACCGCGCCCTGGAAGGCCGCGCTCGCGACCCCGATCGACAAGTACCGCATCACGTTCGCCCTGCCCTGGGAGGACATGCTGCTGCTGGGCACCACGGACGAGGAGTTCGAGGGCGACCCGGCGGACGTCGCGGTCAACGACAAGGACATAGCCCAGATCCTGGACGAGGCGGCGTTCTCGATCCGGGACCAGCAGCTGGACCGCGATCTCATCACGTACGCCTTCGCGGGTCTGCGGGTGCTGCCGGGCGGCCCCGGTGACACGGCGAAGGCCAAGCGCGAGACGGTCGTGACCGAGGGCAGGGGCGGCATGCTGTCCGTGGCCGGCGGCAAGTGGACCACCTTCCGGCACATCGGCCGCACCATCATGAAGAAGCTGGAGGCGCTGCCCGGCGCCCCGCTGGGCGACGACTTCGAGCCGATCGCCTCGCTGCCGAAGAAGCTGCCGCTGCCGGGCATCGCCAACCCGCGTGCGGTCGCCCACCGGCTGCTGACCGACCGTCCGGCGCCGGGTCCGCGCATGGCGGCCGACACGGCGAGGCACCTGGCGACGCACTACGGCTCGCTGGCCTTCGACATCGCCCGCCTCGCCAACGAGAACCCGGAGCTGGGCGAGCGCGTCCACCCGGACGCCCCGGAGATCTGGGCCCAGGTCGTCTACGCCCGGGACAACGAGTGGGCCGAGACTGCGGACGACGTGCTGCGCCGCCGTACGACGCTGACGATCCGGGGTCTTGCGACGGACGACGTCCGGGCGAAGGTCCAGGACCTGCTCGACAAGAAGTGAGCCTCGAAAGGCGCTCAGGAGGTTTTCGCCGGATGAGCCTTCGACAGCGCCGGGTCCGGCCACTCCCCTGACCGACCGGACCTCACGAGGGCGGCCCCTTCCGCACCGGGGCCGGCCACCATCGGAAGGGGCGGCTCCACGCCGACGGGAGCCGCCCCTTTCGCATGGGCGAGGTGTACGGCAGCCGCTCCGTCGCCCCGGTCTCGCGGGGGACCTGCTCAGGCGTTCCCCGCCCGCCCACGAGGCGCTCGCGGACCTGCTCGCCTGGCTGGGCGGTCGTCGCCCGCGACACGTCGATCCCGTAGCGGGGTGCGTCCCGCTGCATGCCGAACCGACCCTCGCCATGCCCCCGCGGCGAGGCCGCTCCGGACCGCGGCACCTCCCCTGGCACCGACGGCCGCGACAGCCGGGGCCATCCCGCTCCCGAACCCGCCGACAAGTGGGCCGCGACCGGACAGCGGGTACAACCCGCGTGAAAAGAACGGCACATGAGACGGGGGGGAGGCGTGCGCATCGATCTGCTGGTCCATGGTGGTGACGTCCTGACGGTCGACGACGCCGGAACCGTCGTGCGGGACGTGGCCGTTGCCGTCCACGAGGGGGAGATCGTCGCCGTCGGTCCCGCCGACGGGCCGGGGCGGCGGTTCAGGGCGCGGCGCACTCGGCGGACGTACGGGACACCGTCGTCGACGGGCGGGTGCTGATGCGGGACAGGGCGCTGACGACGCTGGACGAGGAGGCGGTGATCGCCGACCTGGAGGCGCTCGTCTGAACAGGCCCCATAATGTGCCCGAGACATCGGACGTCTCGAACGACATCCCGAACGGCAGGGAGGCGGCCATGGCAGTCACCGACGAGGCCATCGAGAAGATCAAGGGCATGATCGTCTCCGGCAAGCTGCGCCCCGGCGACCGGCTCCCCAAGGAGAGCGAACTGGCGGCCGAGCTCGGCCTGTCCCGCAACTCCCTGCGGGAAGCGGTTCGGGCCCTGTCGCTGATCCGGATTCTGGACGTACGACAGGGCGACGGGACGTATGTGACCAGCCTGGATCCGCAACTGTTGCTGGAGGCGCTGAGCTTCGTCGTCGACTTCCACCGTGACGACACCGTCCTGGAGTTCCTGGCGGTGCGCCGCATCCTGGAGCCGGCCGCCACGGCGATGGCCGCGTCCCGGATCAGCGAGCAGCAACTGGCGGCCTTGTCGAAGCAGTTGGACAGGCTCGGCGACGCCCCCTCGGTGGAGGAACTCGTCGCCGGTGACCTGGAGTTCCACCGGGGCATCGTGCAGAGTTCCGGCAACTCGGTGCTGTGCTCGCTCCTCGACGGGCTCTCCGGGCCGACGACGCGGGCGCGGATCTGGCGGGGGCTGACCCAGGAGGACGCGGTCAGCCGGACACTGCACGAGCACCGGGCGATCCTGGCCGCACTGCGGGACCGGGACGCGGAGGCGGCGCGGTCGTGGGCGACGGTGCACATCGCGAGCGTGGAGCAGTGGCTCCGCTCGACGCTGTGAGCGGCCCGCCCTGATCACCTCCTGTGCGGACCCCGGATACAGCTCGGATGACTGCGGGGTGTTCCAGGCCGTTGAACGGGGCAGTGATCCGTTCACCACCCCTTGCAAGGGGGCTGCGGGCGCCCCCGCCACACGCCGTAAAGTTGGGACGTCAAGCGAGGGCACGTCGGAAGGAGGCGCTGGGTGATCGAGCTCGAGGGGGTTCCCGAGCTGATCGACCCGGTCATGGTGGCCGCGTTCGAGGGCTGGAACGATGCCGGCGACGCCGCCTCCACCGCGGTCGCGCATCTGGAGAGGGAGTGGAAGGGCGAGGTGTTCGCGGCGCTGGACGCCGAGGACTACTACGACTTCCAGGTGAACCGCCCCACGGTGTGGATGGACGCCGGCGTCAGGAAGATCACTTGGCCGACGACAAGGTTGTCCGTCGTCCGTGTCGGCGGTGAGAAACCGCGTGATCTCGTTCTCGTCCGAGGCATCGAACCGTCCATGCGGTGGCGTTCGTTCTGCAACGAACTCCTGGGCTTCGCGCACGAACTGGGCGTGGAGCTGGTGGTCATCCTGGGTGCCCTGCTCGGCGACACCCCGCACACGCGTCCGGTCCCGATCAGCGGCACCACGTCCGACCCGGACCTGGCCCGCCGCATGGACCTGGAGGAGACCAAGTACGAGGGCCCGACAGGCATCGTCGGCGTCCTGCAGGAGGCGTGCACGCACGCGGGCGTACCGGCGGTGTCGCTGTGGGCGGCCGTACCGCACTACGTGTCGCAGCCGCCCAACCCGAAGGCGACGCTGGCCCTGCTCAACCGCCTGGAGGACCTGATCGACGTACGCATCCCGCTGGGCGAGCTGCCCGAGGACGCGCGCGCCTGGCAGGTCGGCGTGGACCAGCTGGCCGCCGAGGACAGCGAGGTCGCCGAGTACGTGCAGACACTGGAGGAGGCCCGGGACACCGCGGAGCTGCCGGAGGCGTCGGGTGAGGCGATCGCCCGCGAGTTCGAGCGGTACCTGCGGCGCCGGGACGGCGGCCCCGGCGGCGGGCACGCCACGGCGGACGGCGGGGAGTCCCCCGGGCCGTTCCTGCGGGACAACCCGGGCGGCCGTACGAAGCCGCCCAAGCCGCCGAAGGCGGGCGGCACGGACGACGACGAGTCGTCGGAGGACTGAGGGGGGCGGTGCGCGACCTGCGCACCGCCCCCACTCGTCCCGCCGGCCCGGAGACCACGTCGTACGTCGGCGCCGGCGTGGTCGTCGCCGCTCAGCGTGATCTTCACGACCTCGTCGGGCTTCGGCAGGGCGCCGGTGCGGCAGGGCGTACAGCGCGGGGGGGTAGGAGTCGGCCGACCTGACGGAACAGCCCTGGACGGCCCGACCCCCTCGTGCTTGCTCGTTCCTTCCGAAAACGCGCCGCACCAAGCGGACTTGGTACCGCCGGGGCGTCAGGTCGGTGGCCGACGCCCACCGCGACGCGCGCGGGGCGCCTCCTCCCGCCGGGGAGGAAGCGCCCCTTTCCGTGGCCTCGGCGCCTAGAGCGCCACGCCCAGCAGCGCGTCCACGGCTCGTGAGACGACGCCCGGGGCGCCCGTGTCCGTGCCGCCCTGCTCGTTCTGCACCGTGACCCACCGGTCGACCGCGGCGAGCGCGGCCGGGGCGTCCAGGTCGTTCGCGAGGGCGTCGCGGATCTCCTCGACGAGCGCATCGGCGGACGGCCCGTCGGGCCGGGACACCGCGGCCCGCCAGCGGCCGAGGCGGTCGACGGCGTCCTGGAGCACCTGGTCGGTCCACTCCCAGTCGGCCCGGTAGTGGTGGGCGAGCAGGGCGAGCCGGATGGCGGCGGGGTCGACGCCGTCGCGGCGCAGCTGGGAGACGAAGACGAGGTTGCCCTTGGACTTCGACATCTTCTCGCCGTGCAGCGCGACCATGCCCGCGTGCACGTACGCCTTGGCCATGGGGAACTCGCCGGTCAGCACCTGGGCGTGGCTGGCGCCCATCTCGTGGTGCGGGAAGGCGAGGTCGGAGCCGCCGCCCTGGACGTCGAAGCCCATCCCGAGGTGGTCGAGGGCGATGGCGACGCACTCGATGTGCCAGCCGGGCCGGCCGCGCCCGAGCGAACCGCCGTCCCAGCTGGGCTCGCCCTCACGGGCGGCCATCCACAGCATCGGGTCGAGCGGGTTCTTCTTGCCGGGCCGGTCGGGGTCGCCGCCGCGCTCGGCGGACAGCAGCCGCATGGCGGCGGCGTCGAGGTTCGAGACCTTGCCGAAGTGGGGGTCGGACTCCACGGAGAAGTAGACGTCCCCTTCGAGGTCGTAGGCGGCGCCGGCGTCCCGCAGGCGCTCGACGAGCGGGACGATCCCGGGTATCGCCTCGACGGCACCGACGTACTGCCGCGGGGGCAGCATGCGCAGGGCGGTCATGTCCTCACGGAAGAGAGCGGTCTCCTTCTCGGCGAGGGCGACCCAGTCGATGTTGTCCCGCTGGGCGCGCTCCAGGAGCGGATCGTCGACGTCGGTGACGTTCTGGACGTAGTGAACCTGCCGCTTGGTGTCGAGCCACACGCGCTGCACGAGGTCGAACGCGTTGTAGGTCGCCGCGTGACCCAGGTGGGTCGCGTCGTACGGGGTGATGCCGCAGACGTAGATACGGGCGACGGGACCGGGGTCGAGGGTGACCGGACCGCCGGTCGCGGTGTCGTGGATCCTCAGGTCGCGGCCCTGACCGGGCAGGGCGGGGACCTCAGAAGCGGGCCAGGCATACATGTCATGAGCCTAACCGGACTGATGTTCCGGATACGAACCGGACCAGGCCGAATGGCCGGTTAGCCGTGCTTGTGCGTCACCGGGTGTTGTGCTGCGCGGCATCCGCCATGGCGGGGCCGTACTGCCGGGGCGCAGGGGGCCGTCGTGCCGCACGGTCTGGTACGAGGCGTGCCAGGTGCCGCGGGGCGGGCGGGGCTGTGCTGACACTCCTGGGCCTGTCGTTTGGATCTCCCTAGACCGGAGGCCAGGGAATGGCCGGCCACTCCCCGCCCGGTTCCGGATGCCGCCCGGAGGCGAGCAGCGCCTCGACACGCGCGCGCGTTGCCTCCACCTCCGCGTCGGTGATCAGCCCGGCCAGCCTTACGGCCAGCGCGCCGCCCTCCTTCAGCCCCTCCCGGAGGGCGCCGAGGATCTCGACGGCCTCCGCCGTGAGCGGCTCCCCCGCCCAGCCCCACAGCAGGGTGCGGAGCTTGTTCTCGGCGTTGAAGGTGACGCCGTGGTCGATGCCGTAGAGCCGGCCGCCCTCGGTGGGCAGGAGGTGCCCGCCCTTGCGGTCGGCGTTGTTGATCACGGCGTCGAGGACCGCGAGCCGCCGCAGCCGCTCGTCGTCGGCGTGCACCAGCAGCGCGGTCTTCCCCTCGCCCACCTCGGCGAAGCCGATCGCCTTCCAGCCGGGCCCGGGTTCCTCGTCGTCCACCAGGGCGAGCAGCTCGGCCTCGGCGGTCACGTCGATCCACAGCTGGACCATGCCCTCGCCGTACGGCCCGTCCCGCAGCACGGTCGGCGGTACGAGCCCCCAGCCGGTCGCCTCGGAGACCTCGTACGCGGCGACCTCGCGCTGCGCGAGCGTGCCGTCGGGGAAGTCCCACAGCGGCCGCTCACCGGCGACCGGCTTGTACACGCAGGACGCCTCCTGCCCCTGGTACGCGACCGTGCAGAACAGCGCCGCGTTGGACGCCTCACGGATGCGGCCGCGCACGGTCAGCTCGCCCTCGGTGAGCAGGTCCACCGAGGTCACGCTCCGCGGCGGTATCCGTTCTGGCGCGGACATACGTGTCCTTCCGGGTCGAGGGGGAGGCTGCACAGCGGGCACGGCGGCCGGCCGGCGTTGACGACGTCGAGGGCGCGTTTGGCGAAGGCCCGCGCCTGCGCGCCGGTGAGCCGGACCCGCAGCATCGGGGGCCCGTTCTCCTCGTCCTGGAGGAGGCGCTCCTCGGCCTCGGCGAGGTCCTCCTCGGACTCGGCGTCGAGCTCCACGAGGGCCTGCGCCTCGACGATCATGCGCTGCTCCTCGCCGTCCCAGGCGAGGGCCATGGTGCCGACGCGGAACTCCTCCTCGACGGGGGTGTCCAGCGGGCCCGTGTCGGCGACCTCGGTGGGCGCCACGGCGGGCACGGCGGCGCTGCCGCCGCTGCGCCGTACGACCTCGTCGAGCAGTTCGTCCATGCGCTCGGCGAGGGCGGCGACCTGGGTCTTCTCCAGGGCCACGCTGGTCACCCGGGAGCCTGCGGTGGCCTGGAGGAAGAACGTACGGCGTCCGGGCAGCCCGACCGTACCGGCCACGAAGCGGTCCGGGGGGTCGTAGAGGAACACCTGACGGGACACGTCCTGTCTCCATTGGATTCGTGGGTACGGCGACATCTGAGTACGGCGGCGGCGAATGCGTGCGTGCGGCGCTGCTTCGACCGCTTCACCCTACTGCGCCGGACGATCACGGTGCGCCCGCGCCGCCTCCGACCGTCGCGTCAGCGGCCGGCGGATCCTCGCGCGGGACGAGGGCGGCGAAGTCACCGGTGTCCCCGAGTCGTACGAGGAACGGCCTCAGACGGGTGTAGCGGATCGCGGTGATGGAACACGGTTCAACAGAGATCCTTTGGAAGAGGTCGAGATGAAGACCGAGTGCGTCCGCGACGAGGGACTTGATGATGTCGCCGTGCGAGCACATCAGATACACGGCGTCGGCGCCGTGATCGCGCTCCACGCGCGCGTTCCACTCCCGTACGGCCTCGGCGGCGCGGGTCTGCATCGCCCGCATCGACTCCCCGCCGGGGAACGCGGCCGCCGACGGGTGGGCCTGGACGACCTCCATCAGCGGCTCGTCCGCCAGCTCGGCGAGCTTGCGGCCGGACCAGTCGCCGTAGTGGCACTCCCCGATCCGTTCGTCGGTGTGGGCGGTGAGTCCCGGGCGGGCGTCGAGCAGCGGCCGGATCGTCTCCTGGCAGCGCTGCAGTGGGCTCGCGACGACCTCGGAGATCGGCAGCTCGGCGAGCCGTGCGGGCAGTGCGGCGGCCTGCGCGGCGCCGCGCTCGTCGAGGGCGACGCCGGGCGTCCACCCGGCGAGCAGTCCCTCGGTGTTGGCGGTGGAACGTCCGTGCCGGACCAGGATCAGCGTGGGCATGCCGCCCAGCGTAGGCGTACCGCGGGCTGTGCCCGCGGCGGAAGGACGGGAGAATTCGCTTCGTGATCGTCGACTGCGCCATCTATCGGGACGGGCGCCGGACGGAGGGACCGCAGGACCTCTCCGACGCCCTGGATCAGTGCCGCGTGCGGGCCGACGCCTTCGTCTGGATCGGCCTGTACGAGCCCACGGAGAAGGAGTTCGACCGGGTCACCGAGGAGTTCGGGCTGCATCCGCTGGCCGTCGAGGACGCACTGAAGGCCCATCAGCGGCCCAAGTTGGAGATCTACGACGACTCGCTGTTCGTGGTGCTCAAGCCCGTCGGGTACGAGCCGAAGAGCGACGAGGTCTCCTCCGGCGAGGTCATGGTCTTCATCGGCGACTCCTTCGTGGTGACCGTGCGGCACGGCGAGGAGGCGCCTTTGGGGACGGTGCGCCACCGCCTGGAGCACGAGCCCGAGATGCTGCGGCACGGTCCCACGGCCGTGCTGTACATGATCGCGGACGCGGTGGTCGACCACTACCTGGACGTCGCCGCCGAACTGGGCACGGACCTGGAGGAGCTGGAGGCGGAGGTGTTCTCGCCGACCGTGGGGGGTTCTCGGAACACGGCGTCGCGCATCTACAACTTCAAGCGGCAGGTCCTGGAGTTCCGCCGGGCGACGGTCCCGCTGGCCCAGCCCCTGGCCCGGCTCGCCGGCACGGGCATGATCAGCGCGCGCGTGCCCTTCGTGCACGACGAGGCGCAGCCCTTCTTCCGGGACGTGAGCGACCACCTGACGCGCGTGAACGAGGTGGTGGAGGGCCTGGACCGGCTGGTCTCGGACGTGCTGTCGGCGCATCTGGCGCAGATGAGCGTGCAGCAGAACGACGACATGCGGAAGATCTCCGCGTGGGCGGCCATGGCCGCGGTCCCCACGATGCTCGCGGGCGTCTACGGCATGAACTTCGAGCACATGCCGGAGCTGAGCTGGCGGTGGTCGTACCCGGCGCTGCTCGCGGCCATGGCCGTCCTGGAGGTGCTGCTGTACCGGCTGTTCAAGCGCCGGGGCTGGTTGTAGGGCTGTCGGCCGGGCGTCAGGCGAACTCGGGGGCCGAGGTGGCCGGGCCGCCCAGCGCGTCCCGTCGCTCGGGCATCTTCAGGCTCACCATCCGCCGCCAGCCCGCGATCCGCTCCCAGGCGTACACGGCGTGGATGCCCGCGGCGAGCAGGGCGGCCTTCGGCCGGGACCAGCCGAGGAGGCGGCCCATGTGGTCCATGACGGCGAGGCTGACGTCACGGTAGATCCGGATCTCGGCGAGCGCGCACTCGCGCAGTGTCCGCTGGATGGCCCGGCCGTGCCCCTGGGCCGCGAAGCGCAGGAGTTCCTCGTGGCAGTAGGCGAGGTGGTTGTCCTCGTCGGCCGAGATCATCCTGACCGCGCGTCCGAGGTCGGGGTGGTCGGAGAAGTGTCTGCGCAGCAGTTCCATCTGCTCGGAGGCCCGCTGTTCGGTGACCCTGCTGTGCGAGAGGTAGGTGACGATGTCCTGGACGGTGAGCGGTTCGTCGCCCTTGAGCTTGTCGTGGGCGAGCCCGATGCCGTGCTTCTCCAGCAGCATCGTGTAGTCGGTCTCGGGCGGGACGGCGACGGGTTCGAGCCCGCGCTTCTTCAGCAGGGCGTTGAAGATCCGCCCGTGCTTGTCCTCGTCCGCCCCGTGCCGGGTGATCTTGGGTGCGAGGCCGCGTGCGCTCTCCGGGACGAGCGCGGCGATGCGCGCGTTCTCCCAGCCGCCCTGGGACTCGCCGCTGGCCGCGATGGAGCAGAACAGGCGGAAGGACTCGTCGTCGTCGAGGATCTCCTGGAACAGACTCTTGGCCGAAAGCATCGTGTGGGCACCTCTCTGCAGGACGCAGGATTCCGCGGGCTCCGCAGGATTCCGCAAAGAACGAGTCAAATGCGGCGAGATGGGTGCTGCAACAGTTGTGTCCGACAACTCCGCCGAACGAATGACCCTCGGGGTACGAAGGGGGCGTAACCGCGTGGGCACGCGCGCGTTGTTCTGCGTGACGGCCGTGGCGGGGAAGACCCCCGAGCCCCCACCACGGCCGCAGAAACCTCCGCGGGTGGTACGTCGTACCCGACGCGGTCCGTGTCACGCGAGTCCGGCGCGCTCCAGGGCCTCGGTGCCGGCGCGGAGCGAGGCGAGGCGCTCGTCGAGCGTGAAGCCGGCCGGCGCCAGGCTGAGAGTGGTGACGCCGGCCGCCGCGTACTCCTTCATCCGGTCCGCGATGCGGTCCACGGAACCGAGCAGGGTGGTCTGGTCGATCAGCTCGTGCGGGACGGCGGCCGCGGCGCCCTGCTTGTCGCCCGACAGGTACTTCTCCTGGACCTCGGCGGCAGCGGCCCCGAAGCCCATGCGCTGGGCGAGCTGGTTGTAGAAGTTCTGCTTGGCGCTGCCCATGCCGCCGACGTAGAGCGCGGTGTAGGGACGGAAGGTGTCGGCGAGCGTGGCCACGTCCTTGTCCTCGCCTACGGCCAGCGGGAGCGTCGGGCAGACGTCGAACCCGTCGAGGGTCTTGCCGGCCTTCTCACGGCCCGCGCGCAGATGGCGGATCGTGGTCTCCTCCAGGTGCTCGGCGGAGGGGAAGATCACCAGGGCGCCGTCGGCGATCTCGCCGGTCTGCTCCAGGTTCTTCGGGCCGATGGCGGCGATGTACAGCGGGATGTGCTCGCGCTGCGGGTGCACGGTCAGCTTGATCGGCTTGCCGGGGCCACCGGGCAGCGGCAGCGTCCAGTGCTGTCCCTCGTAGGACAGGCGCTCACGCGTCATCGCCTTCCGTACGATCTCGACGTACTCACGCGTGCGCGCCAGGGGCTTGTCGAACTTGACCCCGTACCAGCCCTCGGAGACCTGGGGTCCGGAGACGCCGAGGCCGAGGCGGAAGCGGCCGCCGGAGAGCGAGTCCAGGGTCGCGGCCGTCATCGCGGTCATCGCGGGCTGGCGGGCCGGGATCTGGAAAATGGCGGAGCCGACGTCGATGCGCTCGGTCTGGGCGGCGACCCACGAGAGCACGGTGGCCGCGTCCGAGCCGTACGCCTCGGCGGCCCAGCACACGGCGTATCCCAGCCGGTCGGCCTCCTGCGCGACGGCGAGATTGTCCGCGTCCATTCCGGCGCCCCAGTAGCCGAGGTTGATCCCGAGCTGCATGGCGGATTCCCCTTACCGATCAGTAACGTCCCTTGTGGGGCCGACCTTAGCGCGGGGCGCCGTCCGCGGGGAGGCCGATGTGGCGGGCATCGCCCCGACAGCCCCCGGCATCCGCGGTCACCGTCCCCGAAACTGCTCGTCCACAGGCCCCCACACGGTAGGTTCTGGCCAGTAATCTCGGCGTTCATGGAGCAGAGGCATCTCGGCCGCACCGGCCTGCGCGTGTCCCGTATCGGTCTGGGCACCCTCACCTGGGGCCGGGACACCGACGAGCACGACGCCGCGGACCTCTTGAAGACGTTCTGGGAGGCGGGCGGCACGCTCGTCGACACGGCCGACGTGTACGGCGACGGAGAGGCCGAGTACCTGCTCGGCCGGCTCATAGAAGGGCTGGTACCGCGCCGGGACCTGGTGATCTCGACGAAGGCGGGCAGCGTCCCCGACCCGGATCGCCGCTTCGACGGCTCGCGCGGCCATCTGCTCTCCGCGCTGGACGCCTCGCTCGCCCGGCTCGGCACGGACCACGTGGACGTCTGGCACATCCACGCCTACGACCCGTCCACGCCGCTGGAGGAGACCCTGCACGCCCTGGACCTGGCGGTCAGCAGCGGGCGCGCCCGCTACGCCGGCGTCTCCAACTTCTGCGGCTGGCAGCTGGCCAAGGCGGCGACCTGGCAGCTCGCGGCACCGGGCGTGCGGACCCGGCTGGCGAGCACGCAGTTGGAGTACTCGCTGCTGCAGCGCGGCGTGGAGCGCGAGGTGCTGCCGGCCGCGCTGGACCTGGGCGTCGGGCTGCTGCCGTCCTCACCGCTGGGCCGCGGTGTCCTCACCGGCAAGTACCGCAGCGCGACGCCCCCGGACTCGCGGGGTGCGTCGGAGCATCTGGCCCCTTTCGTCGCCCCGTACCTCGACGACACCGCCGGCCGCATCGTGGACGCCGTGCAGACGGCCGCCGACGGGCTGGCCGTGACCCCGCTGCAGGTCGCCCTCGCCTGGGTCCGGGACCGGCCCGGTGTGACGGCGCCCGTCATCGGGCCGCGCAACTCACAGCAGCTCACGGCGGCGTTGTCAGTGGAGGACCTTAGTCTTCCTGACGAGATCTGCCGGGCGCTGGACGACGTGTCTGCGCCCGTGCACCGCTATCCCGATCACGACTGGAGCACGCTGTGAGCACGGAGCCGCCCGAGACCGCGGAGAACGCCGAGCCGGGGACACCGGGCGCCGGAGGTGCCGGGGAGGCCCGGGACGCCGCCGGCGGAGCGGACACCGCGCCTGCGGTGGCCGGGGGCGGCGGTGCCGGGGAACCGACGGCCGACGAGGCGGCGGCCGACGGGGACGGGACCGCACCCGAGGCGGCGGACGGAGGCGGCGACAGCACGGACCCCGCGGCCGGCCCGGGCGCCGGCGACGGTGAGGGCGACACAGCGGCCCGGATGTCCGAGGCCGAGGCCGAACTCGCCGCTCAGCGGGTCGAGCGGGAGCGGATCGAGCGGCGCAAGGCCGAGAAGCACAGCCCCCTGGAGAGCGGGGCCAAGCTGAGCGGGAAGGCCGCCGAACTGCTCGCCGCCGTACGGGCCGTGGAGAGCGGCGCGCAGCCGGCGGCCACCGTCTTCGAGGCCCCGGAGCCGCCGCGCCGCCCCGCCCCGGAGCCGGTACGGCGGCCGGAGCCCGTGCCGGCCGAGACGGCCGCGGCCCCCGCGCCGCAGACCGTCGAGTCCGTTCGGCGCGCGCTGGCCGACGGCGGCGCCCCCGAGGCGCTCGCCCCGCAGGTGGCCGCGGCCCTCGGTGACGGCGCGGCCGACCAGCTGCGGGCGGACCCCTGGCAGTTGCTGCGGGTCGGCAGTGTACGGCCGGAGCAGGCCGACGGGTTCGCGCGGGCGCTGCTCGGCGCGGAGTGCGGACCGGACGACGAGCGGCGCGGCCGGGCGGTGACCGTCTGGTTGCTGGAGCAGGCGGCGCTGGCCGGGCACACGGCGCTGGAGCTGCCGACGCTGACCGCGGCCCTGGCCCAGCGGGGTGTGCCGGACGCCGACGCGGCCGTGCAGAACACCCTCGCCGAGGGCGAGGCGCTGGCCTTCCAGGACGCTGTGGAGGAGCCCGGCGCGCCCGCTCGCGGTGACGGCGACACGGAGGAGGACGAGGAGCGGCCCGTCCGCGTCCTGGTCGGCCTGGAGAGGTACGCCCTCGCGGAGGAGAGCCTCGCCGACGGGCTGGCCCGACTGATCAACTCGGCGCCGAAGCACGACGGTTCGGCCGAGGAGTGGGAGCGGGCCGCGGCGGCCGGGGGCTCCGCGGCCGACCTGATCCGCGCGGTCTCGGCGCACGGCCTGGTCCTGCACACCGGCGGCGAGGCGTCCCTGGCCGAACCGGCGGCCCTGCTGCACGCGGCTCGGACGCTGGGCCTGCGGGCCTGGGCGGCCACCTGTTCCCCGCTCGGCCGGGACCGCTTCGCGGCGCTGTCGGCCGGGCTCGGCGACGGGCCGGAGGACCCCGGGCGGACGGGATCCGCGCCCGACGTCGCCACCGTGGCCGGGCTCCTGTCCGGTGCGCAAGGACCCGGGCGGGACGCGGACGGTGCGTTGGACCTGGATCTGCTCGTCGTGCTGGACGCGCCGCAGCTCGACGTCGAGGCGGCGGCGCTGCTCACGGAGTCGTTGCCGGACGGGGCCCGGCTGGTGCTGGCCGGGGATCCGGCGGTGCTCTGGTCGGCCGGGCCCGGGCGGGTGTTCGCGGATCTGCTGGCGGCGCGGGTCTGCCCGCAGATCGCCTCACGGCGGCCCGATCCCGGCCCGCTGGGCGAGCTGGTGTCCGGCATCGGCATCGGTGAGCTGACCCAGGTCGAGGCACCCGGCAAGGAACTCGTGATCGTGCCGGTACGGGACGCGGGCGAGGCCGTGCACCGCACCGTGCAGCTCGTCGTGGACTCGGTGCCGCGCGCGATCGGCGTCCCGGCCGGGGAGACCCAGGTGATCACGCCGGGTCACGGCGGCGCCGCCGGCACCCGCGCCCTCAACGCCGCACTCAAGGAACGCCTCAACCCCGGCCCCGGCCGCTTCGGAGGCTTCGACCCCGGTGACCGCGTCGCCTACTCCCCCACGCCCGGCCGTACCCTGCCGGGCCGGGTGGTGAAGGCGGACGCCGAGGGACTGCACCTGTCCTGCGCCGGCGAGACCGTGGTCGTACCGAGGGAACGGGTGGAGCAGTCCGTACGGCACGGCTGGGCCCTGACCGCGCACCAGGCCGTGGGCGGCCGGTGGCCGGCGGTGGTCGTGGTGCTGCCGGGCGACGCGGCCCAGGCTCTCAGCCGCCCCTGGGTCTACACCGCGTTCGGCCGGGCGGAGCGGCATCTGTCCGTGGTGCACGGCGTCGAGCAGGCCCTGCCCCGAGCGGTGGCCGAGGTGCCGGCCAAGCCGCGCACGACCCGCCTCCCCGTCCTGCTCAGGCCGCAGGTACCGACGACGGACTGACCTGACCGTGCCGGCGATCGGCGTGGAGCGTCGGTGGACGGCCACACGACGACGGCGGTGGTCGCGGAGAGCATCCGTGACCACCGCCGTCGCACGGCCGCGCCTCGCGTCAGCGATCCGCGTCCAGTGGTTCGAGGTCGTCCTCGTCCAGCTCCGTGTCCAGTTCGTCCTCCAGATCGTCGTCGACGTCGTCCGGATCGTCGTCGAACACCGTGCTGACGTCGAAACGGCAGACCACCTGCTGCGGGTCGACCCCCTCGAAGGGCGTCTCCAGCCACTCCCCCGGCTCGGCCGGCTCGTCCGCGGCCGTCACCCACAGCGTGGAGTCGCCCTCATCCAGTCCGAACTCCTTGTGCCGGGAAGCGATCTCGTCCGGTTCGAACTCGCCGAACAGGATGCTCAGCGCCCCGTGGACCGTGCCCGAGGCCTCCGCCCCCTCGTCGTCGTCCGCCGCCTCGACCCGCTGGGCCTGCGCCATCAGCCGCTGCGGCTCCACCACGGCGTAGTCGCGGCGGATCAGCACGCTCAGCGCGTTCGGTTCCTCGGGGCCGGTGTACGGCGGCAGCGCGTCGTCCGCCCCGGGGATCTCGAAGGGCGTGACCTCGTCGTAGCGGTCGTAGAGCAGCTCGTCGTAGGTCTCGGCGGCCGCGGCCAGCTGGTTGAAAGCCTCGTAGACGGCCGGGTCGTCCTCACCCGACCGGCTTTCGACCGCGGCCAGGTGGCGGTCGAGCGCGGTCTTGACCGCCTCGGCGGCGGCGCGTACCTCGGCAGCGGTGGGCTGCACAGCATCAGACATAGTGCAGACGCTATCCGTACCGGGCCCCAGCCCGCACAATAGATGCGATGCCGGAATACGAATTTGTCGACGTGTACGTGCCTCGCGGGGTCTCCCGCAAGGACGCCGCACGCCTGCTGACGGACCATGCCGAGTACGGACACTGGGAGTTGGACCGCCTGAGCCTGCTGCGCGACGGAAGCCGCAAGGTGCGGCTGCGCCGCCGGATCATCCGGCAGGTTCGGGCCACATGGTGAGCAAGGCAGCACAGCCGCAGAAGTGAGAAGCAGCGGGCCCCGCCGACGCGGGGCCCGCTGCGTTCGGGCCCGACGGCCGTCCTTACGCCGAAGCCCGTGCCTTGCGGTAGAGGACCGCGCCCGCGAGCAGCGCGCCCGCTCCGACCGGCAGCGTGAGGCCGAGCGGCAGATCGCTTCCGGTGTGGGCGAGCTCCGCGTCACCCTGCGGCTGCGTCACGAAGTGGGCGCCCGGCTCGTTCCCCTCCGAGCCGCCCGGGTTCCCCGGCGTTCCGGGGTTCTCGGGGCTTCCTGGGTCACCGGGGTTCTCAGGGGTTCCGGGGTTGCCCGGCTCACCGGGGTCGCCCGGCTCACCCGGGTTGCCCGGCTCACCCGGGTCACCGGGGTCGCCCGGATCACCGGGGTCGCCGGGGTTCCCGGGGTTGCCCGGGTTCCCGGGGTTGCCCGGCTCCTCCGGCGAGCCTGGCGGGTTGTGGCTTCCACCTGCGCCGTTGGTGCAGTCGTTGCCCTCGGCCGGGTTGCCGATGCCGATGACGTCGACGCTGTTGCCGCAGACGTTGACCGGCACGTGGATCGGCGCCTCGACGTGGTTGCCGGAGCCGACACCGGGCGAGTCGGTGGCGTGTCCGTCGGACGACGCCCCCGAGCCGCCGTGGCCGCCGGCCGAGCTGCCGCCCTGGTTGGCGCAGCTGTTGCCGCTCGCCGGGTTGAGCACCCCGACGACGTCGACCGTGTTGCCGCAGACGTTGACCGGGACGTGGATCGGGGCCTGCACCGTGTTGCCCGACAGCACACCGGGCGAGTTCGAGGTGGAGCCGTCCGCACCCGAGCCGGTTGCGTGGGCGGCGCCGGCGGCGGCGGCGAGGACGCCGGTCGCGGCCGCCACGGTCATCAGGCCCTTGCGGGTGACCTGTCGCATTGCTGTTTTCCTGCCTTCGACCTTGTTCCGAAATGACGACGTCGGATGGGACCGACGTTCCGAAAAGGCCGGTCGGCCCCGGAGCGCATGGCACGCGCTCCGGGGCCGACGGGCTCAGCCCCGTTCACGGGGCGAGACACAACGTCACTTGTTGATGCAGGTGTTGCCGAAGGCGGGGTTCAGCAGCCCGATCACGGAGACCGTGTTGCCGCAGACGTTCACGGGGACGTGAACCGGAACCTGAACCACGTTGCCCGACAGGACACCCGGGGAGTGCACCGCGGCACCCTGGGCACCGGCGTCGGCAACGGCCAGGCCCGCGCCCGCGAGAACCAGCCCACCAGTGGCAGCCGCAGCAGCGACGACCTTCTTGATCATTATTCCTCCTTGTTGGCAATGCGATCTCAAGTAGCTGATCGCATCACCTGTAACGAGGAGGAACTAATAGGGCTACGACCCTATGAGCGCGTTCACTCTCCCCGGTCACGGCCAGTACGCCTGGCCGAATCGGTGAAGGGCGATTCAGTGGGTCGATTCAGGACGCATCGATGAAGCGGTCGAGCACGCGCACCCCGAATTGCAGCCCTTCCACCGGCACCCGCTCGTCCACGCCGTGGAACATGCCCGCGAAGTCCAGCTCCGGAGGCAGCTTCAGGGGCGCGAAGCCGAAGCCGCGGATGCCGAGGTCGTCGAAGGACTTGGCGTCGGTCCCTCCGGAGAGCATGTAGGGGATCGCCTTGGCGGCCGGGTCCTCGGCCACCAGCGCGGACTGCATGGCTGCCACCAGCGCCCCGTCGAAGCCCGTCTCGACGGCCTTGTCGGCGTGCACGTCCTCGCGCCGCACGTTCGGTCCGAGGATCCGGTCGAGGTCGGCGAGGAACTCCTCCTCGAACCCGGGCAGGAAGCGGCCGTCGACGTGCGCGGTCGCCTCGCCCGGGATGACGTTGACCTTGTAGCCGGCGCCCAGCTGCGTGGGGTTGGCCGTGTTGCTGAGGGTCGCGCCGATGAGCTTGGCGATGCCGCCGAGCTTGGCGAGGGTGCCCTCCATGTTCTCCGGGTCGAGCTCGGTGCCGAGGGCGTCGCCGAGTTCGTCGAGGAAGGCGCGGGTGGTCTTGGTGACCCGCACCGGGAACTTGTGCCGGCCGAGCCGCGCGACGGCCTCCGACAGCTCGGTGATCGCATTGTCCCGGTGGATCATCGAGCCGTGCCCGGCCGTGCCGGCCACGGTCAGCTTCATCCAGTGCATGCCCTTCTCGGCCGTCTGGATCAGATAGAGCCGCCGCTCCTCGCTCACCGTGAACGAGAACCCGCCCACCTCGCTGATCGCCTCGGTGACGCCCTCGAAGAGGTCCGGGTGCTTGTCCACGAGGAACCGGGCGCCGTACGTGCCGCCGGCCTCCTCGTCGGCGAGGAAGGCGAGCACGATGTCCCGCGGCGGCCTGCGTCCGCTGCGCAGCCGGTCGCGTACGACCGCCAGGGTCATCGCGTCCATGTCCTTCATGTCGACGGCCCCGCGCCCCCACACGCACCCGTCCGCCACCTCGCCGGAGAAGGGGTGGTGGGTCCAGTCGTCGGCGTTGGCCGGGACGACGTCGGTGTGCCCGTGGATGAGCAGCGCCGGCCGGGACGGGTCCTCGCCCTCGATCCGCGCCACGGTGGAGGCCCGGCCCGGATGCGACTCGAAGATCTTCGGCTCCAGGCCCACCTCCGCGAGCTTCTCGGCGACGTACTCGGCCGCCTTGCGCTCACCGGGACCCGAGTGGTCGCCGTAGTTGCTGGTGTCGATCCGGATCAGCTCGCGGCAGAGGTCCACGACCTCGTCCTCGCCGGTGACGCCCCTGGCCGTGTCCGTGTCGCTCACGCTGCTTCCTCCCACGCTGTCGCTGCTGGTGGTTCCCCCTCATCCTGCCTCTCCCCCCGTCGCCGCCCAAGACCGGCCGCGTCCCGTCACATGCCGTTCACGCCACGACGGGGGGTGATCGGGCCCCCCTCGAAAGCCTGGTAATGTTTCCTCCGTCGCCGCGAGGGAAACCCCGCACGACAGACACCTTGTCCGGGTGGCGGAATGGCAGACGCGCTAGCTTGAGGTGCTAGTGCCCTTTATCGGGCGTGGGGGTTCAAGTCCCCCCTCGGACACCAGTGAGGGCCCCTGTTCATCAGGGGCCCTCGGCTTTTCCCCGGTTTCCCTGCACCGCCTCCGCCCTTGCGTGGATCATGAACCGGTGGCACACGACAGGACTGTGGAACAGGCGGCCCGGACCTTCGACCGGACGGCGACGGCAGACGCACTGATACGGGCCGAGCGGTCGCGTCAGCAGGTCGTCGAGAGCTTCCCGCTCGGGGACTGGCCGACTCTGCCTCTGCACCGCTACGCGCTCGGCACGGTTCACGCCCCGGCCGCCGGCCGGCCGTTCTGCTGGTTGATGGAGTACGGGAGCGACCCCCTCGGCAGCATCCGGGGCGGCAGTGCGGCGAAGCACATCATCTTCCGCAGTCGGCGCACCGGTGAGTGGCGGCTGCCGGCGCCGCTGCAGAAGACGAGCGTCGACGAGGCGTGGCAACGGGTGCGCGGCGAGTTCGTGGCCGCGTTCGTGGCCGTACGGGGCGGGGACTTCCGCGCCATCGACGACCTGGAGACGCTGTCGTACGGGCAGGCGCTGGTCACCAAGACGCTGGCCACCTATTTCCCCGAGGACTTCCTGCCCATCTACTCGGCGTCCCACATCCGGCACTTCACCGAGCTGCTCGGGGAGACCGGCCACCAGGCCTACGGCAGCGTCCGCTCCTGGCAAGCCAACCGGGATCTCCTCGCGCTGGTACGCCGCAGGCCCGAGTTCGAGGGCTGGCACCCGCTGGAGGTGATGCGTTTCCTGTACGGGGAGTTCTCCCCGAAGCCGCGGCGGCGCGAGACCCTGAAGATCGCTCCGGGGCCGGGGGCCCGCCTGTGGCAGGAGTGCCGGGCGGGTCAGCACATCCGGGTCGGGTGGGACGAGATCGGTGATCTCGGCGAGTACGAGAGCGACACCGACCTCAAACGGGCGCTGGACAGCGTCTGGCCGCAGTCGGCCGGCGGCAATCTGCGGCTCGCCCGGCAGCTGCTGGCCTACCGCGATCTGGAACCCGGTGACCGCGTCGTCGCCAACCGCGGCAAGTCGGAAGTCCTCGCGCTGGGCGAGGTCACCGGCGGTTACACCTACGACGAGGAGTACGCCGAGTACCGGCACAAGGTGCCCGTGGCCTGGGACGAGAGTTATGCCCAGGTCTTCGAGGCGCCCGAGAACGCCTGGCAGCCGACGTTCGCGAAGGTTCCGGAGAAGCTGCTGCGGCGCATCCGGGACGGACGCGAGGTCACCTCTCCCGTGCCGGTGGAGGTTCCCGGTGCGGTCCAGGACGTCATCGACGCACTGAAGCACAAGGGCCAGGTGATCCTCTTCGGCCCGCCCGGCACCGGCAAGACCAGGTTGGCCCTCAGTGTCGCGCTGGCGCTGGCCGAGCGGGCGGACGCCATCGACGCGCCGCCTGCCGAACGCGCGTCCGTGCTGGCCGGCTTGCTGCCCGCTCCCGGTGCCTCGGAACCGACGGGTGTGTCCATGGTGACCTTCCATCCTTCGTACGCGTACGAGGACTTCGTGGAGGGGTACAAGCCCGAACCGAGCGCCGACCAGGCCGGCCTGAACCTCAAGTGGCGTGAGGGGATCTTCCTGCGGATCTGCGCGGCGGCCGAGAAGGCTCCCGACCGGACGTTCCTGCTGATCATCGACGAGATCAACCGGGGTGACCTGCCGCGCATTCTGGGCGAGCTCGTCACGCTGCTGGAGACCGACAAGCGGTGCATCCCGGTGACGCTGCCCATCAGCGGGCGCCAGGCCGCCATCCCGTCCAACGTGCGGATCATCGGCACCATGAACACCGCCGACCGCAGCATCGGCCACCTGGACGCGGCGATCCGGCGGCGCTTCGCGTTCCTTGAGGTACCGCCCGACCTGGACTCGGTCGAGGGTTCGGTGGGTGCGCTCGATCTCGCGGTGTTCCTCGCCGGGCTGAACGCCCGCCTCGCCCGGGAGTTCGGTCCCGACCATCAGATCGGTCAGGCGTTCCTGCTGCGGGAGGACCGTCCCGTCAGTTCCGAGGAGGAACTCAGCGCGGCTTTCTACCACGACATCGTGCCGCAGATCGAGGATCACGGCATGGGCAGGCCCGAGCCGTTGCGGGCCGTCCTGGGCAGCCTTGTGGATCCGGAGACCGGCCGCGTGGCCCGAGTGCCGCCCCAGGATCTGCCCAACGCGCTCGCCGCCGAGTTCGCGGAGCCGGACGATGCCGTCGAGCGGTGAGCGCCGGTTCGGGCTCCGGGACGTCGTGCTCGATGAACACGAGTCCGCCCAGCTGGAGCCGGACGAGCTCACCGAGGCGGATCGCCGGGTCCTCGCTCCGCTCGTCGACGGCAACCGGCTCCGACTCCAGCGGACCCCGGCCGGGTGGAACGTGAAGGCCAGATCCACGGTGGGGATCCTCAGGCTGGAGCGCGTACGCCTGATCATCGCGCCGAAGATGACCATCTCCGGTGCCCGGTTGATCTCCTGGCTCTGCTACGCGCAGGACGTCCCCGTGCCCCACGACCAGACGCCGCGCACGTGGCTGACGGGCAAGGCCGGCTACGCGAGCGTCGTCCCGCACGCCCTGCTCACCGAATGCCGGGCGCTGCTGGACGAGGGATTGCGGCGCGAGTACGTACGGACGGAGCAGGAGCAGCCCGTGCTGCGCGGCCAGTTGGACCTGCGCACGCAGCTGTCCCGTCGGTACGGTGCCGTCGACCGGCTGCACGTGCGGACGTTCGAACGGCACCTGGGCACGTGGGAGAATCTGATCTGCGGCGCCGCACTGCACGCGGCGATCCCGCTGGCGAGCGATGCCGGACTGGCTCGGGCACTGCGGGACCTGGCCGAGCACTTCCCCCGGCCCCGGCCGGAGGTGAAGGCGTCGGGCCTGATGGCTCGTGCCCGGTACACCCGGCTCAACTCCCGTTACCGCGCCGCGCACACCTGGGCACGACTGGTGCTGGGCGGTGGTGGTGTCACCGACCTGCTGACCGACCGGGGGTTGCCCTCGAAGAGTCTGCTGCTGGGGATGGACCTGCTCTGGGAACGCGTCGTGCGGCGGATGGCCGCAGGGGCGGCGGCCGAGTTCGGCGGCCGGAGAGTGGACGTCACCGACGGCCGGGCCATCAGGACGAGCGACGAGCACGGCCCCTACCGCCAGCCGTTCAAGCCCGACGTGCTGCTGCGCTTCGAGAGCCCCACGGCCCGCTACCTGCCCATCGACGCCAAGTACATCGGTTACGACGGGAAGCACATCAGCGCCGAGAACCGGCATCAACTGCTCACGTACATCGCCGGATACACCACACCCGACGCCCCGTTCGCCGCCATCGTCCATCCCGGGCCGGAGGGCGCCACGAGCCGGACCGTACGCATCGACGGGCCGCATGCCCACCTGGGAACCATCAAGGTCCTGGGCATCGACACCCGGCTCGCTCCCGAGCAGGCGGCGCGGCCGTTGCGGGATCTCGTCGCGCAGTTCGCGGCGGGCGGCGGGTAGCCGCGGGAACGCGGCGGGCGGCGGTAGCCGCGGGGACCGCGCGAACGCACCGGGGCGGCACGGTGACGACGGCGGCCTCCGGCACGCGTCCCGGTACCGGCACAATGGTGGTCATGTCCCGACGTCCCGCCCGTTCCGCCAGCCGCTCCGCTTCCGCGCCGACGAACGGCGGCGCCTGCCCGTGCGGCCTGCCCGGGCCCTACGAGGGGTGCTGCGGCCGCTACCACTCGGGGGCCCCCGCGCCGACGGCCGAGGCGCTGATGCGGTCCCGGTACAGCGCCTTCGTCAAGGGCGATGCGGCGTATCTGGTGCGGACCTGGCATCCGCGGACCCGCCCGGCCCGGCTGGACCTCGATCCGGGGATGCGGTGGACGGGGCTGGAGATCCTCGGGACGACGGACGGTTCGGCGTTCCACAGCACCGGGACCGTGACCTTCCGGGCCTCGTTCCGGGGCGGGTCGCTGCATGAGCGGAGCCGGTTCGAGCGGGTGGAGGGGGCGTGGGTGTACGTGGACGGGGAGTTCCTGAGCCACTAGGTCGTGTCCGCAAAGTCCCGCCTGCCCCGCGACGCCTGGCACGCACTCTCGCCGCACCGGGCGAAAGCCCACGTACAACCAGTACGAGGGC
>NZ_JBSFEP010000012.1:0-1300 GCF_053594495.1 Streptomyces sp. NPDC001920
CCCTCGTACTGGTTGTACGTGGGCTTTCGCCCGGTGCGGCGAGAGTGCGTGCCAGGCGTCGCGGGGCAGGCGGGACTTTGCGGACACGACCTAGGCGCCCGCCCGCGGTCCTCCGGCGAAGCCGTCCGCAGGGTCGCTCCCGTCGATCCCGTCCCAGAAGTCGGCCACGGCCCGCGCGGTGAGCAGGGGCTGGTCGGCGTTGGGGGAGTGCTCGGCGCCGGGAATGATCGTGCGGCGCGCCTTGAGCCGGGCCGCCATGTCGTCGAGGACGGGGACCGGCCAGGTGTCGTCGCTGGCGCCGGACAGGACGTGGAACGGCAGCGGGAGCGCGGCGAGTTCGTCGACGCGGTCCGGTTCCGTGGTCAACTGCCGCCCCGTCGCGAGGAGTTGCGCGGGCTTCGTGCCGAGCCAGCGGCGGCGCAGCAACTCCAGTCCGCCGATGCCGCGCGCCGGTCCGCCGACCTCCTCGGGCGGTCCCATGGCGAGGATCGCCTCCCAGGTCTCCGCCATCGTCATCACCCCGAGCGCGTCCCGCAGGAGCTTCACGCGCTGCTGCTGGGAGTCGGAGATCTGGGCCGGGCCCGACGCCATGAGGGTCAGCGAGCGGAACGGGGCGTGGTCCAGCAGGACGGCGGCGCGGGCGATCTGACCGCCGAGTGAGTGACCGAGGAGGTGCAGGGGGACGTCACCGGCGTCGAGGGCCGCTGCCTGGGCGAGGACGTCCTTGGCCAGTTCCTCACGCGCGTACGCGGATTCGTCGTCCTCGGGTCCGTCCGACTCGTGCTGCCCGCGTCCGTCGACGGCGACCGTGCGGTAGCCGCGGGCCCCGAGCGACTCGTGCATCAGCGTGAAGTCCTCCTTGCTGCCCGTGAACCCGGGGAGCAGCAGGGCGATGCCGCGGGGCTCGACGCCGGGGGCGACGGGATGGTCGACCACCGCGAAGGCGCCACGGGAGGTGTGCAGGGGGTAGGCGCGGGCGTTCGGAGGCGGGGTGAAGACGGGTTCGGTGGTCACGGGGGGAGGGTAGCGGGTGGGGCGCGGAATGCCGACGGCCCGGCCCCATCTCGGATGGGACCGGGCCGTCGTACGGCGATCAGCTCTCCGCGGGCTCCGCGGCGACCGTGGCCTTGCGGGTGCGGCGGCGCGGCGCGGGCGCCTGCGTGGCCGCGGGTTCCTGCGTGGCCTGGGCCGGGATGTCCGCGGCCGGAGCGGAGGACGCCACCGTCTTGCGGGTGCGGCGGGCCTTGGGCTTGGCCTCGGTGGCCTCGCCCGCGTCCGGCTCGGTGACGGCCGCGGCGGT